>NZ_JBNXVP010000030.1:0-88889 GCF_050565645.1 Leptolyngbya sp. AN10
CTTTGAATTACATCGAACACGGCGACAACCGAATCAATGGCAATTGGCGATCGCATAAATAAAAGGATGCAGATTCAGAGAAGTCTGTGATCCAGTTTTTACAGAATGACTTTTTCAGCAAGCCCTAAATAGAGCTTTGCGAGTGTGAAAGACGAGTGAAAATAAAGAACTAACGCAGAAGTATCCAAACGCAACAAGGATTACGATCAGGAATTCAAATTTCGGAGAGATTGTTTCTACCCAATTCTCAATTTTCTGCAACATGGAGTTTCTTTGGCACGGGTGGCTTACTCCAGTTTGCCATTTCTGTTGCTGAGAAGCGCGATCGAACAATTGCCCGATCGCGCTTCTCAATTATGCCTTGTGAGCGTAGTAGCTCGAAATATGCTCGTAAACGTGCTGCGGAAATTCTAAATCTCGATAGACATTGCAAGCATCTGGATCATCAGGATTTGGGCAGATCGGAAACTCTTGCTCTTGTTGCCATGCCAGAACTCGATCGCGCTTTGGTGGATTGTAGTCTTTGCCTTCGACTTGTTGATACAAGGATTTTGCTTCTTCTTCGTTGCAGTCTTTGTCTTTCAGCAAGTATTCGATCACTTCTTCTTTGGATAGGAAATGACGCGCCACCATTGCAAATACCAAGCGTCCATAGTGTCCAATATCTTCACCTGATTCAAGCGAATCGAGCAAATGTGCCATCATGTCGCTTTTTCTTAAATCTTGTACAGTCATGGTTATCGGTTTGATCTCATCATGACTGTTATAGAACTTGTGATCTAGCAATGCCGTCTATCTATTGTGTTAAGAACCGCGAATTTCCGATCGTAGTTTCTCTAACTCTGGATCGATCGCAGGTTTCGCAGGCGGTAAATTGCCGCTGATTTGACCTTTCATTGCAGCAAGTTCAGCATCCAGATCATCGCCTTGCCCCAAGGCTTCAAACCGCTTTTCGAGATCATCGCCTCCCAATTCTGCCATCGCTTCCGATCGCGCTTCGAGTTGTAAAACTTTCTCTTCCATCCGCTCAAACGCATTCATCGCGCTTCCCGTTCCCACACGACCGAGCATTTCGTTCAGTTGTTCAGACGCTTTTGCCGATCGCGCTCGTGCAACGTACATATCTTTCTTGGTCTTCGCTTCTGAAATCTTGCCTTCGAGCTTCAACATATTCTGCTTCAGTTGTTTCACCACAGAACTTTGCTGCTCTAACTGCGATTCCATTGCATTCGCCGTTTCGACATAGCTCTTTCGACGAGCGAGGGCTTCACGCGCCAAATTCTCGTCGCCTTTGGTTAATGCTAACTGAGCGCGGCGATACCATTCTTCAGAACTCGATCGAGCTTGAGAGGCTTGACGTTCAGTTCGCTTTTGAGTTGCGATCGCTTGAGCCACCGCTTGCCGCAGACGAATCAAATCATCCTGCATATCGATGACAGTCTGTTCCAGAATTTTCTCTGGATCTTCTAACTGTCCCACCAGATGATTGAGATTCGCACGAATAGCCCGCCAAATTCGGTCAAACAATCCCATATCAGCAACTCCCAGCAAGAATTCAATCAGCGCTTTCCCTAAATCCTACCGCACGAGATGGAATCGATTCGTCTAACAATTGTTAGATTAAGGCTTCTGAACGGCGGCAGCGAGTCCGCGATTCTTGAAGTCTTGGGCTTTCTGTTGAGCCTCGGATTCGGTTACCGTGGCGGCAAGCTGGATTTTGCCATCGGAACGGACAAAGGCATCCGGGACGATTTGACGGGCGGCAGCAAGGGATTGATCGCCTGTGAAGGGGATTTCAACTCGGTAGAATTGGGAGCGCTGTGGGGAGTTGGGAGTGGGGGGTTGGGGAGTTGGGGTGCGAGGGACGGTCACAGAGGGGAGAAGGACGGAAGAGCCTGCAATCGGGGAAGGAGAAACAGAGGGCGATGGAGGTACGATCGCACTTGGGGCAGCAGGTGAAGTGGTTGGGGACGGACTCGGAGACGGAGCGGGTGAAGTAGCAACCGGAGCGGGTTTCGTTCTGATCACCGAGAGCGTGTCTAAACCGAGATCGGAGAATTCATCTCGATCGAGCGGCGGAGAATTTGGAATGTCTCCAGTTGTAACTTCTGCAACTGGAGATTCTGCAACTTCAGGCTGTGTGAATTGTTGAGCGATTCCACTCAAGATCGAAGGATTCATAATCACGTAGCCCAACATCGCGCTCGATAGTAAGAGCGTCAACATCGAACCAATTCCGAGTGGAGTCGAGAGACTTTGCAAAAATCCGCGTTCGACTTCGACTTTGGCTTCTTCGCGCTCCAGGCTTCTCAAAAGATGCTCAGACGATTCGAGATAGTCATCGGGTGGAGTGGGTTCGCCTTCGTTTGCTATTTCAAATAAGGCATCTCCAGCGGTTTCTGGTTCATAGGGAATCATTGCGCTTTCGTCGTCGATCGCATTCATCTCTGGCATTGCAGGTTTGCCGAGATCGAACGAAATCGCTTTTGGGGGAGCATCAGAATTGGATTGGGGTTGCTCGATCGATTTCTTGGGCTGTTTGGGGCGCATGACGATCGGGGCGACGCTCAACCCGGCTTTTTGTCGTCGATAGCGGGTCAGTTCGTCTTCTAAGCGCAAATCGAGGCAGCTTAACGCCTGTTGGAGTTTGGGATTGAGAGAACTGTGACGCATGGGGGTAGACTCCTCGATTGAAAGCTTTTGAAGAACTAGGAAGCTCGAAAATCTGCGTTTTCAGTGTAGTTCAGAGTGTTCAAATCGAAGCAAAAATCTTTTGAGGGTCCGATTGCGGAAAGTCCTGCACGAGCAGTTCAATTTCGACGCGCTGCTGCATCGATTCGACTGCGGACAGACAGATCTGCGATGCCAGTCACGCGCAATCCGTTTCGGGCTTGGAACTGTCGAACGGCAGCTTGAGTTGCAGCATCGTAGTATTGTGCGATCGCGAAATTACTCCTCAAAATCACCCTCAGATTGTTCCGCAGATTTCGCATTACGCTGGAAAACTTCTCTTCGGTGGCTCGATCGATGGCTCCCGTTTCAGACAGTCCATAATTTCGCTGAAGCTCCCGAATCGCTCGAACGGTCGGCGGATCAGATAACGGAGCTTGCGAATTGATGTCATAGCCAAATCCAGTCAAGATCGCTTTGATTTCGGGTTCGGTATAGATGAATAATTGCGATCGAGGTGGATTCGCTGAACTCGTCGGATTCGTAGGCTGTCGCGGTTCTGCATCGCTGACAATCTCATTCAATCGCTGTCGAGTTTCGAGCGTAGCAATCCCGGTTGCAGGTAAACGATTCTGCTGTTGAAATAGTCTTACTGCCGCTTCGGTTTGTCTCCCATAAAACTGAGTCGCAGGAAGTTGCGGAGACGGCTTCACTGTACGATTTAACGCAGATTGAAGCGTTCTGACAATATCCGCTGCTCGATCCTGAGTTGGATTATTCAACGTGCCATCGACAGGTAAGCGAAACTGAATTTGAAAATCTCGGATTGCTTGCTGAACACGGGGATCATCAATTCGCGCATCGAGCGGAACGGCATAACCCAAACCATTGAGAACAGAAATAAACTGCGCGGGTGTATAGTCTTGCGATCGCGCTGCATTCACAGATTGACACAGCACAATACCTACCACACTTCCCCAAACCACACCAGACACTAACCTTGCATTCCACATAACCTTTGCCATTTCATCTGACAAGATTATCGCTTGTTCTGCACTGTCACGTTGCATTTGCTAGAAGGGATTAATTGAGAAACCTCTTTACGATCGCTGCTATATGTCATATTCGTTCCGAATTGCTGATTTACCTGAAAGTGAACGTCCCCGCGAACGTCTGATTGCTCAAGGTGCAAGAACGCTTTCGACTGCCGAACTTTTAGCGATTTTGCTCAGTACCGGGTCAGGAAAACTTTCAGCCGTGGGATTGGGACAGTACATTTTGCAGGAATTGAGTCGGAACGATCGCGATCCGTTAAGTGCATTACGAGAAGTCAACATTGCAGAGTTAGTCAAAGTTCCGGGAGTGGGAACGGCGAAAGCAACGACGATTTTGGCAGCGATCGAGCTTGGAAAGCGAGTTTATCAATCGCGTCCTCCTGAAAAGACGATCATTGATGACCCAAATGTTGCCGCTGCTGCTCTGAGTCACGAATTAATGTGGCAAACACAAGAGCGATTTGCGGTTCTGATTCTGGATGTGAAAAATCGATTGATTGCCACGCAGGTAATTACGATCGGGACTGCCACTGAAACGTTGGCACATCCACGCGAGATTTTTCGAGAAATCATTCGGCAAGGGGGAACAAGAGCGATCGTTGCTCACAATCATCCCTCTGGAAATACTGAACCGAGCGCAGAGGACATTTCACTGACTCATCAACTCTTAGAAGGCGCTCGATTTCTTGGAATTCCCATTTTGGATCACTTAATCTTAGGCAATGGGACACATACCAGTTTGAGACAAACGACTTCAATCTGGACTGAAGTTCCACAGGGTGTGTAAACCCGTGTACACACAGGCATTGTGCGTACACGGTGATTTTCCATTACAAAACGCCAGCGTTGCTCAGTCCAAGAATCACACCTGCGCCGAGAACGTGACCGAAGCTCATGGTTCCAAGTAGTTCGGGGACTCCGAAACCTTCAAACAATGCAGGAGATTCGAGCGGTAATTTGGGTCCGACTCCACGGTTTTTGATCGCAAAACGTCCGATCGCAACTGAGAATAGACAACACAAAGTCATGGTTAATCCGACTGCGGGCGACCATTCGATCGTGCGGGGCATCGTGGCAAGGAGTGTTGAGTAAAGCAAAGTTTTTCTCCTGAATCTTGCTAAATTGAAACAATTCACAAGATCCATAGATACCCGTTTGCTGAATTCTCTGATCAACATTGTTGAAAGAGTTAACGATCGGGAAACTTATTCGCTGCGTTCCGCTCCCGTTCGTGAATGAAACTCTGGTCTAGTTAGAAAAAATCCATCTGAAGGAACTCACAACTAGCGATATTCCTTAGTCCTGAAGGGACTTCGTTCTATTAGCCCCGAATTCCATTCCGGGGCGAGTGAGCAACGAAGAAACAGATCTGCTCAAACCCGCTCAACTAAGGCGTAGTCAAGAAATAGCTTCACGGTTTGAACTCGTGGAGAACCGGAAGGGTCTCTGACGATTCAGATTTGCCTGAGCGACGGGAATTCTGCCACCTTCAGGTCTGCTGTCTGCGATCGCAGATAAACTTACCGTGAACTCCCACAGTTAATTTGTGAACTCCCACAGTTAATTTGTGAACTCCCACAGTTAATTTGTGAACTCCTAGAGTGCATTTATAAACTCCCACAGTCAATCCGAGACCTCGTAGAGCGAATCTGAGACCTCCCGAAGCGCAGTTGTAAACTCCTGGAGCGATCGGAGAGGGAGAAATGCCGAAGATGAGAGCGTGAAATTATTGCCTGACAATCCCTAAGAACGATCGACAACCGGAGCCGCAACAATTCCCTTCGCTTCCAATTCCGCTGCTACCCGCAGTACGAGCGCTTCTTGATACGGAGCCGCAATGATTTGAACCCCGATCGGTAACCCCGATCGCTTCACTGGAACCGAAATGATTGGCAATCCAATAAACGAGAGCGGTTGTGTAAACAGTCCCAAATTCGGACGCACTAACATTTCCTGCCCGTCTAAGGTCATCATCTGCTGTCCAATTCGAGGTGCAACACAAGGCGTAGAAGGAGCGAGGATAATGTCAACTTCTTGAAAAATTTCTCGAACTCGATCGCGAAACCATTGGCGAAATCGTTGCGCTTGCAAGTACCAATGTCCCGGAACGAATGCGCCTGCTAACAGTCGATCGCGCACTGCAAAATCAAAATCCTGGGGTCGAGTCTTCAACTCTTCAAAATGCAGATTTGCTCCCTCAGTTGCAGTGATGACGAATGCTGCTGCTCTGGCGCGTCCTGCTGCGGGTAAAGTGACCCGTTGAGTGGCATCTAATGCTTGTGCGACCTGTTCGAGTGCAGCGAAAACTTCGGGTTCTGCACTTTTCGCAAAGTATTCATCCGCGATCGCAATTCTCAATCCTTCACTGCCTTTGGATAGTTCGGGCAAACAGAATTCGGGCGATCGCTTTGTACAAACTGGATCGCTCGGATCGTGTCCTTGCATTAAATCAAACAAGAGTGCAATATCACGAACCGATCGAGCAAATGGACCGACATGATCCAAGCTGCCAACAAACGGATAAGCTCCTGATCGCGATAGTCTTCCATAAGTCGGCTTCAGTCCGAAGATTCCACAAAATGAGGCAGGTACTCGGATTGAGCCATTCGTATCAGAGCCTAAGCTGAAAGGAACTAAACCTGATGCGATCGCGGCTGCCGATCCTCCAGATGAACCGCCACAAATGCGATCGAGATCATGCGGATTGCGAGTGGCTCCATAGTGCGCGTTCTCAGTGGTGAACCCGTAAGCGAATTCATCCATATTCAGCGCTCCAACCAGAATCGCGCCCGCTTCCTTCAATCGTTTGACTAGGGTTGCATCTTGAGCGGCTGGAGGCTTTCCTGCGTTGATTTTGGAGCCTGCTAGAGTTGGAATTCCAGCGACATCGAAGAGGTCTTTTACCGCAAATGGAACGCCTGCAAGTGCGCCTGGATCTTCACCTGCGGCAATTTTTTGATCAATACGATCGGCATCTTCTAACGCTGATTCTGATAAAACCGTTGTGAAACAGTTGTAAATCTGATTCTGCGCTGCAATTTTGGCGAGAGCGGCGGCGGTCACGGATCGAGCAGAAACTTCTTGGTTACGAACCGCGATCGAGAGTTGAGTAGCATCAGGAATCGTCATGGTTCAAACACCGGAGCAGCTTCGATCTCATCAGGCAACGGAAACTCTAAAACGAATTGCGCGACTGTTTGGATTCGCTCCAGGTTAGCAACCACACCTTCGCGATACTCTTCTGGAATGGGCAATCCGATTACTTCAGACATTATCTCTACAAACTCATCCATCTATTTGCTCCCGATATAAGCTCTCCAGCCACCAAACTGCGTAATTTCAGTTTGTCCTTCACACAGAAAAGGCTCACCTAATACTCCCAGAACTTCCTCACCGTCTGCGAGTTGAACCTTCCCGATGCACAATCCTGGTGGTTCTTGCATGAGTAAAGTCGCTAATCCACTCGCTGGAACTGCCCAGACTTCAACCGCGATCGCGACTCCGCCTTCTTTCACTTTCAGCATTGCAGGATGTCGATCGCCAATCGACCAAATTCGATACGCTGGCTCAGTCTGAGTTTCCCTGAGAAACTGAGCGTCGATCGCCAATAAATTCGGATTCAATTCCAAGCCGCGCATTAATGTCCCATTAACCGCCAACTTCACCGCACCTTCCATAGAGCCACACTAAGCTTGTCTCAAATAGTTTACAAGCGCATGAAGTCCTAAACGGTAGCTCTCGGCTCCAAATCCACAAATTTGTCCGATCGCGACAGGTGCAATATAAGAATGATGTCGAAATTCTTCGCGCTTGTGAATATTGCTGAGGTGCACCTCAACTGTAGGGAGATTCACAGCCGCGATCGCATCCCGGATTGCAACGCTCGTGTGCGTATATGCGCCTGGATTAATTAAAATGCCTTGGTGTTCGCCCATTGCAGCCTGAACTGCATCGACCAGAACACCTTCATGGTTTGATTGCAGGATCGCAAGTTCAACCTCTAGAGATCGAGCTTCTTCGGATAGGCGCTGATTAATTTGCTCCAGCGTCACCACACCATAAACCCCAGGCTCTCGCTTACCCAGAAGATTAAGGTTGGGTCCGTGGAGAACCAAAATACTGCTCAATCGATTTGCCCCGCAGTCTGTAGATTAGCGGTGACGATCGCGTACAGGAATCGGAATTAGCTCCGGCTCCGGTTCTTCTTCAGGACCCAACAGAGTTTCGATCACGCGACGCGCCCATTCTTTGAGCTTTTCCAATACCTTTTCAATGTAATCCATCGGTCAGACGGCTCCTTTGATAGGGTCTAAACTGTACTAGATTCCGACTTTTATAGTTTGATTCTAGCAGGGAGCTTATTGAATACCAATGATCCCCAAGGGTAGAGAATTGGTACTTATTCATCATACCGAAAGACAGATTAAAATCAAGCCACAAAACTTATACATTGCTTAACAATCTTCGTCTAAGTTGATCTAAAGCGCTGCAAGCACTGACTTGGCGAATCCAATCCCGTCCTCGATCGCCAAATCGATATCGCTGACTGGTTGCCCCTTCCGCATTCGCTAACCCAATATAAACGAGTCCCACAGGTTTTTCATCTGAGCCGCCTCCGGGACCTGCAACTCCTGTGATACTGATGCCCCAGGTGGTATTGAGTCGCGATCGCACTCCCGCTGCCATTTGTTCAGCCACGATCGCGCTAACCGCTCCTTGAGTTGCGATCGCGTTCGGATCAACGCCTAAAAGATTCTCTTTTACGGAATTGTCATAAGAAATGACTCCACCCCAGAAATAAACTGAACTTCCCGCTACAGCAGTCAGCATTTGACCCAAACCGCCCCCTGTGCAGGATTCCGCCACGCTCAAAGTCGATTTTTGAGCCATCAAAATCTCTCCAACAACGGAAGCCAAAGAATCCTCATCGGCTCCATAACAATCAATTCCAGCGATCGCTCTCAATTGCTCTTCAACGGGCGCGATTAATTCCTGAGCGGCTTGCTCTGAAGGCGATTTGGTAGAAATTCTCAGCTTCACCTGTCCATAATTCGCATAAGGCGCGACGGTTGGATTTTGCAAGTCGAAAAAGCTTCCAACCTTTTCTGCTAGAGCCGATTCTGAAATTCCCCAAAATCGCAAAGTGCGACTCACAATAATTTCTTTGCCCCATCCCTGTCCTCTGAGATACGGCACAGCCACCTCGTGCCACATGTATTTCATCTCAGTTGGAACGCCCGGAAATGTGAGAATCGTCAAATTCGGGCGAGGCTGCCAGATCATACCTGGAGCGCTTCCTAGTGCATTGTAGAGAGTGTTTGCACCTTGAGGAAATAGCGCTTGTTTGCGATTGTTATCGGTCATCTGGCGACCACGCTGAGCGAATTTTGCGGCGATATCCTCAACGATTTCGGGTTTCTCAATCAAAGGAGTCGAGAAAAAATCTGCGATCGTTTCAGTGGTCAGATCATCTGGAGTCGGACCCAAGCCACCCGTGAACACGATTAAATTTGCTCGATCGCTGGCAATCCCGATCGCTTGCTTCAGTCGCTCCGGATTATCCCCAACAACCGTTTGGAAATAATGCGGAATACCCAATTTGGCAAACTCTTGCGC
Source organism: Leptolyngbya sp. AN10 (assembly GCF_050565645.1). Taxonomy (NCBI): domain Bacteria; kingdom Bacillati; phylum Cyanobacteriota; class Cyanophyceae; order Leptolyngbyales; family Leptolyngbyaceae; genus Leptolyngbya; species Leptolyngbya sp. AN10. Next base: position 9,342 of record NZ_JBNXVP010000030.1, read on the forward strand.
GAGAAACTGAGCATTCGAGTTCAGGATATCTCCCAGAAGCAACTCAGTTCCGACGCTAATAATTTCCGCATTCATCTTGCTGTCCGCCACACTTGCCAACTGGTCACGCTCAAGATGATTGTAGCTGCGATCGCATATCCGACACCGCTCGGCATTCCGGACACTGCCATCGCCAAACTTCCCGCCCATAAGGTTAGCGAGTAAATAAATAGCACTGCCAATCTTTGAGACAGTCCTGCTTTCAATAGTCGATGATGCAAGTGGCGTTTATCCGCAACGAAGGGAGATTTTCCGCGACGTAAGCGATCGACAATCACCGCCGACATATCCAAAATGGGAACCGCCAAAATCACGTAAGGCAATAGAACTGCAACGGTTGTGACACTCTTCACCAAGCCAATGATGCCAACACCCGCCAGCGTAAACCCAATAAAATACGCGCCTCCGTCACCCATAAAAATCTGAGCTGGATTGAAGTTGTAGCGCAAAAATCCAAAGGTCGCGCCCGCTAATGCTGCTGCGAATAATGCGGCTTGCGGCTGTCCCATGAATAGACAAGTCCAGAACATGACAAACGCTGCTATTCCTGAAACACCCGCTGCTAATCCATCGAGTCCATCAATCCAATTAATCGCGTTCGCCATTCCGACCAGCCAAATCACCGTAATCGGCAAACTCGCCCATTCAGGCAGCGAAACAAGACCCGCGATCGGGTTTGTCAAGAAATCGATCTGGACTCCCGACTGCCAAGCTAAACCCGCGACAACAAACTGCAACACTAATCGAGTTTTGGGTGAAAGATTGAACAAATCGTCCGCAAGTCCGATCAAAAAGAAGGCAATCCCACCGATTGCCACTCCCCAAACTTCCGATTCTTTTCCAGGCTTGAGAACTCCAAATCCGCCGATCGACCAAACAATTAATAGAGCGACCACCACACCGATAAACATTGCCACGCCGCCCAGTCGAACCATCGGGCGCTTATGGACTTTGCGGTGATTTGGCTGATCGACTAATCCCACTCGTCTACCGAGGCGATTCACGATCGGGGTTGCAACAAGGACAACCAAGAATGAAATCAGAAACGTGGCAAGAGCAAAAAACGGCATCAGAACTTGCAGGTAAGAAGGACAAAAGCTTCAGGCAGAGTGTACTACAGATTCAACAATACTCAGCAAAGAATTATGAACGAATTTCTCTGTTTCATTCAGAAATTTTTTAGGTCGATCGTCATCTGCCTAAAGTCAGCAGTTTGCAAAAAGAAAGGCATCCGTTTCAGGATGCCCTCGTTAAGCTTATTCAGTTGCCCCTAATTAAATCGGGAGAATTTATACCAATGCTGGAACTTGAGCACTGAGATGCGGATAGAGCGGGAAGCGATCGCACAATGCCGCGACTCGACGACGGCAATCCTGAGCGACACTTTCATCTTCAGGATTCAGTAAGCGATCGGCAATAATATTCGCGATTTCGGTAAATTCTACCGTTCCCATTCCGCGAGTCGTCATCGCAGGCGATCCAAGTCTCAGACCGCTTGTGACAAACGGAGAAGCGGGATCAAACGGAACGGTGTTCTTATTCGCGGTAATGTTTACGCCGCTGACCAGTTGATCGGCTACTTTTCCGGTCATATTGATCGATCGCAAGTCAACCAGCATCAAGTGATTATCTGTACCATCAGAAACCAACTTGATGCCGCGATTTTGAAGCTGAGTTGCCATCGCTTTCGCGTTCTCGATCACTTGACCTGAATAGGTTTTAAACTCAGGCTTGAGCGCTTCCCCGAATGCAGCAGCTTTTCCAGCAATCACATGCTCTAGAGGTCCGCCTTGGCTACCAGGGAATACTGATTTATCCAACTGCTTACCGAGTTCTGCATCACGAGTCAGGATCAGTCCACCTCTCGGACCTCTCAAGGTTTTGTGAGTCGTCGTCGTGACAACATCACAGTAAGGAATCGGATTCGGATGATGTCCAGATGCGACCAATCCCGCAATGTGAGCAATATCCGCTAAGAGATACGCACCAATCTCATCTGCGATCGCTCTAAATTTCTCGAATTCGATCACACGCGGGTAAGCCGAGTAACCACAGATCAAAAGCTTCGGACGATGTTGCAGTGCCAGATCGCGAATTTGATCAAAATCTAGACGCTCAGTGGTTTGACTTACGCCATAGTGCTGCACCTTGAACCATTTGCCCGAAACGTTCACGGGCGATCCGTGGGTCAAGTGTCCACCATGAGACAAGTCCATTCCCATGATCGTGTCACCGGGTTGGAGCAGCGTCAGAAAGACTGCGAAATTCGCCTGTGCGCCAGAGTGAGGCTGCACGTTTGCGTGAGCGGCTCCGAAAAGTTCTTTTGCTCGATCGATTGCCAATTGTTCGACGCGATCGACAAATTCACAACCGCCGTAATAGCGTTTTGAAGGCAGACCTTCAGCATATTTATTTGTGAGAACAGATCCTTGAGCTTCCATTACCGCAGCAGAGGTAAAGTTCTCGCTGGCAATCAGTTCTAGGTGATCCCGCTGACGTTGCAGTTCTTGTTGCATCATTTCAGCGAGAGCGGGATCGGACTTAGCGAGAAAATCAGAATGCGTCACAGTGCTTTTTTCCTTTAGTTCGTCGATCGGAGTTTCGTAATCGGATTGGCGCGATTGAGCAGAAACGCAATCAAGGGTACAGCACTTTGAGACGACTCAATCACAAATTACGAATGGGGTATCCGGGATTTTCGATCATAACGCTGTTCGATCGAGAGCGTGGGTTCGATCTCCAAATTTTTGCTGGAACTTTGAAAATTGCTAAACAGAGTGTTCGAGCCAGTCAGTCAAATCGCCGATCGAGGTGAAATTGAGAAGCGCGATCGCGAGTGCTTCGAGTTGTTCAGGATTGAGCGTCGAAATTTGTGCGATCGTTTCCTCCGATAGCGCTCCAACCTTCTGATTCAGGAGTAAGAGGATGAGCGATCGTTGCCCTTCGCCTCTTCCTTCTTCTCTTCCCTCTTCTTTCGCTTCTTGATAAACCCGTGTCTGTTGCAGTGCAGTTCCAAGCATTTGTTCAATCTCCCGTCGAGACAGAGTGGTAAATTTGTAAACCAGAATCGTCGTGATCATTTCTATGATGGCACGCCTTCTTTGTGCAGCGATTTCGGACTGCCGAACTCGATCGAGTAATTCCCGCGCAGTTTCAACCGCTTGATTTTCCGGGGTCGTTGTCAACACCATCAGAGCGCTTCCGAGTGGTAGATTCTCAACGGCTCCTAACTCATTCAGATAAATTCGATGCACTCGATCTCCGTTCAGCAAATCCTCAAACGGTCGAGTCTCTTGCTGCTCGATCGTGACGGGTAAATGACAACCGCTTGCCAATCGGAGAAACGATCGCGGTTTCGGTAAAAATACAAAAACGATTCCCCAAATAATCGTTCATAGAGCTGTTCATCTTTCTGAAACTGCACTTCGCAAAAGAAGACGATTCCAGGAGTCTCGCTTTCAGGCGGCAGAAACACGCCGTCAATCTCAAATCTAGGTTCTTTTACCGCTCTAGGTTCTTTTACCGCAACTGAGTCGAAGCGGTACTCCTCAGCGTTAGACGGTGGAGTTTCTAGAAGTTCAAATAGAAGCGTTGGGGATTGTTGAAACAGTGCATAAAAAATCGAATCGCGACGCATGAGAACGAATGAGAAACTAAAGCAATTGTACTATTTAACTCAACCAAAATTTAAAACTCTCCGGTGGAAATCGGTTAGAGGATGAAGGAATAAACCGACTCACGGTATACTCCCTCTCGTATTGAGAAATGAAAAAGCTATGGTAGCGGTGGCAATTCTGGCGGCAGGTCGTGGAACGCGGATGAAATCGGATTTACCCAAGGTGCTGCATCCATTGGGCAGTCGATCGCTGATCGATCGAGTTTTGGGCAGCACTAGCACGATCGCTCCATCGCGACGATTGGTTATTGTTGGTTATCAAGCGGACTTGGTGCGGGAATCTTTAGCGAACTATCTCGCAGAAATTGAGTTTGTCGAACAGACTGAACAGTTGGGAACAGGACACGCGATTCAGCAGTTGATTCCATCGCTTGAGAATTTTGATGATGATCTGATCGTGCTAAATGGCGATTTGCCGCTGTTGCGTCCTGAAACCTTGGCTTTATTGTTGGACACTCATCGATCGAAAGGAAATGCTGCAACCTTACTCGCGGCTCATGTTCCCGACCCAACTGGATATGGGCGCGTATTCTGTGATGAGAATCAGATTTTGACAGAAATTATTGAAGATCGCGATTGCACTCCGGAACAACGTTGCAATACTCGAATGAATGCAGGCGCGTATTGTTTTCGATGGAAAGACTTAGTTCAAGTTCTTCCCAAACTGACCTCGAATAATGATCAGAAAGAGTATTACATTACGGATGCGATTAACTTTTTTGATGCCGTCACTGTAGTAGATGTACCGGACTATCAGGAAGTTTTGGGAATTAACGATCGTGCTCAACTCGCGGAAGCGTATTCGATTTTGCAAAACCGGATTCGCGATCGCTGGATGAAAGAAGGTGTGACCATTATCGATCCTGCCAGTGTGACGATCGATGATACGGTCGAACTTGAAGCCAATGTCACGATCGAACCTCAAACTCATTTACGTGGCAATACCATCATCAAAGCAGGAAGCCGAATTGGTCCGGGTAGCCTGGTCGAAAATAGCCAAATTGGGGAAAACGTTACAGTTTTATTCTCAGTTGTTTCAGGCAGTGTAATTCACGATAATGCTCAGATTGGTCCCTACTCGCATCTAAGATCACCTGTCGAAATCGGTGCGGGTTGCCGAGTTGGAAACTTTGTGGAGTTGAAGAACACAACCTTAGGAGAGCGGACAAATGCGGCTCATCTCTCATACTTGGGCAATGCCACGATCGGGAATCGCGTCAATATTGGAGCGGGAACGATTACCGTGAACTACGACGGTGTGAAGAAATACCCGACGAAAATTGGCGATCGCACAAAAATTGGTTCAAACAATTGCCTCGTTGCCCCAATCACGATCGGCGAAGATGTCACAACTGCCGCAGGATCAACGATTACCGAAGATTTGCCGAATGATTGTTTAGCGATCGCTCGTGCTCGTCAAGTGGTCAAACCTGGATGGCGTAGAAAAGACAAACCGGAGTCATAGAATTCTGACAAAAAATTCGACTCGCCCGATCGGAGGTAGTCATCTTCTGAAAAAATGGTATTCAATAATACAGATCTTTTTGGAAGGGATTGATATGCGTCTACTACATCTGCCCTCGCTGATGTTAAGTGTTGCTCTATTAGGAAGTTCTTCTGCGATCGCGGCTCAACCTGATCAGACGGTTCATCACTTGACCTGTACCAAAAATCAGAGCGGGCTGATGTGTACGATCGACGAAACTCAAGAATCCGTCACGGTTAAACTTTCAACTGCTGATCAACTCGAACAACTATCCAATGATTTGATCGCGGTGATGTTTATTGGATTACCGATCGCCTTAGTTCTCGTCATTCTGTTGCATCACAAACGAGATGTCGATCGGGCAAAACGCCTAGAACGATTAGAGAAAATTTGGCGGCAGAGTTAGGACACAAATAAAAGCGCTACGGAAGTTTTTCTGCCTCCATAGCGCTCTATCACCACAATCCGTTTCTACTTCATTTTTTGCTTCACAAACGTCAATAACTGACCCATTTGTTTCTTCAGACCATCAATTTCAGCCTGCATTTTCGCAATCTTCTGATTCAGCGCTTCGATCTCAGCCGCATCCGCTGAACCACCCGCAGCAGGAGTTGAAGGCGCGACCATCGCTGGACGACGTTTCGCCTTACCCATCGCCGCCTTGATCGCCTCGATCAAGCCCTTCTGATCAAACGGCTTTTGCACAAATTCAAAATATTCAAACGGCTCTTGTAGCTTTTCTGCGACTTCTTCCTTGCGCCCAGACATTAGCACTAACGGAATCGTTTGCAGTTCAGCACTGCCTTGAATTTGCTGATACACTTCCCAGCCGCTCATCCGGGGCAGCAAGAAATCCAGCATAATCAGCGTCGGACGTTCCTGCCGAATCAAATTGATTCCTTGCAGACCATCCTTCGCCTCTAACACTTCAAAATTACCTTTCGGTAGCATATCCCGCACCATGTTCCGAATCACGGCGCTATCATCGATAACTATGACTTTGTGACTTGCCACAACTGAACTCCTCTAGGGTGATCTGGAAAATCGCAACTGAATCGGGTAGGACTCGCCGGAAAACGATGCGACAGAAATACTGTACTCCTGACCGAATCATTCAACATGACAACGGATTGTCGCGCCGAGCCGTGATAAATATTACTCGATATGAGCAAAATACGGACAACAGTGGCGCTCCACTCCAGTCAGTTTCTCCGCTTTATAATGGGTTTGGCTCAAGAAACTTCATACTTTCTGCTTCCGGCTTGCGACAATCTTCATCGAACTGACCCTTAGCATTCCCTGATTTATGTCTTCCCAAACCCATCGATCTGCAATTTCTGACCGTCGCGCTCTAGTTCAATCAATGCCCGATTGGTTGCGTCGCTCGATCGGGAATGCCAGTAAGATTTCCACGGTTCAACAAATCATCAAACAGCGGCAGATTCACACAATTTGCGAGGAAGGACGCTGCCCAAATCGCGGAGAATGTTACGCCCAAAAGACTGCGACCTTTTTGCTCATGGGTCCAACTTGTACGCGATCGTGTGCCTTCTGTCAGGTTGATAAAGGTCATGCTCCGATGCCGCTCGACGTGGATGAGCCGCAAAAAGTCGCTGAATCGGTACAGCTTCTTGGATTGAAATATGTCGTTTTAACTTCAGTGGCGCGGGACGATTTGGCAGATCAGGGCGCGGGATGGTTCGTGGAAACGATGCGGAAGATTCGGGCACTGAATCCTGAGACTCAAATCGAGCTACTGACTCCGGATTTTTGGGGCGGACGGCAAGATGGAGTGTCACCCGAAGAATTACAACAGCAGCGAATCGCAACGATCGTATCTGAGAAACCTGCTTGTTATAACCACAATATCGAAACAGTCCAACGGTTACAGGCTCCAGTGCGACGAGGTGCGAAATACGATCGAACCCTCCGAGTGCTCCAAATCGTGAAAGAACTCGATCCGACTATTCCAACCAAATCGGGTTTGATGTTGGGACATGGCGAGACAGAAGAAGAAGTGATCGAAACGCTGAAAGATTTGAGAGCAGTCGAGTGCGATCGCGTGACGCTCGGTCAATACATGCGCCCTTCGCTCGAACATCTACCCGTTCAGAAATATTGGCATCCCGATGAATTCGAGCAATTAGGCACGATCGCCAAAGCGCTTGGATTTTCTCATGTACGATCGGCTCCTTTGGTTCGCAGTTCCTATCATGCGGGTGAGGAAACCTAGACATTAAGCGCTAATCCCTATCGTTGGACAGATGTGATTGCCCTTCAGGAAAATTAACTTAGTCATTAACTAGAACTTCACAAATGTGGAATACGTAAAGTGCAGGACAAAGCCGCGCAGCAAAGATCTAGAAAATCAAGGCGCGAAGTCGCTTTGAAGTAGGTGTCGCAGCCAGCAGTCGTAGACCTCTCGCAATTTTTGTACCCTCTGAGTCTTGCAAGAATTTGCGTCGTTTGTAGAATGAGAAAGCTGTGAAAGTGCGATCGCGCTTCTCGCGGTGACAATGCACATGGGTCAAATGACCTATAGGTTCAGCGCATTGGTTCTAATTAGCTACTCAGAGTTGACTCAAATAGTTCGAGCGACATAATTCCCGCCAGCGTTTTGATCTCCCGTAGGATCGATGCTGTTTTTGCATAGAAATTTTACGCTGAGCGGAAAGTAAAGTCGCGCTCCTCATAGCTCCCCTTGGCGAAGTAAGCTTACAGCAGTGAGCGCCAGGGCGTTATTTATAGTCCTTTCGCAGAGTCAGCTTTAGATGGTGCCAGAAGAAAGTCCTACTTCAAGGAAGTGTGTGGGGAGACAGCCTCAGTTCCGCTGTACCCCTATGGAGAACCTGAAACAATCACAGCGTAAGTATCGTCTCTCAACGATCGCATTCACGCTTTCACTCGGATGGTTGACTAGCAGTTTGGCGATTCCAGCGCGGGCTGCGGATTTGTCGATCGGCAATGAAGGCATCCGAGTCAACCGAGACGCGACGCTCGAATCCGAGTTCGTTGAATCTCATGGTGCGTACCAATCGACGTTTGGTGTAATCAACTTGACCACGAAGGAGAAAGTCCCGCTCCTGGTCGAAACCAAGCCGTCGGATAACCCAGACTCTATTTTCCGTCCCTCTACCAAGATCGATGATGTCGGTACACCGCAGGATTTTCCTGGAACGCCCGGAAACGCGGTTCCCCAACCGACTGCAAAATATACCTTCCGTCCCAACAATGACTATGTGTTCTATCTAGAGTCTTCGTTTAACGGTAGACCTACAGGTATTTTGTATTCGACCGATCGCTTAAATCCAAATGCGGAGCAGCATGTCCGATTTACAGGCAATATCAATGCCTTGTGCCAAACCGGAGGAATGCAGCTTGGATGGGATGATACCGGATCGAGAATCGTGCGCGATCGTCCAGCCCAAGACCGCGACTTTGATGACTTTATTGTGCGCCTGCGGGATACTGCTTGCCCAGTTGGACAGGGTGAGCCGCCGCCCGTGGTCTCGCCGATTTCGCCAGGAACGCCTGTAGGTCAGATTCCACCCGGTGCAGTTGCTGGCAGTCCGGGCGGTGGATTCCTGCTACCTTTAGGAATTGTGACTGGTTTAGCAGGATTAAGCTTCGCGATCGCAGGGGGTGATGACGACGGCGGTGGTGGCGGTGGTGGTGCGCCTCCAACCGAAGTCATCCCTGAGCCAATGACAATTATGGGATCAAGTGCGGCGATTGGATTTGCTGCTTTGATGCAGCGCCGCAGAGCGAAGAAGAAGGGCAAGAAAAAAGATTAGTAATTTTGCTCAATTGCAGATACCTCTTCTTACTTATTAGAAGAGGTATTTTTTTTGGAACTCCGATCGCGGAATATTATGTCCTAGATAGAAGCAGATCACAGTCAGGTCTGAAAAACTTTGATCAGTATTCGCGATCGCTAGGTTGAATTAGAATGTTTTGGGTTGAAATGGTGTTGGTGATCCTGATTTTGGGGTCAATTGCGTTTTATCTCGCTTGTACTTGGTTTACTGTTCAGTTCTTTTCAGAACCTCCGCCTAGTCCTGCGTTACACCAAGAGCCTGTCTCAATCTTGGTTCCGATTTGTGGACTGGATGAGGGCGCGATCGACAACTGGACTTCCCTATGCACTCAGACCTATTCCACGTATGAAGTTCTCTTTGGGGTCGTTGACTCGAACGATCCAGCGATTCCAGTGCTGCATCAATTACAGGTGCAGTTTCCCGATTTGGTACAGGTGTGTGTTGGGCTTCCGCCTCGTGGAATTAACCACAAAGATAGTACGCTGAGCTATTTGTTAGAGAGAACAAAGTACGAAACTTTAATCTTTGTTGATAGTGATATTCGAGTTCAGCCTGATTATATTCAAACCGTCACCGCACCGCTTGATCGAGTGGATGTTGTGACTTGTGCGTATATCGGGCATAATCCGCAATTTTTCCCCTCTGCGATCGCATCTTTAGGACGCTGTTGCGATTTTATTCCTGGTGCTTTAATTGCACGAGCCATCGATCGAGGATTACAGTTTGCTATTGGAGTGACGATCGCGGTTCGTAAAACGACTTTGATGGATTTTGGTGGGCTGCAACTGAATCGAATTGGCTCTGATCATAATCTGGGAAAGCGAGCAGCAAAGGCGGGCTACAAAGTAGAACTCTCGCAGCTTGTTCTCGAATCCGATACCGGGAAAGAAAGTCTCAATGACTTATTCCAGCGTGAGTTGCGCTGGTCGAGAACCATTCGATTTAATAAAGGTAATATTTACTACACAATGATTTTTTGCTACGGAACTGCATTTTGTCTCCCGTTGCTATTAATTTCTAATTTTTCAACTTGGGCGATCGCGCTTTCATCCGTAGTCTATGTGATTCGTTATACCCAGGCTTTGACTGCGATATTCAATATGAAGAGTCTAGATCTATTGCGTTGGGTATGGGCATTGCCATTTCGAGATGCCTTGAGTTTAGTAATTTGGGCAATGGGTGGAGTTGGTCGAAATGCTTACTGGAGAGGGCGCAAACTGCGAATCGAAGGCGATGGAATTATTCAGCAGATTTAAGGGTTTGAACTGCTTTTGAAGCTTTCATCAAGAAACGGGGAAATCGAACAATTCAGCGATCGCTCTGTGCTAAAAATTAATCCATGTCCCAGGTAGGAAAAGTGCAATGTTTGGCTTAACCAAATCACGTGCGATCGTTTTAGGAGTGTCTGGAGTTGTTCTAGCTGGTGCACTCAGTCCGCTGGCGAGTCGAGTGATCGCTCAAGTTCCTCCCCCCCCGATCGAGCCAATTCCTGCGGCTCCACCCCCTCCGATCACCCCTGATATTCCCGCAGATCCGCTATTTCCTACAATGCCAGGAGTTCCGGTCAGACCCTCGGTGCTCACTCCCCCCATCCCTAGATCCCCTGTGATTCGCCGTCCGACTCGCCGAATCCCAATCGAACCTGTTCCGATGCCAGGCGATCGACCTCAAACCCTGCCGCCCTTACCTGCCACTCCTGATCTACGAACCATGCCAGGACCTTCAGGTGGTCTCAGCGGTGTTACGGGCAGAATCACGCTCACTCCCATCTGTTCGATCACGGCTCCCGCTGCGGCTTGTGCGCCCCGTCCATACACTGGAATGATTAAGATCTCGACCGCTGCCCGCGATCGTGTGATTCGTCTCTTTGTCGGTGAAGGGGGCGAGTTCCGACTTGCTTTAGCGCCAGGACTGTACGTGGTTGAACCGGATGGCACAAATTTCCCGATCGGTACTCGTCAGACTTTCAGTGTGGTTAGTAGTGTGATGCGTCAGATGGAGTTTGATTTCCAAGGGACTGTAACGCCACCCCCTCCAGGGGCAGCGGCTCCGGGTGCTCCAGGCGCAGCGGCTCCGGGTGCTCCAGGCGCAGCGGCTCCAGCAGCTCCTTAAGGATTTATCTCTTCAACGATCCAGCCTGTCTCCTTGAGATGGTACTGATATCGATTCTGAGGGTCGCCTCGCAACTCCAAATGATCTACTTCGGTTGGTTCAAGGAGGAGCAGACAAAACTGCTCAAGCGGCTCAGTTTGGCTTGGCGCAGGAGGAGAAAAGGTTTCGGCTTCTGCGCGAGACTGTCCTGGATGTGCCCAAGCGAATTGGATTCTGGCACTGTCTGAGAGTTCTTGCCAAATTTGTTGACGTGCTTTTTGGAGCTTCTCATCTGGATTAGCGCGATCGATTAAACTCAATTTTCCAGCAAACCGAAACTGTTCACGAGTATTGGGAAAGTACCAGCAAACCTCTGCCCAAGGACAGTATGCGATTTGTTTTGGCTTCTCGCTGCGATCGTCGGTGACAAACTTTAGCTGATTCGTGTCTTCCAGAAAGCCTCGAAACACGATCGTGCGATTCGCAGGTTTTCCATCTGGGCGAACGGTCGCGAGTTGAACATATCGAGCGTGGGGGAGCGATCGATTACGGTGAAGGGCACGAGCGAGAATCGATCTCCAAGGAGCAAGAGACATAAGCAAATCCAACAAATGCTTTAAGATCCTAGCTGAAGCGTTTGTTTTCTTCGAGTTATGGCATTGCCAACTGTAATTTTGCCGGGGTATCTTGCGAGTGCGATCGACTATCGCGAAATGCAGCAAACTCTAATTGACTTTGGAATCCCGGCAGTAACCGTGCCTTTAGTCAAACGAGACTGGCTACCGACCTTGGGAGGGCGATCAGTCTTGCCGATTTTGGAAGCGCTCGATCGAACCGTTCAAGAAGTGCGTCAGACTTACAATTCTGAAAAGATCAATCTCGTTGGACATTCGGCAGGCGGATGGATCGCACGAATTTATTTAGGTGAGAAAGCTTACGACGTGCATGGCATGGTGAGCGATCGAACTTACGTTTGGCAAGCTCATCAATTCGTTTCCACGCTCTGCACTCTCGGAACTCCACAAACGAGCTACGAGCGTTGGACACTGAAGAATTTGAACTTTGTGAATTTCACTTATCCCGGCGCGTTTTATCCACAGGTTAAATACGTCTGTGTAGCGGGAAGGTCAATTTTCGGAGCGCGTCGATTCGGTCAATGGTTAGCGTATAGCAGCTATCAATTAACGGGTGGACGCGGCGATGTATGGGGAGATGGCATTACCCCAATCGAGGCGGCTCACCTCGAAGGCGCGGAGAATCTAATCTATGAAGGGGTGGGGCATTCTCCTCGATCGCTAGGTCGCTGGTATGGCTCCCCTGAAATCATTCAGCAATGGGCGACTCATCTTACATAAATTACATAAATAAAGGGGGATGCGTTGAACATCCCCCTTCTGAATCACGTCACTTTACCACATTTACCACAGGGCACGAACGCCGCCAGAGGTTCCGCCTGATGTCCCACTATCATCAGTATTCGATGGAGTGGTTGTCGAGGGAACGGTAGAGTCTGGTGTCGTCGTGGACGGAGTGGTATTTTGCTCTGGAGTTGTAGAGGGAACTGACGTATCTGGAGTGGTGTTCGAGGGAACTGAGGTGTCCGGAGTCGTTGTGCTCGGAGTCGTTTCAGTTGGCGAAGTTGGAATGGTGCTCGGTGTCGTTTCAGTCGGCGAAGTTGGAATGGTGCTCGGTGTCGTCTGAGTGGTTCCAGAAGGCTCAGTTGGTACAACGACATCACCAGAAGGGCTGGGAGTAGTTGTGGGTGAACTGGGGCTACTGGTCTCAGGTGTAGTTTGGCTCGGACTTTGAATAGTACTTGGAGTCGTGGGCGTAGTCTGCGGCGTGATCGTCGATGGAGTCTGAGAGGTCGTTGAATCGCTGGGAGTAGCAGCACTAGGAGTCGTCAGCGAGGAGTCAGATGAAACCGAGGATGCCCGATTGTACGGAGCTTCGTTAAAAATACTTGGATTGGGGTTGACTCCTGCCAATGAGGGAGTCGAACTTCGGGGCGTATTGCTCACCGAAGGACTCATTGGCATCGAAGCATCTGGAGTCGCCTGCGCGAGAGTGCGGCTATAAGGAGCTTCACTAAAAATGCTTGGGTTCGGATTTAGCGGAGATTGTGCCATTGCAGGCAACGAGAGCAACGATCCAAAGCTGGTAACAACGATCGTACCTGCGAATTTTCTAATCTTTCCGTTCATCGGTCTCTCCCTTGTTGAATATTGACAAGTCCGGTTTTCTGATAGAAACCACCGAATAGGCGGAAGCGAGAATCCGATTTGGACTCACGACCACAGGTTGCAGTTTAGGGAGTGTTGATCCCGAAAAGGCTCCCCCTGTGGTTCGATTTGTTTGTAGGCGAAATTTCCTAGGAGAGTTAATTTTTCACAATTACTTCTGTCCCTAGGCTGACTTTGCCGAATAGTTCTTCTACATCGCGGTTGTACATGCGAATACAGCCGTGGGATGCGGCAGTGCCAACGGATTCGGGGTTTGGAGTGCCATGAAATCCGATCCAGTTTTTGCCATCTGTCCAGAATCCGATCCAGTGTCGTCCGAGTGGATTTTCAGGATCGCCGCCTGGAATTTTGGAGCCGTTGAGCGGATGAATCCATTCGGGGTCGCGAATTTTTTGTTTGATGGTGAAGTTGCCCGTTGGGGTTTCCCAGCCCGGTTTTCCGACTGCGATCGGATAACTTTTGACTTTACGATCGCCTTGATATAGGGTGACTCGTCGTTGCCTCAGTCGAATCTCTAATCTCAACGGTTGTTTGGTTGGCTCTGAGGCTCGGACAGGTTGAGCGATCGGCTTTGAAAAACTGGGTTGGGGGCTGAAAAAGGTTGCACAGGTTAGTAAGACTCCTACACACCAGACTGTTTTTCGCTGCATCGGTTGCTAGGACAAAACTACATTCAAGACCAAACCAGATCGCGATCGACAGGTTCATCTGTCAAAGGGGGGAGGTTCGATCGCGTTTCATCATCTTGTTGGCTTGCTCGAACTGATGTTGTTGGATCGGTTTAATTTCAATAATCGATTCAAAGCATTAGTTTCGGGCTAATTTCAAAGCGTTATTCTGGCTGTCGTCTTCTCCAATAATCCGGTCTACGCTTGGCATGAGCGATCGCAACAACCCAAATGTATTCCTCAAACTCTGCATAGAAAATGAGGAAAGGAAAGCGTTGCATTCTGTACCGTCGCAATCCTATATCTTTGTAAGCTGCCGCTATCTTCGGGTTTTGCTGAATTTTGTCGATCGCTTGTTCTACCTCGACCAAGAAATCCAGTCCTAGTCCAACTTGTTGATTTTCGTAGTAGGAAATAGCGCTGTCTAATTCTGCGATCGCTTCGCTATGAAGAATAACAGGCTTCACGAGTACTTCTCTCTCAATTGAGTGAAGACCTGTTCAGCAGGTTGACTGGAAGCCGTTCCGTTCTGAATATCTTGCATTCTTCGGATTAGCTCCGCGTCCCAAGTACTTTCTACATCCTCATCGACTTCCTCATCAAGAGAGTGAATCAGAAAAGAAGCAAGTTCCGCACGTTCTTTAGTGGAAAGCTGAGAAAGCTCAATCTTCAGTTTTTCTGCTGTTTCGGTCATGCTTAAGTACCCTTGCTTAGATTTTTTGAATTCGATGGTCTAACACTGAATTTAGCAGATTGGATTGCGATATCATCGGGATCAGTGCATGGGAGAGAATTATGTCTGAATCCGTCAGTGAAGCCTTTTCGCCTGCGGTGAGCGATCGCATTTGTAGTCACATGAATAAAGACCACAGTGATTCAGTGCTGGTCTACGTGCAGCATTTTGGCAAAGTGAAGGATGCAACCGCTGCTGAGATGAAATCGATCGATGAAAAAGGCATGGATCTATTGGCACAGGTGAATGCAGAAACGGTTCCGGTGCGCGTGAACTTCGATCGAACGTTGAAAGATGCCAAAGAAGCTCATATTATTCTCGTGGAAATGCTGAAGCGCGTTCGACCGAGCGATTAATTGTGCGATCGAGCCTGTCATTTGGGCATTTAAAGAGAGGGTAATCTGATGCTCTTCTGGGCGAACTGCGGTTCGCCCTTTTTCCTGTTTATGCCCCAAACTAATCACGTTTTTGTTTTTATCCAAGTCTTCTCGTGTGAAGGCGGAATCCAGTCTTACGTTAAAGATATTTTGCAAGCTTATTCGCAATTAGATAGCACTGCGGATGTGTTTCTATTGCGGGATGATGCAACGGTTCAGAATCCATTCGTTTCGGAGCGATTTCGGTTTCACTACTGTAAAGCTCGATCGCCAATGCTGGGACGGATCAAATTAGCGATCGAGCTTTTCACTCATCTCCTCACCCATCGCCCAGAGCGAGTCTTTTGCGGTCATATTCTGCTGGCTCCGTTAGTCGAAATGCTCTGTAAGCCGTTGGGAATTCCTTATACGGTTTTGACCTATGGGAAAGAAGTTTGGGAGCCCTTACCGGGTCGGAAACAGAAAGCAGTGCAGAATGCCGATCGGATCTGGGCAATTAGTCGGTATTCCCGCGATCGAGCTTGTGAAGCGAATGGAATTGCACGGGATAAAGTTGATTTTCTTTTTTGTGCGGTGGATGGAACAGTCTTTCAACCCCAAGCGAAAGATCCAGAACTCTTGCAGAGATATGAGCTTGAGAATTGTAAGGTTTTAATGACCGTGGCGCGATTGTGGTCGGGTGATCCTTATAAGGGCGTTGATGTCACGATTCGGGCTTTGCCGCAAATTCTGAAAGTCTTTCCAGACGTAAAGTATTTGGTGATTGGGCGGGGAGATGATCAGCCCCGACTTGCGGGACTTGCAGAAGACTTGGGAATTAGCGATCGAGTCGTCTTTGCTGGATTTGTTGCGACTGAAGAACTGCCGAAACATTACTGTCTAGCGGATGCGTATGTGATGCCGTCTCAAGAAGGATTTGGCATTGTCTATCTAGAAGCAATGGCTTGTGGAGTTCCGGTACTGTCGGGAGATGCAGATGGATCGGCTGATCCGCTGCAAGATGGGCGATTTGGCTGGCAAGTGCCGCATCGTGACCCGGATAAAGTCGCGATCGCATGTGTCGAAATGCTCAAGGGTGAAGACCAACGCTGTAAGGGTGCGTGGTTGCGTCGAGAAAGCCTTGCGATCTTTGATAAACCTGCTTTTGTGCAGCGATTGAAAGAGCTTGTGAGTTAGGGGTTTGGATTAAATAAACCCGAACTTTTGCCCTAGCGAATAGAATTCGCGGCTAGACAAACGAAGTCCGCCGAACGCGGACTAACAGCCAGTTTCTTAACCCGCAACGGCGGGTTTTGTCTGTGTAGGTGCGAATTCTATTCGCCAAGCAAACGTTCGGAGTGATTCAATTTACATTTCTAGGTCAAAGCTTTGATTGATGGAGTGCGAATTAGATCCTCGATCACCTTGGGCTTGATTTTCTCGAACTCAGCTTTGAGCAGATCCTTACTGATGGCAGCTTTGCCCATTGATGCCCAAGTTTGACTGGCTAACATCCATTCGAGAAGTTGCGATCGCTGCATCGATGAAAGCTGAAGTGGCATGACATAAGCGCAATGATGGGGATCTTCGATCGCAAAAAACAGAATGTAGTAACTCTGTTTATCGATCAATAATCGCGTCAGCTTTTGACCTTGATCCGTCTTTAAATCGAGAAAACACTTGAGCCAGCGGGGATTGCCGTCCTTGTGCTGCAACTGATTGTAGAGTGCTGTCACCCACATAATGACGGGATGCGGCGATTGGCTACACAAAAACGTTTTGAAAAACTGGTTGTACAGCTTGCCAATCTGAATATTTTCAATTTCTTGTTGCGGCAGCATGACCCAGATTGTGGCTGAAGTTTCTCGCTTGGTTTCGAGAATGTGGGGGAAGACAATTTGCGCGATCGGTTTGTCTCTGGGCCAAGTCGTTAACTGACACGCTTCATCTGGAGAAAGATCATCTTCTTTTCGAGGCGGCGTTACGACAGGTCTTCTAAGAAGCGCTTCTCCAATGCGATGACTAATCTGGCGAGTGGCATTGTAACGCTGTTCTAAAGGTTCTAACGCCTTGAGAATTTCATCGATCGTTTGCGGACGATCTTGTGGCATTTTTTCCAGACAACTCATCACCAAGGTTTCTAAAACCTTGGGCACTTTTGCGTTTGGATTGAGTTCTGAAATGCTGTGAGGTGGCTGGAAATGATGAGTTTTATACCAGCTACCAAAAGAGTGTGTATCTGCTTGCAAAGGCATTTTTCCAGTTAGCATCTCGAAGAACATAATGCCTAAACTGTAAATGTCCGATCGAGAATCGAGTTCCCGTCCTTCCATTTGTTCTGGAGACGAATAAGCGAGCGTTCCCATGTAGGAACTCGTCTGGCTTCCATCCGATTGCAGCAGTTTGGAAATCCCGAAGTCGAGAATCTTGACTAACTCTCCGTAGCCTGAATCTTGCGTGACTAGAATATTGCTCGGTTTGATGTCGCGGTGAATGATCGGATAGAGCGTGCCATCGATCGTAATTCCGTGATGGGCGCATTGAATTCCGCTGCAAAGCTGCCGCGCTAAGTTGAGAAATCGAGGTAACGGAAGATTTTGAGCGCTAATCACCTCGCTCAAACTATTGCCCTCTAAGTATTCCATTACGTAGTAGGGCACTTCTTGGTCATCTACGCCATAGTCCATGACGCGGACAATGTGCATACTTTTGGTGCTAAGGAGGGCGCAAGTCCGGGCTTCACTGCGGAAGCGATCGCGCATTTTTCGAGTCAGCAAGGTCTGGGACAGGAACTTCACCGCAACGACTACGCCGCCTAAGAGAATGTCTTCTGCTTTGTACACTTGTCCCATTGCACCACGCCCGATCAATTCGGCGAGTTGGTAGCGATTTGAAAGCAGTTGTCCAATTCTAGGGTCAGTCATGTGCTGAGGAAGTCAAGGAACAGATGGGTTCAGTATGGACACTTGAGGCTTTGAAGTAACTTTATAAAGATGGGTTTCGATTTCCGTAGGATTGCAGGGTGAGGATGGGGGAGTGATTTGGGTGCTGGAATGGTATTGAGGTCAGAGCGATCGGGGGAGT
The DNA here is from genome assembly GCF_050565645.1 of Leptolyngbya sp. AN10. NCBI lineage: Bacteria > Bacillati > Cyanobacteriota > Cyanophyceae > Leptolyngbyales > Leptolyngbyaceae > Leptolyngbya > Leptolyngbya sp. AN10. The sequence goes on from NZ_JBNXVP010000030.1 coordinate 27,536, forward strand.
GCCTCAAACGAAGCAAAAACTCCTAACAAATTCACCTGCTCGATCGTTTCCACAATAAAAAAGGACACAGGATTCCCCCATGCCCTAAAGCCGATCGCACTTTAATCGATCGCTAATTTACCAACAGCGTCTTACCATTCTTCTCAACCGTCAGTGGAGGTAACACTTCGGGTACAGGTTGCGCCGCCACCTTCGATCGCTTCCGATTCGACCCACCCGCTTTCGAGTATTCGATGCTGGATTTGCCGTATTTGGTCGCGACACCGCTCAACATTCGTTCCGACATTTCGGAAAGCGCTTTCTCGGTTTGTTCGAGTTTCGTCCGCGCTTCATCAACTTTCGAGAGCAGCGTATTGTAGGTTTCCAGAGAAAGGCGTGCTTGTTCTGTTAGCCCAGCGTAGGTACTAACCGTGAGTCCGTATCCGAGATCTAGATTTTCATCGATCGATTTAAGCAAAGCCAAGCGACGTTGAGCTTTATCGACAGCAGAAGACCCACGAGTTTTTAATGCCATGAAGATCACCATCTGAGTAATTTATTTCTTCTCTAAGCTAGTTTCAATCTCTTTCCAATGAGATTCGTATTTCTATTTATTTATGCGGTTCTGAATTTAAAGCTTTCGTGTAATTCAGATAGATTTGTCTTCACATACGGAGGCGAAATCGAAAAGACACCTCTCGAAATCACAAATGCACTTCCAAAAATAGAAAGTGGAGATGCCGAAATCGAAAAGACACCTCTCGAAATCACAAATGCACTTCCAAAAATAGAAAGTGGAGATGCCAAAACGTAAATTAGAGGTTTCAAAACAACAAATGGAGATGCCGAAATTAAAAACGTATCTCTCGATCGAGCAAATGCACGTTCTAATTCAACGTGGCTCATACAAAATAATGCGATTGCCGTCTGGATCGTAGGCGTATGCCTCTCGTCCATGTGAAACCGATCGAATTTCTCCAATATGCGCTTCGGATTCGAGATGCGCTATCGCTTTATCTAAATCTTCAATCTGAACGCATAAACTCACCGCTGGAAATAATGTAATCGGCGCTTTTTCGGGCGACTCTTCCACGGTCGGGCGATAAATTCCTAGTCGGAGTCCAGTCGTTTCAAACTCTGCGTATTTCTCAGGTGCGAAAATTTGCGGCTCTTGTTGGAATAAATGACGATAAAAATTCACCGATCGATCAAACTCGACTGCCGCGATCGTTGCCCAAGCTTTCTGGATTTTCATAAAAATACTCTTATGGACATAAGCCATTTTTAACCAAAACGTTAGATTGAATGAGAACAGTATTGAGGAAACTGCGATGACCGCTACACTCTCTGCGCCTCAGTCAGTCACATCTTGGTTAGGTGATGAAGGCGAAGATTTGCTGACCTTCAAGGCGAAAGTTTCTAAGGATTTACTGCACTTGCCGGGACCGGACTTTCTCGATCGTATTTTTCTGCAAAGCGATCGCTCTCCCCAAGTGCTGCGGAGTTTGCGCCAACTCTATTCATTCGGACGTTTGGCGAATACGGGTTACATTTCGATCTTGCCTGTGGATCAGGGGATTGAACACTCGGCGGGTGCTTCGTTTGCTCCGAATCCGATTTATTTTGATAGCGAAAACATTATCAAATTAGCGATCGAAGCGGGCTGTAATGCAGTCGCAACCACGCTCGGTGTTTTGGGCAGTGTTTCGCGCAAATATGCTCACAAAATTCCGTTTATCGTCAAAATCAATCACAATGAACTGCTTACCGTTCCGAATCAATATGATCAGGTGATGTTTGCCTCGATCGAACAAGCTTGGAACCTTGGAGCCGTTGCAGTGGGCGCGACGATTTATTTTGGTTCTGAGAGTTCAACTCGCCAAATTCAGGAAGTCAGTCAAGCGTTTGCACTCGCACATGAGTATGGAATGGCAACGATTCTTTGGTGCTATTTGCGAAATGATGCCTTCAAGCAAGACAAAGACTATCATTTGGCAGCCGACTTGACCGGACAGGCGAATCATTTGGGAGTCACGATCGAAGCGGATATCATCAAGCAAAAACTGCCTGAAATCAATAATGGATATGCCGCAGTCGCGAAAGCAACCGGAAAGAGTTATGGAAAAACTGATCCAAAGATGTACAGCGATTTGACGACTGATCACCCGATCGATCTCACTCGCTACCAAGTTCTGAACTGCTATGCAGGACGGGCAGGATTGATTAACTCCGGTGGCGCATCCGGTAAGAACGATTTTGCGGAAGCAATTCGGACGGCTGTGGTCAACAAACGTGCAGGAGGAACCGGACTAATTTCGGGACGGAAGACCTTCCAGCGACCGTTTGATGAGGGAGTCAAACTGTTTAATGCGATCCAAGATGTTTATCTATCTCCAGAGATTACGATCGCATAAAAGATACCTGAAATCTTAGGGTTTAATTTCCGGGGATCACGATAGAATCTAAATCCTGATCAGGGTACTTTCGTGGTTCCCGATTTAACCTTCGCATTCTGAACATTGACATGAAACTGGCAGCACGAGTAAGTCAGGTTACGCCTTCTCTCACCCTTGCAATCGATGCAAAAGCAAAAGCAATGAAACGAGAAGGCATTGATATCTGTAGCTTTAGCGCAGGTGAACCTGATTTTGATACGCCAGAGCATATTAAGCAAGCTGCCTCGGACGCGCTCAAGCAAGGTAAAACTCGCTACGGTCCTGCTGCTGGAGAACCCTTATTGCGAGAAGCGATCGCATCGAAACTTCATCGCGAGAATCATCTTACTTATCAACCGGAAAATATCATCGTGACGAATGGCGGCAAACATTCGCTCTATAACTTGATGATGGCAATGATCGATCCGGGCGACGAGGTGATTATTCCGGCTCCTTATTGGGTGAGCTATCCCGAAATGGTGAAACTTGCAGGTGGAACACCGATCGTTGTGAAAGCCACCGCAGAAACACAGTTCAAAATTACACCCGACCAACTGAGACAAGCGATCACAGAAAAGACAAAGCTGTTTATTCTCAATTCCCCCTCGAATCCGACGGGAATGGTTTACACACCGGATGAGATTCGCGCGATCGCAGAAGTGATCGCCGAAAAGCAAATCTATGTCGTTTCTGATGAAATTTACGAGCGCTTACTGTACGACGGTGCAGAGCATTTAAGTATTGCGGCGGCAAGTCCAGAAGTATTCGATCGTACAATCATCAGTCATGGATTTGCCAAAGCCTATTCGATGACCGGATGGCGTGTGGGATATTTAGCGGGCAATGTGGATTTGATCAAAGCTGCAAGTAAAATTCAGGGACATAGCACCTCGAATGTTTGCACATTTGCTCAATATGGCGCGATCGCGGCTTATGAAGATCCACGATCGAATGAATCGGTCGAACTGATGCGACAAGCATTCGCAGAACGACGACAAGCGATTTTTGATTTAGTTAGTGCAATTCCAGGATTAAGCTGTGAAAAGCCTGATGGCGCGTTTTATCTCATGGTCGATATCAGCAAGCTTGGGAAAGGTTCTTTAGAGTTCTGTGATGGCTTATTGACCGAACAGAAAGTCGCGGCGATTCCAGGAATTGCGTTTGATGCGGATGATCATATCCGGATGTCTTACGCCACGGATATGGCAACGATCGAGAAAGGCATCGATCGATTAGCGACCTTTGTGAAATCGAAACTGTGATAGCGGTGGGGAGTAGGGAGTGGGGAGATAGAAAACAACGTTGAGATTGGTCAATTTTTTCGACAGCATCAGCGGAATAAGAAACTCACCCCCCACTCCCTACTTTCCCACTTCCTACCTCCTCCTGATACTTCTTGCACCTCTTTGCCCATACTGAACCTGTCCTGTTTGGTCAACTCAGATGCCTAGAACGCCCACCGAATTTTCAGTCCATATCATGATGGAAGGCGGACATCGCGAAGAAGTGCGATTCCCAACAATTCAAGACTTTCAAAAATGGTACAGCGGTGAACTGATGCCAAAAGCCGCTTCAGAAGATTTCATCAGTGTCCCGATTAAAAATGTGCAAGGCGAATACATGGTCGTCCGTCCGGCACGAGTCGTTAGCCTGCGAGTTGAGCCAGTGTTTGCAGGAAGCGTCGATCGCTATTAATCAAGTTTGATATTCTCCGGTGCGTAGGGTCTTTTCAAGGCTCTGCGCTTTTTTTCAGCTACGATCGAATCAGACGATCATTGCGAAATCTATGCAGGAAGACACGATTAAATTAGACCAGTTTTTGAAGCTTCAAGGCTTGACGCAGACCGGAGGACAGGCAAAAATGCTGATTCAATCCGGGGAAGTGCGCGTCAATGGAACGGTAGAAACGCGACGAGGACGCAAATTAGTTAAGGGCGATCGAGTAACGACTTTGGGCGAAACGATCGAAGTCTAACCAAAATGAGATGGACGATTGCGCTTTGTAAAGGAATACTGAAAGCTCTATACTACGCAAAGTATTCGCAAGGAGAGACGATGTGATGTCGGAGGCGGCAGTAAAGCCCCTGACGATCCCTAGAGAGTTGGTGGGAGCGCCCGGAGATTTTAATCCAACATTGCTCATATTTCTGATTGCAATTGCGATCGCACTGCTCACTACATTCGGTTACTGGTGTTGGGGATGGGTAGATTGGGTGTGTTTTTGCCTAAATACAGTGGCACTTCATCTGGTCGGGACGGTGATTCATGATGCCTGTCATGGAGTCGCCCACCGAGATAAAGTGATGAATGCCTTTCTCGGACATGGAAGCGCGTTTCTGTTGTGCTTTTCTTATCCGGTGTTCACGCGGGTGCATATTCAGCATCACGGCAATGTGAATGATCCAGAGAACGATCCAGATCATGTTGTTTCTACATTTGGACCGCTCTGGATCATTAATGCTCGATTTATGTATCACGAGTTCTTCTTCTTCCAGCGTAAATTGTGGCGGAAGAATGAACTGTTTGAGTGGTTTCTAGCGCGATTGTCGCTGGCTGCGGTGATCGTTGTGGCGGTCAAGTTTCATTTCTTGGGCTATGTGTTCAATTTTTGGTTTGTGCCATTGGCGATCGTCGGTTTAGTTTTGGGATTATTCTTCGATTACTTGCCGCATCGTCCGTTTAAGGAACGCGATCGCTGGAAGAATGCCAGAGTTTATCCGAGTCGAATTCTAAACTGTCTGATTCTGGGACAGAACTATCACTTGGTTCATCATCTTTGGCCCGCTGTGCCTTGGTACAAATATCAGGCAGCCTATTACGCAGCGAAACCGATTTTAGATGAGAAAGGATCACCTCAATCGATCGGACTTTTGAAAGAGGACTTTCTTGGATTTGTTTACGACATCTTTTTAGGGATTCGGATTCATCCCAAACCGAAACCGCTGGAAGAGATTTCTGAAAGTATTGAATAACTCAAAGCCCCAAGTTTCCACAAGAGATTTGGGGCTTTGAAATATCTGCCCAGATGGAGAGGATGGAAGCTCGATCGCTAAGTCACAATCACAATTAGAAAAAATGTTATTAATTCGAGGCAAAAGATATGGGATATGCACTAACGATTTTGGTTACAGCTTTAAGCTTGCTGGTCGTTGATATTGTTTTACCTGGTGTAAGTATTCAAAGCTTTGCCGTGGCGATTATTGCGGGTGTTGTAATCGGCGCGGTGAATACATTTGTAAAACCGCTTCTATCGCTGTTGACGTTGCCGATTAATTTGCTGACTTTGGGATTGTTCTCGATCGTCATTAACGGAATTTGTTTCACGTTAGCGGCTGCATTAGTTCCTGGCTTCCAAGCGCATGGATTAGTTTCATTCCTGGTTGCACCGTTTATTCTGTCGCTGGCAAGCACGTTCCTGAATAAGTACTTTGCGGAACGCAGTGCTGATTTTAAGACGAATGCGTAGCGAATTTGGTGAGTGTTTTAGAGGATGTTTGAAAAGTCATCTTTGATCGCCTGAATCGCCCCTCGAATGGAATTCGGGGCTATCGGAACAAAGTCTGTTGAAACAGACTGAAGAGTAGATGACTGCTGGCTTTCAGTCCCCTTCAGTGGACTTTCTCCGATAGACCGTGATTTCCAATCACGGGCGGAACGCAATCGCAGCGAAGAGCCTTCCTATACTTTTCAAATATCCTCTTAGAATGCTCTAAAGTTTGCCCCCTAAATCCCTCATTTTGGGAGACTTTGAAGGTTTAAAGAGGTTCAAAATTTCTAGAATCTCTTCTTGCTCAAAGTCCCCCAAATTTGGGGGACTTAGGGGGCATTAGCCGCTTAGAACGAAGCGTGAAAGTTCAATTAATTTTGCGAAGCTGCGATCGTGCTCAATGACCAATCCGGGCGCAGGTTTTTCGCGTGTCTCAAATACGGATGATGCACTTTCACATCTGGATCAGGCGTATTGAAATGAATCAAAAACCGAATACATCGCTCTAAACTGCCTTCAACGTGCATCTGCTGAACATCAATCAACGGCACATTCGCCCAATGCGATCGTTCTCGTGCGATCGCGGCTGGAAAAATCGCATCCAAATCCTTTGTCACCGTAAACGTAGCACTGACGATCTCATCCGGGTCAAGCTCGTTATAAGCCTCTAACTCGTCCAATAACTCCGTCACCGCTTCGCGAATTGCCTCGATCGTATTATCTGAAGCGGTGGTCGCTCCCCGAATTGCTCGTACTCGCCAATGCACGTTTCAGTCCTCCTAATCTTGCTAGTCCGTACCTAGCTTATCAACGAATGGAGAAGCCTTGAATCCGGAGAAATGCTTTATTTCCTACATTTACGGGCGGTACAACCATAGAGGCAACCCACAGGTTTCAAGCTCGAACTCTAGCCAGTCCATACCGACCACTAGAGGCGGTAAAGCTCCGATTAAACCATCTAAACGAACAGCTTCGCTGCGCCGTAAGGCTCCGTTCGAGGTAAACCGATTTACCAGCGATTTCTTTTCCTCGAAATTATACGTCTTGGTCTTCTCTGGATCGAGGTTGACCAATTCACACGCCCAACGTCGGGCATCTTCCTCGGTTCCTAATCGATCGACCACGCCTAAGTCGATCGCTTGTTGCCCAGTAAAAATCCGTCCATCCGCAAACGTTCGCACCGTTTCTTCTGGCAAACTCCGCGATTCAGCCACCGTTCTCACGAATTGTGAATAGCTAACATCGATCAATTCTTGAAGGATCTTTTCCTCAGGTTCGGTCAGTTCTCGATCGAACGACAAAATATCCTTGTAAGGACCCGATTTGATCACTTTAAACGAAACGCCAACCTTTTCCAGCAAGCGTTCAATATTATTACCGCGCAGAATCACGCCAATACTTCCAGTAATCGTTCCAGGGTTCGCCACAATATGCTGCGCTCCCATGCCGATATAAACGCCACCAGAGGCAGAAATATTGCCGTAACTTGCAATAATTTTAATCTTTTGCCCCAATCGCTTCAGAGCTTCGTAAATTTCCTGTGAGTCGCCCACTGTTCCACCAGGGCTATCAATTCTCAGCAACAATGCCGGAAATTCTCGCTCTTCGACGGTTTTGAGATTTTCCAAGACTCGTTTTCGAGTTGCGCCCGCGATCGCGCCTTTGACTTCAATCCGAGCAATCTGCTTTCGCAACCCACGCTTTAACAATCGCACCATATCGCTTTAATCATCACAAGTTAAACCGATTTTAACGTTTCCACTCTAAATCCATCCGATAGATCTGCTTAACAGTTCTACATAAATTCCTTAAGATGAGAAGAACCCCATTCCCAAACCTCAATTCATGCAGAATCGATCTCCTGTACTCTTGATTGCTCCATTTTTTCTCTGGGGAACCGCGATGGTCGCCATGAAAGGCGTGATTCCAAATACGACTCCGTTTTTTATGGCAGGAGTTCGCTTGCTCCCTGCGGGAATTTTGGTGCTGCTGGCAGCGATGTGGATGAAGCGATCGCAGCCGAAAGGATGGGCAGCGTGGCTCTGGATTAGTTTATTCGCGCTGGTGGATGGCGCAATGTTTCAGGGCTTTCTCGCACAAGGATTGGTCAGAACGGATGCCGGATTGGGGTCGGTGATGATCGATTCGCAACCGTTAGCCGTGGCGTTGATGGCTCTTGTTTTGTTTGGAGAAAAGATTGGGGTTTGGGGCTGGTTGGGATTAGCGATCGGGGTTGGCGGAATTAGTTTGCTTGGATTGCCAGAAGAATTAATTCTCTCAGCGGGATCACAGCTTGGAGCGGCTTTCATTGATCTCGACTCTTTTACCGATCTCGTTGTAGGTTTGTTCGATAACGGACAGTGGTTGATGCTGTTGGCGGCGTTGTCGATGGCAGTTGGAACGATTATTTCCCGCTATGTTTGTCAATATGCTGATCCGATCGCTGCGACAGGTTGGCACATGATTATCGGTGGATTGCCGCTGTTTGGATTGTCGAGCCAATTAGAAAGCGAGCAATGGAATCATTTAACGGCGGCAAATTGGGCATCGCTGTCTTATTCAACGATTTTTGGAAGTGCGATCGCTTACGGTCTCTTTTTCTACTTCGCCGCGAGTGGAAGCCTTACAAGTTTGAGTTCTCTGACATTTTTAACACCCGTATTTGCTTTGTTATTCGGCAACTTATTTTTATCTGAAGTTCTCAGCCCGATTCAATGGACTGGCGTAGGATTGACCCTACTCAGTATCTATCTGATTAATCAGCGAGATGTCTTAGGGGAAAAACTCAGTGGATCGATTTCTGAGTCGATCGAGGAAGTTCAGGGTAACATAGCCGAGAATAGGCAATTGCTACCGCAAGCCGAATCAAATCTCAGTGAAATTACGACCCTCTCCGATTCCGACTCTCAGCGATAAGCCGTTTCAGGAGTCGGATGGCGATGTATCCCATTTCTGGATTCAGCTATGGTTCGCTCTCAACTCCTGATCGTCACTTGTATGGCTTGTCTCGGCGTTTTGACTCGCCCAGTTTCAGCCGTTCGCTTTCCCCCTGTTTTGTTGGCTCAGACCGCGCAGCAAGCGAGAACTCCGTTTTGGGCATCGCCTCTATTTTTGGGCGGACTTGGCGCAACGAGTGTGATCGGAGCGGCGACGGTATTTATTTTGAAACGCAGTTCTCGATCGACTCCAGAAGTTTTGGAACCCATTGCTCCTGAACCGATCGTTCCTCTAAAGCCTCCAAGCTTGAGCGAGTTACCGAGTATGAATGGCTCAGCCGCTCCAAAACCAGATTTTTCGTCCCGCAACGGACACACGCAGACAGAAACCTTGGCGCAAGCAGAAACCTTAGAAGCTTTGTTACAAGTTGTTGATTCGCCAAAACCTGCGACACAGCCGAAACTTGAAGAAACGACGCGGCTGGCGAAGGTCAATATCGTTGATGAATTAATTCAAGATTTACGATCGCCCGATCCCGTTAAACGTCGCAAAATCATCTGGGAACTGGGACAACGGGGTGACACTCGTGCCGTTCAACCCTTAGTTGATCTGCTCGTCGATTCTGATTCCAAACAGCGGAGTTTAATTCTGTCAGCACTTTCTGAGATTGGAACTCGGACACTAAAACCGATGACACGTGCATTGGCAGTCTCGCTTCAGGATGAAAATGCCGAAGTGCGAAAAAATGCGATTCGAGATTTGACTCGTGTATATGACATGGTTTCGCAGATTAGCAATTTGCTGCACAAAGCAACGGATGATTCGGATAAAGATGTGCAAGAGACTGCAAAATGGGCGTTGGGTCAGTTGAATCGAATTCGATCGACTCCCGGTGATAGTCTTCCTGCTCTGAAAAATTCGGTCAGTCCGCCAGAAAGTTTACCTTAGAGAGTGTTTGAGAAGTATAAAAAGCGGCTTGGCTGCGTTGCGAGTTCGCCCGGAGATCAATCTCCGGGCTAATGGAGGAAACCCCGCTGAAGCGGACTGGAAGCGCAATTCGGAGTTCTTAGCCCAGTTCAGTGGGCTTCCCCCGATTAGCCCGGAGATTCATGTCCGGGCGGGGGAATGCGATAAACGATTGCTTTTCAAACACTCCCTTAGAGGCATTCTGCGGGCGGCGTTTCGCTAGAGACTCGACAGGCGGACTCGATCAAACTGTCTAAATCAAGATTCCAAGTTCTCAGTCCATAGCGATTTCCGACACTGAATAGAGCTTTGCTATTAGAACCGAAAGCGAGATGCTCGATCGGGTCTTGCGATCCGAGCATTGTTTTAATGAAGGTTCCATTCTGCATATTCCAGAGACGGATGGTGCGATCGCGTCCCCCAGATGCCAGAATTTGCCCATCGGCACTAAAGCTCAAACTCGTCACTGTGTTCTCATGTGCCGACAGGGTTTGATTTGGGACTGCTTCACGTTCAGAGTTCGCATTTCCAACCGTCCAAAGCTTGATTGTGTTATCTGATCCCGCAGATGCGATCGTTTTTCCATCTGGGGTAAAGGCAAGATCGAGAATACCTTGAGGTTTTTCAGATTGTCGATCGTGACTTCCAAGCAATACTGGTTTTTGGCTATCGGGATACCAGAGGTGAATCGAGTTATCGAGCATTCCCGCTGCCAAAATTCGCCCATCTGGACTAAACCGAATCACACTCGCAGTCGCAGTGTGTCCTTTGAACGTATCAAGAACTTTCCCTTGGCTAACACTCCAGAGTTTGATTGTTTGATCCGCACTTCCTGAAGCGAGAACTTCTCCATCCGATCGAAAACTCAATGCTGTAACTGCTTGCGTATGATCAGATAAGGTTTGAATCAAAATCCCTTTCTGAACATCCCAAAGCTTGATTGTTTTATCCCGACTTGCAGAAGCCAGCCGCTTCCCATCTGGACTAAATGCGAGTTGAGTAATTGCGCCTTGGTGTCCCTTAAAGCCTGTTCCAAGTTGCTGAAATTTCTCGCCTTCTCGCTGCCAGAGTTGGATCGTATTGTCACGGGTTGAGACTGCAAATGTTTTTTGGTCGGGACTGAGACTCGCATTCGAGAGCGAAACACCAACGGGAGTTGTAGGCATTTCAGAAAATGCGATCGCTTGTTGCAAGGTCGCAGCCGTACTAATTCTCAAACTCTGAGGTACAAAAGTCCAAGGTCGATCGACTTCTTGCAGTTTCCGTCCAGCTTTCAAAGCTGTGTTAAACGCTCCAGGTTGACCTGATTCAATCTGCGTCGTTGCAGCACTTGAGAGTTGCTGGACGGCTTGAATTTGCTCATTTCGCCATTGATACAATCCAACGCCTGTTAAAGCAACCGCCACCACGCCAAGAACTTTTAGGCTCGTAGTCAGTAGCCGATGAGCTTCAGCCTTTTGAGTGTGTTCAAGGGCGGATTGAGTGAGACTGCGAGAAGTTCGATCGACATTGTGAATCGTCTGTGCGGCAATGTGACTCGCTTCAGTGGTGCGCTGGCGATAGACGACTTGCCCTGAATTCTTGGCTTGATGCAGGAATCGATTGAATTCATTGAGCCGAGTTGAGAAGTTGTCTTGAAGCTCAGCCGCTCTTTGTTTGGAGTGGGCGTGTTGATTGCTGGCGAATTCTCCAGCCGCTTGAGTGGCTTTTGAAAGTGTCTTTGCTGTTTGCCGAAGTTGCTTTTGAGTTGCAGTCTTTAGGCGTTTGATTTGACGTTGGGTATTGTTGCGTTTGCGCCGAAGAGGTTTCGCGATCGCTTGCGGATTTGGAGGGGTTTCAGGTTCGATCGGCTGAGTAACACTCTCTTGAACTGAAGAAGTTTTAGATTCAGGAGCTTTTTCAGCTAAAGGAGCAGGCTTGATTAAGTCGTAAGCCGTTTCTTGAACTGGAGGAATTTCAGAAATCTTCTCTACGGAATCCACAGGCTCGATTGTTTCAGAAGCCGTTTCCTGAATTGGAGGGATCTCAATTTCGGAAATCGTTTCTTCATCTAGAGGAAGCACAGGCTCGACTATTTCAGAAGCAGTTTTATGAACTGTTGAATCAATAAATTCAGAAACGCTATCTTGTTCGGATGCTTCAATAGGTGAAGTAGGTTCTTGAGCTAAAAAATCGAAAAGCTCTGGTACAGATTCTTCAGCGGTGGAAGAATCTGATTCGATAACATGCAACTCAGGCGATCGGGCTACATTTTCTTGGATCGCTGGCTCGATCTTCTCACAAATAAACGTTTCTGCTTTTGCAACACTCGGTTCTGGAACAATCTTTTGAATCAGAGGAATCGCAGGCTCGATCGATGAAGGTTTCCCGATCGGAGGCGGGATCACAACTTCTGGTTTCACCAACGATGCTGAGCGATCAAGCGGTGGATCGATGTTCTCCGCTTTGATATTCGGAAATAGTAACTCTAATGGATCTTGCGGTTTAATCCCTAAAACGATTTGAGTTTGTGACTGACCGATCCGCGTGGGTGTTTGCAAAATCGGTTTCGGGGAACGATTTTCTGTATCGCGATGCAGCCACGCTAACTGTTGATTGGTTCGATCGATATATTGCAGTGTTCGATCGTGAACATAATTTCCCAACACCGGAGCGGTGACAATCCCTTGCGGATTAGCCGCCGCTCCCCGCAGTCCTTCAATCAAAAAATGGCTAAAAATTCCATGTCCCAACTCTGGAAACTTCCAGGATTGCTGTCTGATATCACACGATAGAAGCGCCTGAAATTTAGAATTTTGTGCCGCTTGTTGTCGAAACATCTGAATCAACTGCTCAACCGGACTATCAAGCAATTCCGGTGTTTCGCTCTGCACTGTCATGCCATTGGCGTGACAGACATCAATCCACAAAATCTGCTGTTTCGCCGCGCAACTTCCCATCATTCCCAACAGCTTAATCGCACTCAATCCGGTTCGCAGCATCGCGTCTTTCTGCGTATCTGCTAAACAGAACACGGCTTGCCGTAACTGCGGATCAAGCCCCCCATGCCCACAGAAATAGAAGACAACCGTATCTTCTGGTTTCGCCTGATTGACGATCGTTTCTAACCCCGATCGCACTGCTTCCAAAGTCGGCTCAGTTGCTTGATCGTGATAAACCTGAATCGATTTTTGCGGAAACTCCTGCGTCACATCTGCAAACGCATCCGAGAGCCGTTGAGTATCGATTGTGGAGTATTGCAGAGTCGGAAATCGTCGATCGTGATATTGGTTCACGCCGACAAGGAGAACCCAGAGTGTTGCTTGTCCAGTCTTGAGCGTTGATTGCATGAAGAGTAGATGTTGGGCTAGTTCAAAAGTCGTAACGTGAAATCGACGCACCCGATGAGTTTCGATACCTACGTCCGATTGTGACGTATCCACTGAGGTGCGTCAAATGACGAGCTTTGTTCGTTGACGGAAAACGGGGATTCTTTATCCTAATCGGGTCATAGATTTAAAGAATTCACCGTTGGATGAAGCGATGATGAAGTTCAATGTGGATTGAAATCGAAAAAGTGCGATCGATGCAAATGAAACTATATCCGCTCAACCGAAAGGTAAGATGATTTTACTTGCCCGAATGTGAAATGTTTTATGGAACCTGAGCCATCCACAATCGAGATTCGCTAGAGTTCCAACAGAGCCTTCGCAAACTTGCTAAGAAGTATCGGATCGAGCCGATCTTGAGTCTGTGATTCCAGTTTGCAGACGATTCAGAATTGACTGTGAGAAATTACAATCTTTGTTCTCCAGTCTTTTTGCTTAAGTAAGGTTCCCAATCAAAATTTGAATCCGCGATCGCAAGAATCCCTCTGATCGTTTGACGCAATTTCGCTTCGTAGAGTTCACTACCAAACGCGAGTTCAAGATTCATAATGCGATCGGCAAGATAACGCATTCGATTTGGAAGGGCGCGACGATAAGCGGTATAAAGCCAAAATCCTACTTGTTCATTATCATCCCAATCTCGTGTTTCTACCCAATGCTGAGTATGCCGCTCAAGCAGCAGTTCATCAACGCTTCCAGTTGGAACAGGTAAATACATAAATGCTGGCAGTCCAGCTTTAGGACACCACTCATTAGGGTCTGGCACTATTGTTTTGTCTGCTTTACCTCGTAGACTTCTAAGAACAAAAATTGCTTCAGGAAACCGATTAGATAACTCTTTATGGCTCTGCATTAATAAGTCTGCACATCCTAACCACTTGAAGAAAACAATGCCTAGAGCTTCACTTAATTGAGTACGAATTGACTCTAAATCTACAATGCTTTCTGTCGTAGCTTCTGCAAGAATGGCGCGTAATTGAACAGTGTGATCGCGCTTCACGACGTTCAATTCTTCTGCTTTAACCAAGATGGTCTCTAAATCATTCTCAGAAGATCCTCGCATCTGAATATCAATCGTAAAAGCCTCGCTAGAAGAGTCATAAACTTTGATCCATAGCCCGTGATCTGCTGCGTAGGAATAATGCAGTATTACACCAGGATTGTTTTCTACTACATGATCAATCAACTTCCCTGCATCCCAAGCTCCGTCAACTAGGAAAGGAGTATAGCGATCGTTACCTGGCAGAACCATTCCATAGCGACGAATTTTTTTAAGTAGTGAAACAACCCGTTTACTATCTACATTCAAAAAGTAATAGCAATCACTGAATTCACTCATTTAACGTTTGTAATCGCCAGAATCTAAACAAAAAACTTCTAATCCCATTCGCTTCTGATACGTTGCTGAAACTCTAGAGGATCTTCACCGTCGCATCTCAATACTCCAGCAAATTGATTAAGATCAGGGACTGAAGATTGATAATTTTTCGGAATTTGCTTAATCTTCTCCCACGAGTCTTTTTCGGCTGCAAGTTCTCGATCAATATCTTCAGTAGAACGTTGAGGATGACGATCCCGAATCTCTTCAATCAACTTCAAAACATTCCGTCGCCCAGTTGAAATCGTTTGAGGGAGAACAACAATCACTTCAACTTCTGCGCCAACAGAACCGTCCGGAACTTCAACTTCAATCCTGTTCCCTGGTAGCACTTTAGTCACAATCCGAACGGTTTCCTGCATAGTGTTTCTCTTCGTTCAACAATGTTTCAATCTTAAACCTCTAATACAATAATGGGGTGAGATTTCTCCCACCCCGTTTAGCTTATTGGGTTGTCACCACTTCGGCAGGTAAGCGCTTGAACTCTAAGCGTTCCGTGTCACCGACATCGACGAAGATCGTATCGCCTTCGGTATAGTTTCCACGTAGGATTTCTTTCGCGATCGCTGTTTCCAGTTCTCGCTGAATCGCCCGCTTCAATGGACGCGCTCCATACACCGGATCAAAGCCCACTTCAGCTAAGAAATCTAACGCCGAGTCTGATAACTTCAGCGACATCTTGCGCTCTGCCAATCGCTGCTCTAATCGTTTGACCTGAATCTTGACGATTTCGCGCAGTTGCGATTTTTGCAGGCTGTGGAAGATGATGATTTCATCGATTCGGTTCAAGAACTCAGGACGGAAGCTCGATCGCATCGCATCCATGACTCTCGATCGCATTTCTTCGTATCGATCGTCGTCTCCACCGTATTCAAAGATGTACTGTGAACCGATGTTCGAGGTCATGATGATAATCGTGTTCTTGAAGTCTACGGTGCGACCTTGCGAATCGGTAACGCGACCATCATCAAGGATTTGCAGCATCACGTTAAAGACATCAGGATGCGCTTTCTCGATCTCATCGAACAGAATCACCGAGTAAGGACGACGACGAACCGCTTCGGTTAACTGTCCCCCTTCGTCATAGCCCACATATCCAGGAGGCGCACCAATCAAGCGCGAGACTGAATGCTTCTCCATGTACTCAGACATATCAATCCGAATCATGGCTTCTTCAGTATCAAACAGGAAAGAAGCGAGGGCTTTGGCAAGCTCGGTTTTACCGACACCTGTTGGACCCAGGAAGATAAAGCTTGCTGTGGGACGATTTGGATCAGAAAGTCCGGCTCTCGATCGCTGAATTGCATCAGAAACAGCCGTTACTGCTTCGTCTTGTCCGATCACGCGCTTGTGCAAGACATCCTCAAGCTCTAGAAGTTTCTGCATTTCAGATTCAACGAGCTTGCTGACTGGAATGCCCGTCCACTTAGAGATGATCTCAGCAATGTCTGATTCGATCACTTCCTCGCGCAAAAGTGATGTCCCGGATTTTTGAGTTTGGGTTAATTGAGCTTCAGTTTCTTCTACTTTGCGGTTGAGTTCGTTGAGCTTGCCGTACTTCAGTTCAGCCGCTTTGTTGAGATCGTAATCTCGTTCTGCTTGTTGAATTTCAAGGTTGACTTGATCGATTTCTTCTTTGAGTTTTTGAAGCTCAGAGATTACGCCTTTTTCAGCTTGCCATTGAGCATTCAAAGTCGATTGAGTTTCTTTGAGATCTGCAAGTTCGCGTTCGATGCGGTCTAAGCGATCGCGGGATGCTGTATCACTCTCTTTCTGCAACGACAGTCGCTCCATTTCAAGCTGGAGAATCTTACGATCGACTTCATCCAACTCCTCTGGCTTAGAAGTGATCTCCATTTTCAGTTTCGCCGCAGCTTCGTCTACAAGGTCGATCGCCTTGTCAGGAAGAAAGCGATCGCTGATATATCGAGTCGAAAGCGTTGCAGCAGCCACTAAAGCTGAATCGGAAATCTTCACCCCGTGGTGAACTTCATAACGCTCCTTCAATCCACGCAGAATCGAAATCGTATCTTCGACTGTCGGCTGATCCACAAAGACTTGCTGGAATCGCCGCTCTAAGGCTGCATCTTTCTCGATGTACTTGCGATACTCATCCAAAGTGGTTGCACCAATACAGCGCAATTCACCCCGCGCCAACATCGGTTTGAGCAAGTTACCTGCATCCATCGCGCCTTGAGTTGCACCCGCACCAACAACGGTATGGATCTCATCAATGAATAGAATGATGTTGCCTCTCGAATCGGTGACTTCTTTCAGAACTGCTTTTAGTCGTTCTTCAAATTCACCGCGATATTTCGCACCTGCAATCAACGCACCCATATCAAGCGCGATCAACTTGCGATCCTTTAGCGATTGAGGCACATCACCGCTGAGAATTCGTTGTGCCAAACCTTCCGCGATCGCAGTTTTACCGACACCCGGTTCACCAATCAAAACCGGATTATTCTTCGTCCGACGCGAGAGAATCTGAATTGTACGGCGAATTTCGTCATCTCGACCAATCACCGGATCGAGCTTGCCTTCTCGCGCATACTGAGTCAAATCGCGCCCATACTTCTCTAGAGCTTCGTACTTATTTTCAGGAGTTTGATCCGTCACTTTTTGATTACCCCGAACTTGTTCGATCGCGTTTCTAAGTTTTGCTTCATCTACTTTAAATTCTGCCAGCAAGCCTTTCCCGAAGCGACTATCTTGGGCATATCCTAAGAGTAAATGTTCGATCGAGATAAAATCATCCTCGAATTGTTTGCGATAATCTTCCGCTCGATCTAACAGCGAATCGGCACTGCGTCCCCAATAGACGGACGTGCCACTCCCAGACACTTTCGGCTGTTTGCGGATAAATTCATCGGCTCGATCGCGCACTCGATCGACAGGGACAGCCAGCTTATTGAAAATACTGATCGCCAAGCCATCTTGCTCCAAGAGCGCTTTCATCAAATGCTCGGTTTCGATCTGCTGTTGCTGTGCCTGCTTCACGATTTCAGGAGTGCGTACGATCGCTTCCCAGGCTTTTTCAGTAAATTTCTCTGCACTATTTGGCTGCATCGCGTTTCCCTCATCTCATCATCGATCGTAATACCGCCATTGTAGAGAAGCGATCGACTTTGGTGAGATCGGAGTACCGCCCTTTCACCGTCCAAATACCCGAAGGTGGGCGAAGATAAGTTTCTATTTCGTTTGAAAAACCTAATGTCCATTCTCATTATCCGCTCACAAGTCACACCCGCCCAACTCGATGAAATGCTAGAGGAGCTAGGAATCTACATTAAACTAGCAGTGGATGTGGAGCGGTGCATCTTAGCAGGAGGAGGAAGAGCACATTACGATTGTGAACAAACTCTTCTTGAAGATGGGAGTGTGCAAGCAAATATTTGGGGATGCGATTGGACTCCAATACGTCGTCAAATTACGTATGAGTCGATTATTAACATTCGACCTCGTAAGAACAATTCAATGGAAATTCTTGATTCAACAATTCGCAGCCAAATTGAGCGAATTATATTTAATATTTTAGGAGAGTCATGAACAACCAAGAAGCGCAGAAAATGGGTTATTTGAAATTAGAGCGTTCTCATCAGCTTGGGAATCTAGCATCTGAGTTGGCGCGTATCAGAAGAAACTTACAGGAAGGCGATGAAGTTGGAAAGCAAATCGTACTCTCAAGCATTGAAACTTGTCAGGATTTTACCGAGTGGACAATTACAACGCTTGACCTGATGAACAGTGAGTCTGATCTGAATCTTGCTGAAGAGTTACTGCGAATCGGGCGGCAACTGACCGTTTGGAAATTTCATGTTCAAGAAGTTTTTGAAACTCAAGAAAAGCGGTTGGAAAGTGCAGCGATCGCGCAACAGTGGAGCCAAGAACTCCTTGCAAAATCTGGTCTTCTTCAATCTTCTGAGCCGAAATAGCGATCGACTTTGGTGAGATCGGAGTACCGCTCTTTCACCGTCCAAATACCCGAAAGTTCATGACTCAATAGCGAAAGTATGAGGGCTTAAGGCAAGGGTTTATTCGCAAGCCATTGCAAAAATCGCGAAAAAACTCAAAGAAAGACCGTCCAGCGTAATAAACGTTGCTTTCTAAATCCCAAAACTCTGGGCAATCCTCTTGCACCCAATACAAGTTATAGCTAGAGTCCTCCTCGCTGTAACTTGCTAAATCCCATACCAAACAATAACCTGAGCTATCGATACCAACCCAAAAGGCATTCCTTAATAGATCAATTTTTTCATCGTCTAATTCATGACCGAATGAAAACTTTCTAATATTGTTGATAATCAGCTGTAGCCTTTCTTGTCCTAACAAAAGTCGAGAATTTTCAGGGCAATAAATATCGAGCGTGTCACCGATGCAACCTGAACCAAAAAGCTTACAAAACTCCCTGTAGTCCGATGGAAAGACAATTTGATGTTCCTGTTCAAAAGCAGCAATTACTTCTTCATTGGGATTTCGACTTGTATTTCTCCTTCCTTCAAATTGAAGAGTTTGCATTAGCTCGTGCCAAGAACTATTCATGTGTTTTGAGCGAGAATAGATGTAGCTGAAAGATAGCAGCTAGGAGAATAATGAAAAACCGGGAAATCACGAAAGCTAACTATTTGAAACTCGATCATTTTCATCAGCTTGAATTTTTCAATCCTTGGTGCAGAATTAGCAAAAGATTGGAATACATCTCTTTTGCTGTCTAAACCCTGAAGAGTATGATTGAGAAACTAATTACCATCAAAAGGCTATGACACAGCGTTCAACAGATCAGGTTCGCATTCTAGAAGAGAATTCAAAGGATTTAGAAGCGGTGACGCGAATCTTATCAAAGCTGACCCAACTCCCTTCAGAACAGATTAAACCTCGTTTGGAATCATTAATCACGAATTTACTAGATTTGCAACCTTCCCAGCTAGATACTCAAGAAAACGCAGAAGCATGGACACAACGATTTGCGGCGTGGGTAGAAAGTCATCGTGAACTTGGATTGCCGTCATTATCGGATGAAGCCATCAGTCGCGAGAGCATTTATGGGGACGATCGGTAAATGCCCTTTCTCATCGATACGAATCTTTTACTCAATTCTTTAAACATCATGACTCGATCTCACTTATCGGGGTGTTGGTAATGATGTATGCACCTCGGCATTAAAAAAGAGCGATCGTCAAAGTGCGATCGCTCTTTTCAAATTAATAAAATTATCGCTGCAAACTTCGAGGATCGAGCGCATCTCGCAACCCGTCCCCAAGCAAGTTAAACGCCAACACAGTTAGAACAATCAAGATTGCTGGAGGCCACACGAGCCAAGGTTGCAATACCAGAATCGAAGCATTCGTCGCGAGTGACAGCATATTTCCCCAAGATGGATCAGGCTGTTGAATTCCCAATCCGATCAAGCTCAACACCGATTCCGCGATGATAAAGCTCGGAACTTGCAACGTTGCAGAAATAATTACATAAGTTGCAGTTTGCGGTAGAACGTGACGAACGATGATGTAAAGTGACTTTCCACCCATTGCCCGTGATGCCTGTACGAATTCGCGTTCTTTAATCGAAAGCACTTGCCCTCGAATCACCCGCGCCAATCCCGCCCAACTAATAAACGACGTAATGAAGATGATGAGTAAAAACCGTTGAGCGCTCGATAATCCAGGCGGTAATACTGCCGCGAGTGCTACCAACAGATAAATGCTCGGAATCGTCATCAACACTTCGACAATTCGCATCAAAACCGCATCCACCCAACCGCCAATATATCCAGAAATTCCGCCGATCAACATGCCGATCGGGAATGACAGCGCAATTCCCACCAGTCCAATACTGAGACTAATTCGCCCCCCATAAACTAAGCGACTGAATAAATCTCGCGCCTGTTCATCAGTTCCAAGTAAGTTAAATTTGCCTTCGCCCGTTGTACCGAATAGATGCAAATTGCCAGGAATACCCGGAAAGATCTCGATTTCTTCAAATCGGGGATCGGTAATAGAAAACCGTGTCGGTAGAGGGAATCGAAGTTGAAAGAATCGGTACGGTTCACCTTGGACGAAGAGGCGCAATGGAGACGGTTTAGATCGATCGACTCGTAATTCTCGATCGCCTGTATTGACATCGACTGGACCTTGAGTGGTGGGATACACATGAGGACCAATGAAGCGCCCACTCTGATCCGTCCAATAAATTTGTGTTGGGGGCAACAGTGCGCCATCCGTCTGAGGTTTACAAGCCCCGCTCGTAATCGATATCGTGTCACAAGGGCTATAGGGCGCGACAAATTCGGCAGCCATGACTGACAGATAGAACACCACCAGTAAAAGCGCCCCAAACTTGGCTAACGGATTTCTTTTGAGTTTGTGCCACCAGTCCATAGGTCAACAGAAGATAAAGGGGTTTAATGCGAATCGTTGACGATCACCGTGACTTTGGGTTCGTCAGGCTCGACCGAGAGAATGGGTTCCAGGATACTATTTTCCACAGTTTCCGAGAAGATTGATCCCGTTTGTGGAGGCAGATCAGGATTGAGCATGATTTCGACGATCGTTTTCACCACGCTGGTTAAGGGAATCGCTAAAATTACGCCTAATAATCCCGCTACTCTAGCACCCACAAGCAGCGATGTGAGGATAATGACGGGACTGAATCCGGTAAGTTCTCCCAAAATCCGAGGCGCGATCGCATTGTCTTTCACTTGCTGAATCGCGATCGCAACTCCCAAAACCTCGATCGCCAGCCACCAATCAATAAAGGCGACTAAAACACAAACCGTTACAATTCCCAACGTTGCGCCGATAAACGGAATCACTTCCATCACGCCAATAAAGACGGCAAAGACGAGGAAGAAGGGGACTTTAAGCCACCAGAATGCGATCGACAACAGAATCGACATGAATAGCCCTAACAGCAATTGTCCAGAGGCAAACCGCTGTAAACTATCGCGGATCGAATTGGTCAGCGCTTCTCGAATCGGTCGTGAAAAAATTCCGGTTAGCCCGCTCCAAATTTTCTCCCCGTCCAACACCAGATAAAACGAGATCACCAGAATCAAAATAAAATCCAGCACCCAGTTAAATGTGCCAAGCACGAGACCGATTCCGGTTGATGCGATCGATTTCGTCTGATCTTGAAGTTGAACGGATAATTGCTGCTGCAAAAATGACAGATCGAAGCCCAAACGCCGCTCCTGGCTCCAAGCTTGAAGTTCCGAAATTTGCTCTTGTCCTGACGCAATCAGATTTGGGAGATTGGTCACGAGTTGTTGAGCTTGCTGGAAAATCGGAGGCGCGATCGTCACGGCGACAATTCCCAGAATCAGACCTGCGAATAAATACACGATCGCAGCCGAAACTGCTCTGGGTAGAATTTTGCTCAAACGTGCGACTGGATAGTTCAGCAAGAACGCGATTAGACCTGCCGTAACCACGACGCTAATCAGTTCACCGAAATACGTCAGGGCGTTGAGGGTCAGCCACCCAGAGACGAGAATCAGCAACCAGGTGATGAGAAATTGTTGAATCGGGGAGAAAAAACGATCCATGACAGCCAAAAGCACGATCGAGTACTTTTCAATTCTGCCGTTTGATCTCGATAATGCGCTGTATGCGATCGCGCTTTTCGCCCAGATTTCCGTTTAGCACTCGTCGGAAGGCTCGTGTTCTACGACAAAAACATTCGAGTAAAGATTAGCAACGATTTGCTTTCCTTGCTGAGTCAGCGACAAGTAATAGAGCGCCTGTTTGATATACGGATAGACTCCCTGCCAATAAAATTTCGGGTAATTCTTCCGCAAATCTCCAGGGTGACGATACCCCAAAGCCTTGTTTACGCCTGTTTCCTCGAATTCGTAATAGAGCGCACTAATCTTTTTCAAATAGCGGGGATCGCTCAACTGTCCGATCAAATCCGAAGCTCGAATCAATCCTGGATAATTTTCTGTATCCTGGTGGTCTTCCGCTGCGGGAACCGGGAATCGCGTGAGTTCAATATTGCGCTTGATAATTTCCACATCGATTAATTTGTGCCCACCGAAGCGCTCATCAATGAATAGTTTTGCTCGATCGACATGATACGGAGTCATTGCAGCATCGGACGATCCAGGCTGAACGGATACCATTGCGCCATCTCGTCCAGTTGCGTACAGATTATGTTTATCCGCACGGCACACTCCCCGCACATAGCCGATATCGTGACAGACTAGCGAAATAACGAAGTGCAGCCAGTCTTCGCACGAAACGCCGCCATCGCGAATATGTCGTCCTCGTAAGATTTCTTGACCCACCAACGTGACTAAAATCGAATGCTCAACGTTGTGATAGAGCGCGTCACTATTGGCGATATTTTCCATTGCCATCGACCCCACCCAGCCGATGATATCTTCATAGTCAGATTTCCAGCCGCCATACGTTCGACGGTAGCCTTCCTTTAATTTCTGAACGAAATCATCGATTAAGAGTTCTGTGGCGTTAAACATGGTTGGGGCAGTGTCACTAGAGAGAACATCCCTAGTTTTCCCGCCCCAACTTCATAAATTGAATTCAGTGCTTGATTTCGTCTTTACTTTTGAAAGACCTCTGCGACACAGCCTTCGACCATTTCTTTGAAGCCTGCGGGGGCTGGTTTTCCTTCGCCCAAGGCAGTCCCAATCTGTGTGAATTCTTCAAAGGTGTAGGTTTTCTGAATCTCGCGGATGTTGCAGGAACAAATTTCACGCATTACATCGGGCGGAATTTTACTCTGAGTGCCTTGAGAAACGCAAGTGTCGTTAAAGATCTGGACTGCCTCAGCGGGATAAGGAGTTGTATTTTCAGCGATCGCTTTCGGAGCAGCGACAAAGGCGAAACTGCCTGCTAATGTGAGAAAGCCGATCGAGACGGAAAGAACGCGCATAAATATTATGTCCGGGTAAGATATCGGTTCCATCGTATCCTTGGTCACTCTGAAAGTCATCTGGTGCGATCAAACCTTTAATAAAGCTTCAGTGAGGTGATCCGGATCGGAATTGGTTCGGTTAGAAATTATTTGCCCGCTGGGGATGTGACAAGATAGAAACGGTGTTTACCAGATCTTGTCGGATGTCTTTGACTGAGTTTGATTCTACGCTGCAACGTTTGGGACAGGTGCGTTTTGCCCTGTTACGGCTGCATAAAGCGCTGCTGGATGGTGAGCGGATACGGTACGAACAGGAACATGGACGGATTCGATCGAATACTGAGTTTTTCCAGTTGGTGCTGGAGAATGAGTGGTTTGCTTGGTTGCGCCCGATTTCGCAGTTTATTGTGCAGATTGATGAGGCGTTAAGCGCAAAAGAGCCGATTACGATGGATCAGGCAACGGAGCTTTTGAGCTTGACTCGTCAGTTGATGCACCCGTCTGAAACTGGATCGACACTAGAGCAGAACTATTATCAGGCGATTCAGCGTGATCCAGATATTGCCTTTATTCATGCCGAATTGACGAATATGCTGTCGGCTTGATTCTACTTTGGTCTAAGAGCATCCCGCATCGAATTGTATAAAATAAAACTTTCTATAGCAGTACCTACTTTAGTTAGGACACTTCGAGATCGCCCCCCAGCCCCCAAGTTTGGGGGAGCAAGAGTCTTAAGCCCCCAGAATTGGGGGTTTGGGGGCAACTCCGAGGATGTCCTAAACTTCTACTGCTGTATTTGTGCAAATTAGAGTCGTCGGTGCGGGAATGACAGGCAATGATAAATTTGCACGATCGCTTAAAGCAAGTCTGGGGCTATTGTGAATTTCGCTATCCTCAAGCTGAGATTGTTCAAACGATTCTCGATCGAAAAGATTCGCTGATTGTTCTCCCTACTGGCGGTGGTAAATCTCTGTGTTTTCAACTGCCAGCGATTATGCAACCAGGATTAACGATCGTTGTTTCTCCACTCGTTGCATTGATGGAGAATCAAGTTCAAGAGCTACGACAGAAACGAATTCCAGCAGCAATGTTACATAGTGAGCTACCTGGATCGGAACGGAAGCAGATTTTGAATACGATCGAGAACTATCGATTGTTGTATCTCTCACCCGAAACATTACTAAGCTCACCTGTATGGCAGCGATTGTTAAATCCTGAACTTAAGATCAACTCGATTATTGTCGATGAAGCACATTGCCTAACTCAATGGGGAGAAACATTTCGACCTGTTTATTACCGATTAGGAGCAGTTCGATCGACATTATCAAAAGATCGCGATCGGGTTTCAATTGCTGCGTTTACTGCAACTGCAAACCCGCTAACACAAGAAACAATCAAACGAATTTTACAGCTAGAAACACCTCAATCCTTTCAGATTAGCCCGTATCGAGCCAATCTAACTTTGAAAATTGAATCTGTTGTAACACCGAAACAACGCAAACAGAAGCTATTAAACGTAATCCGATCGCAGTCGGGTTCTGGATTAGTGTATGTTCGATCGCGCCGAGACGGAGAAGAACTCGCGGAATGGCTCAAGCAGCAAGGCTATCCCACAGCAGCATATCATGCAGGACTGAAATCTATCGATCGCCGACAGATTGAGCAAGCTTGGATCAACGATCGGTTGAAGTTCGTAGTTGCAACCTGCGCTTTTGGAATGGGCGTTAATAAGGAGCAAACTCGCTGGGTAATTCACTATCATGCTCCGTTTCTGATGAGTGAATATGTGCAGGAAATTGGAAGAGCGGGACGAGATGGAAAACCAGCGATCGCAGTTCTTCTAAAGAGTAGTTGGATTGATCCAGAAGACCAACAGCGCTGGAAATTCTTTGAGACTCAAGAACATCAGCAAACGATGAAAGCTCAAAAGCTGATTCAGAAATTACCAGAGCGCGGCAACATTGATGCGGTTTCGCGAGAGTTTAAGGGCGCTTCGATCGCGCTTTCTCTGTTGCATAGTTCCAAGCAATTAATCTGGACAGATCCATTTCACTATCAAATTCTTTCCAGAAACAAGCTGTCTGCGTTGCTCAATTCTACACAATCGATGAAATCTTACCTCAACACTAAAGATTGTCGCTGGAAGTTCATTCTACGATCGTTTGGCTTTGAGCAAGAAGCCTTTAACTTTGCTTGTGGACACTGCGATCGCTGTTAAAGAACTTGCATTACTAAAGTTACTTCTTGACGATTGTGAAATAGATTTCTGATACCAATGATTTCGTAGTGCTTTTCAAGAAGCGCGATCGCATTATTAATCACGTTCTTCACCCCTTTATTCGGCAACTTCAGCGTCATGATTGCGAGTCCATTTTCTTTAAGAACTTCACTTGCTGCAATCATATTTTTCGCAGAATCTACTGGACTCATTCGCATATCATTCACAATGAGATCAAAGCGATCGCGGCAATTGGGCAAATATTGCTGGACTAACTGGCGACAGTGCGTAATCTTCGGATCAGAGCGCAAGGATTCAGCTAAATCACCTGGATCAACTGCAACCACAGATAGTCCTCGATTTCTGAGTACTCTTGTCCATCCGCCCGGACTTGCACCTAAATCGAGTCCTAAACCTTCTGTCGGCAGTTGAAGATTGAAAACGTCGATCGCTTCTAATAGCTTAAATTCGGCTCTAGAGATTTGGTCTGCTTCGTGTGCAAATCGGTGCATTCCACCCGCCCAATTGCTAAGGTTTTCAACTGCGTTCGAGAATCCAAAATAAGCAATCTCTTTGGTGCAAAAGATAGAAATGATTTGTACTGGATCTTTTGCTTCCACTTTTAATCCAACTAGTTCATTAACGATTAGATTTCTAAGTTCGGAACGATTGATGTCTTTCGTATTAGAACGGATTTGAACTGAGAGTGTTTGAGTTCGATCGAACATTGAAAGATGAGCCGAGATTACGCTTTGTAAGTTCTCGATCGCAGTTTCTTCCATTACCGGACAAATATGCCGAATAAAAGCTGCTCTAGTCAATGTAATCTGAGATGCGAGATGCAAGAACGGAATGCTAACTTCAATCAATCCGATGCCTGGATCGAGCCATTGACGGAGCTTTGATTGTCGATCGACAACCTGAAATTCATTCAATGCGGCTTGAGCAAATTCGGGAGATGCTGTGAAGATAACTAGATTTGTCGATCGCATAACGTTAGACCGCTACAGAACGGATCAATACTCTTAGCATGTTTAGGCTTCGTTTAAATGCTCTTTCCTATTTTGAAAAATAGCTTCGGATTATTTGAAATTCTGGATGAGTTGAATTGTAGTGATAAGTTCGATCTCGATCGAGCACTGTATGAATCGGGATTAGTTCCATTACACAATTTGTATAAGCGATCGCTTCAAAGGATTCAACAAATTCCCAAGGTGCTTCGATGGGATCGAGTTCGGATATCAGGAGCGATCGCAAAATTCCCGGCAGAATTCCTTCTATTGGCGGTGTCCACCAGCGATTTTCTTTCCAGCCCCAAAGCGTTCCGGTACTCGTTTCGAGCCAGTTTCCATCTTGAACTAAAATTGCCTCTTGAGCGTTATGGCGTTGTGCAGCTTGAAGAGCAAGCCAAGTCGCGAGATAGTTTCCGGTTTTGTGTTGGGGAAGCGATCGACAAAGTTCCGAATCTGCGACCCAAGCCGTAATTCCTTTTTGCTGACGTTTTTCTAAGTCGATCGGCAAAGCTCTTCCAGTAATCCATTCCCGCCCATCTGGAAAAACTACGATTCTCAAGACTGGATAGTTCATCGCCATCCATTCTGCACCCGATCGAATGTTTTCCCAATTTGGAGATTGCCAGTGGAAGGTATCGATCGTATGTCTCAATCGCGCACAATGTTCGTTCCATTGAGTTAATGGATAATCGAGTGATCCGTAAACTCTTAATGTTGTGAACGTTGTTGCGCCATAGATTAAGCCTGGGTCAGCAATTGAGAGTTCGATTTGGTTGGACTCGATCGCATTTCCGTTGTACCAATATTTCACCATAGTCCCATTTCTCTCAATCCTTGCTGGAGCCGTTCCGCTTCAGGAGAATTATTTTGCTGATGAAGCTCGATTGCTTTCCTAAACGCTTTTAAGCTCTCAGGCACTTGACCGATCTTCAGCAAGACCACACCCAAATTTTGATAAGCTTCCGCGTAATTTGGATCAAGCTCGATCGCATTTCGATAATGATCGATCGCTTGTGTAAATTGTCCCATTGCTTTCAAAGTTGCACCTAGATTGCAGTGAACGATCGCAAAATTTGGATCAATCTTCAAAGCTTGCTGATACAAAACCTGAGCATTTTGAAAATCACCACAGTCTTTTAATAAGCTGCCTAAATTATTAATTGCTCCTAATCTCAGCTTCGGTAGAATCGGCTGCTGAATCGCTTCCTGATAATGTTGTGCAGCCTTTTCGAGATTCAATTCTGAATAGACGCTACCTAAGTGATAATGCAATTCATATTTTGTCGAAACATCTTCAACTGTCGATAATCCTCGCTCTAACAGTTCAATCCCTTTTTCGGTTTCACCAACCTGAACATAAAGCGCCCCTAATTTACTACAAACATAAGGATCATTCGGGTGTAATGCTAGAAAGCTCTCCATTGTTGTTCTAGCCTTATTCACCTTGTCCCGCCCCGCAATCACATTCGCTTGATAGCCCTCATGTAAAATCGCGACTTCTGGAATCGATCCAATTTTCCAATGCGGTTCACGCTCTAATAATTTCATCACCTGATCGTCAATCATTGCGTGATAGGGACGAGTAAACCAAATCTCAGGATGTCGTCTAAATAATCGTGAAATTAAAGAATAAGGAGATTGTGCGGCTCCGATTTCTTGGCGAACGAGATTAAAGACTAAATAATCATCTTGTTCGATCGCGCTTTTCAAAATCGGCACAATTTCCGGGACAAGCACCTCATCTGCATCAAGTACCAACACCCAATCGCCTTGGACATACTTCAGCGATTCATTCCGAGCCGCCGAAAAATCATTGCACCATATAAAAGAGTGAACTTGTGCGCCAAACGATTTCGCGATTTTAACTGTGCGATCGCTGGACCCCGTATCCAACACGATCATTTCATCGACAAAATCCTGCACACTCGCCAAACAGCGCGGCAAATTTTCCTCTTCATTCTTGACGATGATACAAAAACTCAATTGCATCGGGAATTTGCCTCAGAAATCAAAGTCCATTGTTAAACCATTACGTTACATTGGATAAATCAGGAATTCTCAGATTTCGACCGTAAAGCTGCAAGAAGTCTTAATACGGAGTAATATAAATTAACAATACAAATCTGAGATCCCTTTAATTCCTATTTTCAGGAGGACACACCCCGGTGAACAAGCGGTGGAGAAATGCAGGGCTATATGCGCTTTTAGCGATCGTCGTGATTGCCTTGGCAACGGCGGTTTTTGATAAGCAACCCCAAACTCGTGAAACCTGGCGCTACAGCGAGTTTATTTCACAAGTTGAAAAAAATAACGTCAATAAAGTCAGTCTCAGTTCCGATCGCTCCCGCGCATTGGTTCAATCCGAAGACGGTAGCCGTGTCTTGGTGAACTTGCCGAGCGACCCTGAACTGATCAACATTCTGACCCGCAACCAAGTCGATATTTCCGTCCTGCCTGCAACCGATGGCAACGACTTCTGGCTTCGTGCAGTCAGCAGCCTGTTCTTCCCAGTCTTGCTGCTCGTGGGTCTATTCTTCCTGTTGCGCCGCGCCCAAAACGGTCCCGGTAGCCAAGCAATGAACTTCGGCAAATCAAAAGCCAGAGTTCAAATGGAACCTCAAACCCAAGTCACGTTTAACGATGTGGCTGGAATCGACCAGGCGAAGCTCGAATTAAACGAAGTTGTAGACTTTTTGAAGAATGCCGATCGCTTTACCGCAGTTGGCGCAAAAATTCCCAAAGGTGTTCTCTTAGTCGGACCTCCTGGAACGGGTAAAACTCTTCTGGCAAAAGCGGTCGCAGGTGAAGCGGGTGTCCCCTTCTTCTCGATCTCTGGTTCTGAATTCGTTGAAATGTTCGTCGGTGTGGGTGCTTCCCGCGTCCGCGACTTGTTCGAGCAAGCAAAAACGAACGCACCTTGTATCGTCTTTATCGATGAAATTGATGCGGTCGGTCGTCAGCGGGGCGCAGGTCTCGGTGGAGGTAATGATGAACGGGAACAAACCTTGAACCAACTTCTCACCGAGATGGACGGTTTTGAAGGCAATACCGGAATCATCATCATCGCAGCAACGAACCGTCCTGATGTGTTGGATGCGGCACTGTTGCGTCCGGGTCGTTTCGATCGTCAAGTCGTTGTCGATCGTCCTGATTACGCAGGTCGCCTCGAAGTCCTTAACGTTCACGCTCGTGGCAAAACCTTGTCGAAAGACGTTGACCTCGAAAAAATCGCTCGTCGGACTCCTGGATTTACCGGAGCAGACCTGTCGAACTTGCTGAACGAAGCGGCAATTCTCGCGGCTCGTCGCAATTTGACCGAAGTTTCGATGGATGAGATTAACGATGCTATCGATCGTGTTCTCGCAGGTCCTGAGAAGAAAGATCGCGTGATGAGCGAAAAACGTAAAGAGTTAGTCGCTTACCACGAAGCAGGACATGCACTTGTTGGTGCATTAATGCCCGATTACGACCCTGTTCAAAAAATCAGCATCATTCCTCGTGGTCGAGCAGGTGGTTTAACCTGGTTTACCCCAAGCGAAGACCGGATGGATTCGGGCTTGTATTCCCGCTCTTACCTGCAAAACCAAATGGCGGTTGCGCTCGGTGGTCGGATTGCTGAAGAAATCGTCTTTGGCGAAGAAGAAGTCACGACTGGCGCATCGAATGACCTTCAGCAAGTGGCACGAGTCGCGAAGCAGATGGTTACGCGATTTGGAATGAGTGATCGCTTAGGTCCGGTTGCGCTCGGTCGTCAGCAAGGCAATATGTTCCTCGGTCGGGACATCGCAGCAGAACGCGACTTTTCGGAAGAAACCGCAGCCGCGATCGACGACGAAGTTCGCAACTTAGTTGAACAAGCCTATCGTCGTGCGAAGGCGGTTCTAGTTCAAAATCGTCCGGTTCTGGACAAATTGGCTCAAATGCTGGTCGAGAAAGAAACGGTGGATTCTGAAGAACTGCAAGAGCTTCTCAGCACCAATGACGTGCATATTGCAGCGATCGCGTAATTGCTAATCGATCAAAACTAAAAGAGATGCCTTCTAACTTAGGGGCATCTCTTTTTTGTTTAAAAACTCAGTTGTTTCGCAGTGCCATCATCTGAGATTGTTTGTTCACCGACTCCAATCAGTTCGACTCGAATCGATCGAGAATTTGGTTGCCATTGTCCTTGTCGCGCTTCAATCTCAACCGTTGAATCATTGACTCGATAGGTTGTTGTGGCAAATTGTCCAGATTGATATTCAAACGATCGACCATCATCCTCGTACAAAGCGAACTCGCCTTGACCGGGATAGACTTTGAGATGCAATTGGTCGATCGAGCTTTCATCCACATACTGCATCACAGGCTGCATTGGAATAATTGCACCTGCTTTCACATACATCGGCATTCGTTCTAATGGAGCATGAGCGAGAATATGCTGATTACCCTCAAACTTTTCGCCCGTCCACCAATCAAACCAAGTGCCCTCTGGTAAGTAAACCGCTCGATACTCCACACCTGGACGATACACCGGAGCTGCCATCAGATGCGAACCGAGCAGCACTTGATCGTGAAGGTGATAGGTTTTCGGATCATTCGGATATTCGTACAACAAAGGTCGCAGAATGGGTGCACCTGTCTCCGAAGCTTCCCAGAACAAGGTATAGAAATAAGGCAGTAATTGATAGCGAAGCTCAATGTATTCGCGGCAAATCGCTTCAACTTGCTCACCAAACACCCACGGTTCATGTTGTGCGGTTGTTAGTGCAGAGTGCGCTCTCATCAACGGATAAAGCATTCCCACCTGCATCCAACGGGCGAATAGTTCTGCTGTTGCATTTCCAGCAAATCCGCCGATGTCTGCACCGACAAATGGAACTCCCGATAGTCCAATATTACAGAGCATGGGAAGTGACATTTCGAGATGTTCCCAGAGCGATTGATTGTCGCCCATCCAAACTGAAGACCAGCGTTGAACTCCAGCAAAACCAGAACGAGTTAAAACAAACGATCGCTGATTCGATCTCAGTCGGTTTAATCCTTCTGCGGAAGCTCGCGCCATGTTGTACCCATACAAATTATGAGTCTCCGCGTGTGTTCCCCCTTCTCCGGGATTGCCTTGAGGCGCATCCATTGGAAAAGGAATATGCTTGCCCTCATCGCCAAAAGGTCGATCGGCAAGACAAGGTTCGTTCATATCATTCCAAATGCCTTCTACGCCCACATCGGTGAGTTTTCGCTGCCAGTCGCCCCACCATTGACGCACTTCTGCCCGCAAGAAATCAGGAAACACAGATTTATCGGGCCAAACATAGCCTGCAACCAATTTTCCGTCTGCACTTCTCACAAAGCAGTCTTTTTCTAAACCTTCGTGATACACCGGATAGTCTCCGTCCGGTTCATACTTCACGCCTGGATCAACGATCGTCACGACTTTGAATCCGTTCTGTTTCAGATCAGCAATCATCTTAGCTGGATCAGGAAAGCGTTTCGGACTCCAAGTAAACACTCGATAACCCTGCATATAATCAATGTCGAGGTGAATTACATCACAGGGAATTTTGCGCGATCGAAACTCCTTGGCAAGTTTTTGCACGACTTCTTCCGATTCATAGCTCCAGCGACATTGATGATAGCCGATCGACCATTTTGGCGGCAGTGGCATTCTGCCCGTGATCTCGGTGTAGGTTTCGAGAATTTGCGCGGGGGAAGTGCCATGAATAATGTAGTAGTCCAACTCCGGAGCCTGAGCTTGCATATGCCAGATTCCCGGTTCTGTTGCACCCAGATCGAACTGGCTCAAGTGTGTGACGTTGAGGAAAATTCCGTAAGTTAGCTCAGGACGAAGCGCAATGAAGAACGGGATCGCTTGGTACATCTCATCATCGATCGATGAATAATCTAAAGCATCGACTGTCCAATTCGTTTTAATCTGCGATCGCTTATCTAACAGTCCTGCCCGTTCCCCAAATCCGTAGAAATGTTCTTCGGCTTCGATCTTCTTCCAGCAAGCGACTTGACCCATTCGCCAAGCAATATTCGTATCTTCAGCAAACGGTTTGCCGTCTAAGTCATAGCAACGAATTCGACAGGGCGATCGATCAATCACGACTCGCATTTGATCGGTTTGGATCTCGATTGATTCCTTCTCTTCGATGTTGAATTTAACGCTTTCCCAGTCTTCATCGGGTCGATTCACAGCCCACGATCGACGGGGAAGAAAGTGACCTGTAGGAGCGAGTTGAACTCGAATTAAATTGGCTGCCAAGAGACTGACTTTAAGACAAGCTTCGCCGCAAGTGAGCAGAATTGAGCGATCGGAAATATCAACGCGATCGACATTTCCGAGTGAAGTCCAGGGCTGACGAGTCGTAGGGAGCTTTCCAAAAACTTGAGGCATAACTTTAACCGAATGAACAACTTAGCCAACTAACAAAGATTCTGCGCCATCGATCCAAACCTCGGTTCCGGTAATGTGACTTGCCACATCCGAAGCAAGAAACAGCACTAATTGAGCTACTTGATCCGGTCTTCCAGGCAAGCCACCATTCAGCGGCACTCGCCCATTCGGATAGTAGGAAGGCTCTTGAATTTTGTCGAGGTTGTATTGCTTCGTTGTGTTGTGAATATTTGTCCCGATCGCACCCGGACAAATCACATTCACTCGAACTTTGTGCTTTGCCAATTCCAATGCAATCATTTTCGTGAATGCAACTTGAGCCGCTTTCGTACAAGAATACGCAGTCGCACCTGTATTACTAAATGTTCTAGTTCCGTTTACCGAAGAGGTAACAATCACTGATCCACCTTGTTTTTTTAAGTGAGGAACTGTATATTTCACCGTGTAGAAAGTTCCATTCAAATTTGTATTAATCGTTTTATTCCAATCTTCGGGTGTAATTTCTTCAACTGGTGCCCATATACCGTTAATTCCAGCATTCGCAAAAACAATATCAATTCTTTCTAACTGTTCAATAATTTCTCCGATCGCACGTTCAACTTGATCCGGTTGAGAAATATCCGCGATCGCAGACATCGCCGTTCCGCCCTGAAGTTGGATCTTATCGACCGTTTCTTCAACCGTATCCGCAGACCAATCGATCGCACCCACGATCGCGCCTTGTTCTGCCAAGAGCATCGCCGTCTCTCGTCCAATTCCCGACCCTGCGCCTGTCACTACCGCAACTTTTCCTAACAACTGCATAGTTTCCTCGTTGAGAAGTCGTCCCTTTCACAATGTTTGCCCGACCGCGATCGTACCTCTGTCATCAGTTAGGTTCGCTCGATTGTCATCTGGTAGAATGCAAGATGCGTTTTTCTCTAATGGTTATGCAACTTCAACCACGCGGACATTTACTGACCGAGCAAGTAAATCCAGCGAGTGCCAATCTCGATCAGCTTTCGTCGCTTGAAATTGTCGATGTATTCAATCAGGAAGACGCGAAAACCATTAGCGCGATCGCACAAGCACGAGAACCTTTAGCGAAAGCAATTGATCTGACCGCTGAAAAACTGCGTCAAGGCGGTCGATTGTTCTATGTTGGAGCCGGAACCAGCGGACGATTGGGCGTGTTAGATGCAGCAGAATGTCCACCTACTTTTTGTACTCCGCCGGAACTGGTGCAGGGAATTATTGCAGGAGGCGCAGATGCACTCTTGCGAAGTTCAGAAGGATTAGAGGATTTAGCAGATCAGGGAGCAGCAGAGATCGACGATCGACAAATTACCAATCTTGATGTTGTTGTTGGTATTGCTGCGGGCGGAACTACACCTTATGTTCATGGCGCATTGTCAGAAGCTCGGAAACGAAATGCCACTACGATTTTTATGGCTTGTGTGCCTCAAGAGCAAGTGCAAATCGATGTTGATGTTGATATTCGCTTGTTAGTCGGGGCGGAAGTATTAGCAGGTTCAACCCGATTAAAGTCGGGAACGGTGACGAAATTAGCGCTAAATATTCTCTCGACTGGAACAATGGTGAGATTAGGAAAAGTCTATGGAAATCGCATGATCGATGTTGCGGTGACGAATTCCAAATTGCACGATCGAGCCTTAAGAATTCTCTCTGATTTAACCAACTTAGATCGAGAGCAAGCCGCAGAACTGTTAGAAAAAAGCGATCGCTCTGTGAAAACGGCTTTGATGATGCACTGGTCAGGATTATCAAAGTCGGAGAGCGATCGCGTGTTGAATGAACATCAGGGAAATCTGCGGGCTGCTCTTCAAAGTCAGCTAATTTGACAACCCGTAGTTTGAACTGCACCAATGATTCGACCGATCGCGAAGAGTGCGATCGTGCCTGCCACAAAGATGCCACTGCGGTACATCAACCGCCAAACCCCGATCGGCATTTCATTCACTAAATTCAAATAGCCCCAAGCCAGTGCCGACATCAAAACGCCCATGACCCCGGCTCGAATCGATCCATAGCAATCTGAAGTCGTAACTAAAAAACTACAAGAAGCTAAAAATAAACAGACAAAGCTCACCAATGCTGCAAATGTTCTCGTCATACGTCTAACTGGTTGTGCGATCGCACCTAGATAATCCGGGTAACAATTTACCATTGAGTGTTCCCAAGGATGACAGGGGCTAACCCCCTCATTGGTCAAGATATGCTGGTCTAAACTGGTGATCGTTTCACCCTAATTTGATATTTTTTCCTAAGAACGTATTTAAAAACAATCATTCATCGCATTCACCCGCCCGGAAATAAATCTCCGGGCTGATCAGGGGAAGCCACTAAACTGGGCTAGGAACTCCGTATGACTCTCCTAGCCCGCTTCAGCGGGGTTTCCTCCATTAGCCCGGAGATTCATTTCCGGGCGAACTGGCAACGCAGCAAAGCCGCTTTTTATATTTCTCAAACATCCTCTAAATACAAATAATTCAGATGGGGCACAATAAACGTGCAATGTTCTTGATGGTGAACAATGGAAGACAATACTACCGTTTCAGTTTGTGTTGGCACATTCGATCCATTTGGAATGCCCATCACGATTACGAAACATCTGAGTGATTGCGCCACGATCGCGTTTCAAGCGATCACGCTCAATCTGTTGCTTTCACACGCCTTTAAGCTAGAAGCGGCTGAAACGACTGTCATTCGCCACGCTGAGGGTTCTAGTATTCGTATCGATCGAACATTGAAAGGCTATACGGGATACGTCGGAACCGATGACGGTGAATAATCAGTCCCATCAAAGCCCTTAATAATTGCGGCACAATAGAAGGGTCAGCAATTTTGGGTCACGGTATGGCACAGATGGACGATCGTAAAAAGCGAATTATGGAGCACTTAGCTCGTAGTACGAATGATTTCAGCAGACCTTTACCCGTTCGTTCTCTAGAGCGTAAACAGCGGATTCTCGATCACGTTCGTCGAACCACAGGCAATTAGAGGAAAAGAGCGATCGTAATAGTCGATCGCTCTTTTGCTTAACGTAGTTGCTTCAAAAGCTTCTCGGCTTGATTGACCCAAGTTTGATTGCGTCGATAGTGATAAATCGGGGAAGCTTTTACTTTAGCAATCATCGATTCGAGATGATTTCGTGCCTCGATCGTATTCCCCTCTTGAATCAAAACCTTGGCAAGCAAAACTGAAGATTCTGGATGACTCCAACGCCTCACATCCGATTCTAGATGAGGTTTCGCCGCATTCCAGTCTTTGATCTCAAACAGCGATCGACCGTACAGCAAAGATGCTTCACCACAGCGATAATCTGGATCTAAACGAATCAATCTAGCTAGAAAATCCTGAGCCACATCGAATTGCTTATTTCTCACAGCTAAAAACGCACAACCCCAAAGTGCATTCGGATTATTTGGCTCTTTTTCCAGCGCTAATTGGTAAGACTCTGCTGCTTTGTCAAACGTGCCAATCTCACATTGAACATTTCCTAGCTCGATGTATTGGTAAGCTTTACCGATATTTTTAACTGCTGCTTCTGCATTCCAGAGCTTTTGTTGATGAGTCCACTGCTTGAAATAGTTTGGCACTGGAACATTTGCACGAGGCAACCAACAGGCAAAGAAATACACGATCGCGCCTGGAACATTCAGAAAGATCAAAATCCAAAGCCAGGTTTGTCGATCGCGCTCGTTTTTAACACAGTCCAGAATCATCAATATCCAAAATGCTGATGGAATCAATGCCCACAGTCCTAATCCCCCAATAAAGCTCTCCAGCATCGTCCTTGAATCCTCTTTGCCAGTTCGTAGCTAGATTGCCCAGGACGGTAGTTAATGCTGACAAATTGGAATTTCAATCCAAAACTCAGTCCCTTGATCCGGTTCGGAAATACATTGAATGGTTCCTTTGTGCTTCTGAACTACAATTTCATAGCTAATTGCAAGCCCGATTCCTGTGCCTTTTCCGATCGGCTTTGTGGTGAAAAACGGATCAAAAATTCGCGATCGCACTTGTTCTGGAATGCCCGCACCATTGTCTCGAATACAAATTGCGACTCGATTTGGCTCAATTTGCTTGGTGGTAATCCAGATGCAAGGTGTTGCTTGATCGGTTTCTTCGATCGCATCGATCGCATTGCTCAAAAGGTTCATAAATACCTGATTGAGTTGACCTGCATAGCATTCGATCAGTGGTAATTCTCCGAATTCTTTGATCACTTTACTGTTTGAACTCAGACGATGCTGCAAAATCAACAATGTATTATCAATGCCTTCGTGGATGTCAACCTCTTTGAATTCAGCCTCATCGAGTCTTGAGAAATTCCGTAGGGATAGTACAATCTGTCGAATTCGTTCGGTTCCAACTTGCAACGACGATAGTGTTTTTGGCAAATCCTCACGCAAAAACTCTAAATCGATCGCGTCTGATTGTTCTAGAATTTCTGCCTGTGGCTCTGGATAGCAAGCTTGATAGGTCTCAATCAATGACAAGAGAGCACTGGCATAACTCTGAATATGATTGAGATTTCCATAGATAAAGTTGACGGGATTATTAATCTCGTGTGCGACTCCTGCTACTAACTGTCCCAAACTCGACATCTTCTCAGTTTGAATCAGTTGAGTTTGAGTTCTTTGTAGAGTTGAAAGAGCTTCGATTAATTGTTCTGCTTGCTCATTCGTTTGTCTCAGGAGTTCTGCTTGTTCTAGCGCAATGCTTAATTGAACTGAAACTTGTGTCACAAATCGAATCTCTGCTTCTGTCCAATCACGCGGGCGATCGCATTGATGAACACACAATAATCCCCATAGTGATTCACCTCTGAGAATCGGAGCAGTGATACTAGCTTTAATCGCATACCGATCTAACATCGCTTGGTAGCAAGAATGAACCGCAGATTGAGTAATATCCGCGATCGCACTAACTCGTCCATTTTGATAGCGAATCGCATACTTTTCACCAAAACACCGATCTTCAAACGTTGTGCCTAATGCCGCAGAAAACGGCTTTGTAACCTCTTCTGCAATCACTTTGCCTGTGTTG
The DNA here is from genome assembly GCF_050565645.1 of Leptolyngbya sp. AN10. Taxonomy (NCBI): domain Bacteria; kingdom Bacillati; phylum Cyanobacteriota; class Cyanophyceae; order Leptolyngbyales; family Leptolyngbyaceae; genus Leptolyngbya; species Leptolyngbya sp. AN10. The sequence continues at coordinate 65,625 of NZ_JBNXVP010000030.1, forward strand.
TAATGGTTCGCAAGATCAAACTGATAGATACAAACTCGATCGACATTCAGCGATCGGCGCAATGCCTGAGTTACTGTTGCAAAAATTGTCTCAATCTGTAGCGACTTCCGCATCTCTGTGACAACATTGAACAAAACCTGCTGTTGCTCTGTTGCTTGTTCCAATCGTGCAGTTCGTTCTTGTACTTGTAGCTCTAAATTGGCATTCAAACCTTGTAATTGCTGATGCGTTTCATACTGTTGAATGGCAGTCGAGAACTGTTGAGCGATCGCAGAAACGAACTTCAGATCAGTTGCGCTCCAAGGTTCAATGTTGCCTCGACAAGTTTCTTTCCACACTTCAAATGATTGACGTGGATAGAGTTGCCGCTGATCTGGATCGACCTGTCCTGCCCAAAGAATTTCAGTTTCAATCTCGTCTCGAAACACTGTTAAAAATCCAAGCAATTGCTGTCGATACCAAAGCGGCACAATGACCAATCCACGAATATCTGTCGATCGAAAAGCAGGCTGAAGATTTCTTAGCGCAGACTCTTTGTAGAGATCGGCGATCGTCCAAATCGGATCTTGCTCAGATCGAAAGCGGTCTTTCCACGCACTGTACTCTTCGAGCACCGAATAGGGAGCATTTTCGGGCATCGTCGGCTGACTGCCAGAACAAAACAATCTCACACAGTTACTCGGAAGCTGGGGATCATAAACATTCGGCTCGATCGCAAGCGATTTTGCATAAACCCACAGTCGCCCACCTGAACCATTCAAGGCTGAAACAGTGCAATCCAAAGCGGCTTGAAGCTCGATCGTAGAAAGCGAATGCAGCAAACCCGCAATTTGATTCAGATTCGATTCACGAGTCGCTTTCGCATGAGTTTGTTCAATTAAAGTAAATTGCGCGATCGCAACTGTCAGTAAATCAACACTTAGTTGTAGCGTTTCGATCTGCCCTTCAGACAGCGTTCGAGGTTCAGCATGATGAATGACTAACAATCCCCATAACGTTGCTTCTTGCAAAATCGGAATGACTAACGAAGATTGAACGCCCATTGCGCTCAGGTACTCCGCATGACAGGAATCGAGAGGACGGAAGCGAACTTCCTCTGGTGCAGTTGGATCGATGCCACTCTGTCCAATTTGACGCTCTGACAGATTAACAATCGATCGAGCACGAGTTTTAATGAACAATTCCCTCGCATGGGGCGGAATGTCATCGGCTGGAAAAGTCAATCCCAACAATGAGGGAAGTCGCTGTTCTCGAATCCACTCAGCAACGACGCGACCTGTTTCATCCGGTAAAAATTGGTAGATCTTGACGCGATCGCAGTTCAGAAATTGCCCAACTTCCTCGACCGTCGCTGCAAGAACCTCTGAGAGATTCTGCGATCGTCGAATCCAACACATGATACGACCGAACAGTTCCGTATCCGGACTCGAAGCAATCCCTTGAACTACCATACCGATTTGCCCTTACACAGTTTATTGTTTGACAGGAACTCAGAAGAAATTCCTGCGTTGGCATCAGTATGGGCAAGTTTTAAGAAAAAGCTAATCTAAAAAGTGCAATTTTTATCGATTCGTCGAGTGAGTTGTTTTCGGATTGCGCGATCGAAAATCAGTACACTCATTGGCGGATGGAGTCATCGCGACATGAGGATTAACCGCGCACTTCATGTAAGGATTGTTACTGAAGTACTGGCACTTTTTACACGGAAGTTGAGCGAGAGAACGAGTACTTTTCACTTCTTTGCGATTTAACTTCCAAGTGTCCGCGATAATGCAAACTACACCTGCCCAGATCGCGATAAAGCAAATGGGGACAAGCAGCAGTGAAGCTTCCTGAGCGATCGAAGGATCGTTCGCTGGCAGGCGATCGCTAGACGATGGAGGAACTTCGGTACGGGCAATAATGGGCTGTTTTAAAGGCGGCATGATAACGGTAGGGAGCGCACAGTGAGGGAATCTACTCTTCTATTATTTGTAGCGATCGCAAATCTGAACTATCTCTACCGGGGGAGTTGGCTTAAAATCGATCTGGGTATATCTACAGATGGAGATCGATAGAGAGAGAACGTAGATTTCTTTCCAGCTAACGGATGTGTTAGGAACCAAGCCCCGTTAAGATGACCCAAAGTTATCACATGATGCGGAGGTTCAGAATGATTCAGCGACTTCTCTTAGGTGGATGTGCAATCCTAGTCGCGGGCGTGGTTTCGCTCCCAGTTCGCGCTCAACAACAAGCTCCGCAACAAGCCCCGCAACAGACGACTCCGGCTCCCACGGTTAACCAAACGGTGACACCCGCAGAAACTCGCCAATTTGCGAATGCGGTAAAGCAAGTCTTGGCAATTAGCCGACAGTCGGAAACTCAAGCGGTGGCTGCGATTCGGAGCGAAGGACTGACAGAGCAGCGATTTGATGAGATTTTCCGTTCAGAGCGCAATCCACAGCAAAAACCAGCGAAACCTGTGGAGGCAACTGAAAAACAACGCTACGATCGAGCATTGGCAAAATTGGTGCAGTTGGGCAAAGACAATGATGCCAAGGTTGAAACTGCGGTGAAAAAAGAAGGATTGAATATTCCTCGCTTCAATCAGATTTTCCAGGTTGTGCGATCAAATCCTCAATTGCGCCAACAGGTTCAACAATTGATTCAGCAAAATTAAGTTCGACTTTGCATGATCACTGGTCCGCCTTTCGTTGTGGGATCAGTGATCGCATCGATCGTAATCAGCATTTGAGTTGGGTTTGCACCACACACACTGGCAGAAGGAGTCAATTGCACGAAGCCTTGAGCATTCGGATTGAATTGACCACAGTATGCCAGTGTTGTTTCAGTTGGAACTTTTGCCCAGAGACGATAAATCTTGCCGCTGGGCGGTTCTGGTAAGTTTTGTACGAGAATGATGACTTGGTTAGTTTGGGCGGACATGACTAAACTTCCAGAGGCGGCATTTGCTCGATCGGAACCTTGAAGGGAGTAGATCAATGTGCCCGGTTGTTGCAGCGTGTTCAGAACAGGTTGAACCGTCTGAGCTTGAAGATTTGCCTGGTCTAAATCGCGCTCTAACGTTTCAATTCGAGCATTCGCTTGTTGAAGTTGAGTGTTCAATGTTGCGATTCGCCATCCCAGAATTAATAAAGCGGTTGCTGCGATCGCGCCTCCGATTCCAGCAATCCAGTTAGATCTCCGTTTAGTCGGTCTAGGACTTGATTGTGCTGCTGTAAAGATTCTTTCTCGCAACTGCTCAGAAGGTTGCCGGAGTGGAACCGTTGTTGCCAAGCTATCAAAGGAAGTCTGAAATGCCTCGACTTCTTGCCATAGATGGGGATGCTCGCTGAGTAAACGATCGACAATCAAGGCTTCATCGTCGCTGAGGTTGCCGAGAATGTAGCCTGCAAGGAGTTCCTGCCAATTGTCCGGGAGTTCTGCGCTGACCATAATTGAGACGATTTTAGCTTGAAAATTCGAGACGTTGGCGAAGTTTGAGCAGTCCTTGACGCGATCGAGTTTTGACAGTCCCTAGCGGCAAGTTCAGTCGTTTAGCGATTTCAGATTGGCTTAAGCCTTCAAAATAGGCGATTTGCAAAACCTCGCGTTCACTCTCAGAGAGATACGCCAAGGCATGACGCACTCGATCTGATTGTTCACTCCTGGCTAAATCTTCTAGCGAAGACGGTGTTTCTTGCTCTGAGAGTCGTTGCCAGCGCTGGAGAAATCGAGAGCGAGTGCCTTGAGCGCGAAGTTTGTCGATCGCTTTCGATCGCGTCAACGTGGTTAAAAACGCCTTGAGCGATCCACGAGAACTCTGATAAGCATCTTTTTGCCAGAAGGTGAGAAAAACATCTTGAGTGATGTCTTCTGCTTCTTCAGAGTTGCCTAAAATCCGATATGCCAAACTATAGACTTGTTGAGCGTATCGATCGTACAAAATATCCAATGCCTGAACTCGTCCTTCTCGGAGTGCAGCAAGGACATCCTCATCGGACGATTGTTTGAGATGTTCAGGGGGAGAGTATTCAGAAGCCATTGCAAAATCAACGCAGTAGGCAAGTTTTGATCCTACACTCAAGCCGTCCATTTCCCTCTTTCTACCCTCTAATTTGTATTACGTCTAACTCGATCGATTGGATGTATTTATTGAGCAAAATTTTCCAATCCGATTCGAGGAGTTTCCCGTATTAGAAATAGATAGGCAAAAAATCCTGCAATTTCGAGGAGCTTGACTAGACATTCAGTTTAGCGAGGTTTTGTCGGTCTCTAGGTTTCAATTCCAGGATATCACCAGCATCTCTCTAGTGATCGTTTGTCGATTGCTCTCAATGCAATTTCTGTGTTGACTAATTTGCTGTGCTTGTTTTAACTAACCCTATTGGAGTGTTCATGAAAATTTCAGCGTTGCGATTCGATCGTGCCTTCAAGACTACATTAGTTCTTTCGACTGTCTTGTTTGGATTTGCAGTTCAGGCAGAGGCGTGTCCTCGATCGGGTGCGAAAACATCTCCGGCGGTCGCAACTCGATCGACGCAAGCAGGTACGATCGTTGATATTGCAGCAGGCAATTCTTCTTTCACGACCTTGGTTCAAGCGGTTCAGGCTGCGGGATTGGTTGAGACTTTATCTGGCGATGGTCCTTTCACTGTGTTTGCACCAACGAATGAAGCATTTGCGGCACTTCCACAAGGAACATTAGAAAAACTGCTCCTGCCTGAGAATCGAGAAACGTTGCGGAAGATTCTTACTTATCATGTGGTTGCTGGCAATGTGCTGTCGAAAGATCTGCGTTCAGGAGAGGTTGCAACGGTTGAAGGAAGCCCGGTTGCAGTTCAGGTACGGAATCAAAGAATCAGGGTGAACAATGCGACTGTTGTTAGTGCAGATATTGCTGGAAGCAATGGTGTGATTCATGTGATCGATCGAGTTATTCTGCCGCCAGATCTGAAGCTTTAGCGACTGTTTTAGAGGTGCTCGTTCATCGCATCGATCGCCCCTCGAATGGAATTCGGGGCTATCGGAACAAAGTCTGTTGAAACAGACTGAAGAGTTCACTACAAGGGGTTTTCAGTCCCCTTCAGTGGACTTTGATCCGATAGACCGTGATTTCCAATCACGGGCGGACTGCAATCCAAGCGAAGGACTTTCTGTACCTTCAAAGCACTACCTTGAAGGCACTCTCTAAACCCGATCGAAAATCAGTGTGAAAGCAGTCCGATCGCGATTGCTTTCCACGACGATCGAGGCTCCCAATCGTTCTGCTAATTTCTTCACCACGGCAAGTCCTAATCCCGCGCCACTGGCTTCCCAAATGTCTCGATCGGGCAGGCGGTAGAACTTGTCAAAAATTCGCTCTAGCTCTTCAGGAGACATTTCTTGGCTGGAATTGCTGACGCAGAGATGTAACTGATTCTCGATCGTAGTTACAGAGACAAGAATTTCACCATCTGCGGGAGTGTATTTGTAAGCATTGTTGAGCAGTTCCACTAAGATTCGCTCTAGATAAGTGAGATCAGTTTCTAGAAGTGGAAGCTGTTGAGCTAAATCGAGTGAGAATCGTTGCTGGCGAGTGAGAGTGCGATCGCGAAACGGTGCAACCGCACGAGGCAGCCAAACATTGAGATTAATTTTGCTTGGATTGATTGCTTCGTCTGCATCTAAGTAAGACAAGGTAAGCAAGTTATCGATCAGTCGAATCTCTCGCTGACATTCTCGCTCTAGGATCTCGATCGTGCGAATCACAGTCGGATTGTCTGAAGATAGTGCCCCTTTGAGGTCTAACACTTTTCGCAAAGTTTGGGCTGCTAGAGAAATACTGCTGATCGGAGTGCGAAGTTCGTGAGTAATGCTGGTGAGGAATTCGTCTTTGAGTTGGATTAATCGTTCTAAGCCATGCACTTCGGTTTGAACGGCTTGATAGAGGCGAGCTTGTCGAATCGCGATCGCACATTGATTCGCAATCTGCTGCACAAAATCAATCTCATCTTGTTCAAACAATCGAGTCCGAACCAGCCAAAGATTTCCTAAAATTCCTTGATCGTCAACGATCGGACAAGCTAATCGCGTGATATCAATGTCATTCGGTGCTACAAAATTCGGATCGTCGTATAGTTCGACTAGAGCTAGTTCTAGGCTTAGAACCTGTGTAAGTTCCTGTGTGACTGATTTTAGAATTTGGTTCTCATCTAGTGTATCGCGAACCTTCTCGGTGATTCTTCTAGCTAGTTTTTCAAAGTCTAGAATCTGTTGCAGTTTACGGGTTCGTTCTTGAACTTGCAACTCTAATTGAGCATTCATATCTTGAACGCGATTTAACAACTCTGCATGTTGAACTGCAAAACCAACCTGCGTCGCCAATTGCTTTAGAAGATCGATCGTAGAATCGTACCATTGCCGATTTTCCCGACAATGTTGAGCGATTAACAGTCCCCAAAGTCCCATCTCAGACACGATCGGAACGACTAAATTTGCTCGAACTTGGAGTGAAGCAAGTAGATCTCTGTAACACGGATGCACCTCTGCTTCATCAATGTTACAAATGGCTTGAATTCGACCTTGATAGTACTGCTGGATGTAAGTTGCCGGAAAGCAAGGATCTTGAAAGCTTTTACCTAAAATTGAATTCCAAGGCGGATTCACCGATTCGACCGCGATCGTACCGCTCCAATCTGCTTCAAAGCGGTAGATTAAAACGCGATCGGTATTGAGAAATACTCGAACTTCTTCAACGGTGCGATGCAAAATCGTAGTCAAATCAAGCGAAGTGCGAATGCGCTGTGCGATCGCGCTAATCAACTGTTCACGATTTCGTTGATATTGAAGTGCTTCTAGTGCGGTTTGCTCGGTGGAGCTTCTCGAAAAGTCGGATGAATTCAAAAGCTGGCAGGTAGCAATCCACTGAACGTGATGTGAATCTTCAAATGCCTGAATTTCTATGTTCACATCAAGGTTGCAACCATCACTACGCACCAACGAAAATGACTGCAATTCAGAAGTCTGAAATTCCTCGATTAGTATGCTGTGTAACCTTGCTCGATCGCGGACATGGAATAAACTAAAGACCGATCGCCCGATTAAGTCTTGTGAGGAATAGCCCAAGTGAATTAAGCCCAACTCATTTGTGCTGATGATCGCTCCGGAGCGATCGAGCGTGAATTGGATCGATTGCGGCGGGCAAGGTGTGAGTGAAACGGATACGTCGCGATTGGGGGTTTCTGAGGGAAACTCTTTCACAGAACTGTCCTTGTGACATGAAGAGGAACGTTCGGAGCAAAGCTCAAAGTCTAAAGCAAGAGTACGATCGACGTTTTGAGTTTATCTCAGCTTATTAAGAAACTATTAATTTTCTAATGAATTGGCTGATTTTTGCACTAAATATTACAGCTTTTTAATTTGTTCTGAAGTATGTGCTTTATTCTACAATGCACAGTTTTACGAAATCATGAGATATCTTAAGATTTTCTTTATTTTTTCGCGGATATCAGCTATTAATAGTCCAAGGATGCGTGGTAAGACATCATGACCCATCAACTTTCAAGCCAGCAGCCGCTTCGAGCGTTAGTTGTAGACGACGATTTAGATTCAGTCATTCTCATGACAACAATGCTTGAGATTCACGGAATTGATGTGATCGCTACAATGAGCGCCGCTCAAGCTCTACAGGCGATAAGCTCACTGCCCCATATTTTGATTTCAGATCTCGCAATGCCCTTTGTCGATGGATTCGATCTGATTCGCCAGGTTCGGAATTTGCCGCCTGATCAAGGGGGAAAGATTCCAGCGATCGCGGTTTCGGCTTGGGTGGCGGTGGAAACCCAGGAACGTGCGATTAATTTTGGATTTCAAAAGTTTTTGGCGAAACCGTATCAGCCGAATGATTTGATTGATTTGGTTTCGCAATTGACGGGGTGGAAAGTGAGTGAGCCAGAATTTGCGGCTTAGAGGGTGTTTGAGAAGGATAAAAAGCGGCTTTGCTGCGTTGCCAGTCCGCCCGGAAATGAATCTCCGGGCTAATGGAGGAAACCCCGCTGAAGCGGGCTAAGAGAGTCATACGGAATTCTTAGCCCAGTTTAGTGGGCTTCCCTGACTAGCCCGGAGATTCATTTCCGGGCGGGTGAATGCGGTGAACGATTACTTCTCAAACACCCTCTTAGAGCGATCGAGATCCCATCAATAATCCTTGTCGCTATTCTTGAATGTTCGTCGCATAATCCACTGAAGCGCATCCGGGAAAAGCCGTTGCGAGATTACAGAAGCGCCTGCCGATCCTACAACTACTTCGGTTTTCTTATGCTTCACAGCATCAATAATCGATTTCGCCACATCATCAGGCTTTTCCACCACTGGAACGCTCAGGACTTGCTCTAACTGTTTCCGACGTGCGATCGTATCTTCTTCATCTTTGCCGCGAAAGATCGCTCGTTCCATGAAATCGCTCTTGATCAGATTCGGGTAAATTCCACAAACGGTGATGCCTTTCGGGGAAAGTTCCGACTGCAAACTTTGAGTGAGTCCAGTAAGGGCAAATTTACTGGTTGTATACGGCACAAGATACGGGATCGGAACTTTGCCGCCTGATGAAACCACATTCACAATCATGCCGCGACCTTGAGAGATGAAATGCGGCAACAGTGCATGAATCGTGTGAATGTATCCCCAAAGATTCGTATCGATCGTCGTGTGCCAATCTTCAAGCGAGAAACTATCCGCAGGACCAGAGATATAAACCCCTGCATTATTGACGAGAACATCGATCGAGCCGTATTCAGTAATCGCCCGATCGATCATCACTTTGACTTGATTCGCATCTCTCGTATCGGTGGGAATTGCAGTGACACGGGGTGCGATCGACTTTAATTCCTCAGCAGTCGCGTTTAAGCGATCGACCGTTCGAGAAGCCAGCACTAGGTTATAGCCATTTTCAGCAAACCGTTTGGCAGTTGCTTTTCCAATCCCTTGAGACGCGCCTGTGATAATAACTGTAGGAGCCATGATAACGATGAATTAAAGCATTCTTTTAGTGTGGTTGGTATCGTATCAGATTCGTCTAACTTGCGTTAGATCTTGTTAGCTTATGTTCTGAATAAGCAGAGTTTTTTAATGTTTAAACAGATGTGGCTTTTAGGTAGAGAAGAGGTTAGCCCCACAGAGAGATAGAATTCAATCGTTTAGTTTCTAAGCTGTCGAGTATGCAATTTTCATGCTGTTTCTTCGTTTCTTCTGTGTACTGTCGAGCTTGATTCTCAGTCGGATTAAGTTCTACAACCGGGCTTATAGATGTTAATATTTGTAAAGCGTTACCGAATCCTTGTAGAAGCAGCATTTGTTGAAACTTGCCGCTCATTCTGAATGTTTGTGGAGTTATCCCGTGGTTTCTTTCCGTTCCGCCCCGATTCAGCCTGCTCAAGATTCTGGAATTCATGTCGATCGCGGTGTTTTTGTCGCGCTGACGGTGATTGGAACTTGGGCTGCAAGTCTCGCAATTTTACTGACGACAGAGGTTGATCAAATCCCGGTTTTTGTTCGAGTGATTGCGATCGCATTACAGACATTTCTATACACAGGTTTATTTATTACGGCTCACGATGCTATGCACGGTGCTGTGTCTCCTAGTAATCGTAAACTAAATGATTTTATTGGATCACTTGCGCTTCGCGTTTATGCGTTATTTTCATTAAAAGAAATGATCCGGACGCATTGGGAGCATCATGCTCATCCCGCTTCCGATCTTGATCCCGATTTCCATAACGGTAAGAATAAAAATTTCTTTTCTTGGTATTCCTATTTCATGGTGCGGTACTGGAGTTGGACTCGAATTTTTGGTCTAGTTGCGATGTACCATATCATGCACCGAGTGTTTCATGTTTCTGAACTAAATTTGACTTTGTTTTGGATGATTCCTTCGATCGCAAGTTCTGTACAACTATTCTTTTTCGGAACTTTCTTACCGCATCGTGAACCGGCGGAGGGATATCAAAACGAGAGTCGTGCTCAAACTACGAACTGGTCGCCGATCTGGTCGTTTCTGAGTTGCTATCACTTCGGCTATCATTTAGAACACCACGAGCGTCCGGATCTTGCATGGTGGCAACTTCCTGAACTGCATCATCAGCGATTACAAGGGAAACACTAAGCAATGTCAAACTGGGTAGAAGTTCTCAACGAGTACTCGAAAAAGGATTTGGAGCAGCGAAAGGTCTGGTATTCTCCGGTTGTGGAGATGTACGATCGAGCCAGACCCCGTTATCCGAAACAGATTATTCAACGAGTTGTTGAAGTTGCCCAGTTAGCTCCTCAATCAAAGATTCTAGAAGTCGGCTGTGGTTCAGGTGTCGCTACAGTCGATTTTGCACGATTGGGATACAGCATTGATGCGGTTGAGCCAAATCTAGAATTCTGTCGAATAGCAGAGCGAAATTGCTCGGACTATCCGAATGTGCGAATCATTCCTCAGACCTTTGAAGAATGGCGAGTTGAACCCAGAAAGTTTCAGATTGTTCTCGCGGCAAATGCTTGGCACTGGATTTCATCGGATATTAAGTACGTCAAAGCTTCTGAAGCATTACAGAACAATGGTGCTTTAGTGTTGCTCTGGAATATGTCACTAGAGCCGACTTACGAAATTCATCAATTTCTTGATCAGGTGTATCAAGAAATTGCACCGTCGATCGCACCAAAATACGAAGGCAAGGAAACTCAAGAAGAGATTTTGCAAGGATTAGGGAAATTGATCAGTGATTCGGGATTGTTCGCGGCTCCGGTGCAGGAATCGATCGAGTGTGAGCGAACGTATGATGTCGATCGATATCTTGCGCTTCTAAGTAGCTATTCACAATACATTGCTTTAGAGCCAACCACAAGAGAAGACTTATTTGCAAGATTGAGAGAGACAATCAATCAGCAATTCGGCGGTCAGATTCAGCTTTTTAACCTGTCTGCATATCAGATAGCAAAGAAACAGTAAGACTAATCAAATCCAGCGAACATAGACATTAAGTAGTAATAATTAGCAAATGCAACGACCATTGCACCAATGATTACGCCGCCCATTAGTGAAAATCTTCGCTTGTATGCCAGAAAGAGAATTAGCGGAATGATTATAGTAGCTGAGTTGCGCCAATCGAGAAGCTTCCTATGGTCACTACCATCGCTGTGGTATAGGCTGCTCCGTACCACCAACTCGATGCTTTTGCATAAGCGGTCAGCAGCGATTGGGAGGTTGATCCGATGATCAAACCAAAGATAAAAAAGATTACAACGGCTATAGAAATAGATAACAATATCCCGCGAAACACACCTCGTAAGTGATTTGATAAAGTCACTCGATCGCTCCTTTTAACACCAGTTTCGTAGAGTCATTTTCTAGCTCAAGCTCTGAATTTAGTCATTTGGAAGTCTACAATTTAAAGGATTGTAGGAAACCAGATATAGCAAACACCATTGAGTAATGCTGTGATGATTGCGCCGATGATGACACCTTTCATCAGTGCATACTGTCGATCGCGATTCAGGATAATAATCGTTGGAATCACATAGAGAAGCTGAGAAATTCCGATAAAAAACAGTCCGTAAAACAGCAAATTGCCGACTGGGTAAAAAAATGGATGCAAGTTTAGAGGTAGAACGCTTAACAATCCAGCAACAATTGCAGAGATCGCAGTTCCAACGAACAATGCACCCACATGCAGTCCGCTCAGCAAAATAATGCCACGAGCAATTCTCCGCCATTCAGACATACATTACCTCGCGATGGCAGGCGATTGAGACACTAAATGATGTCCTTCGCTGCCTGGTCGATAGAACATATTGTAAGTATCAAACGGAATAATTCGACCATCCGGATCAGCAATGTGAATACACGATCGTTTTACCGATTTCACATCAAAGTTAAATGGATCAAGAAACTGCATAATGATCACTCGAAATACATTCTCGTAGGTGATTCCAGCCGGAACTGGAAGCATTGGTAAACAACAGAGGAGTTGCTTCAATGTGGTTGCTGAGGAAACCGGAGAATGATTCGTTGAAAACAGCTTAAAAATCTTTTGCTTCAAGTCTTCGTTTTGCTCGTACAACACCGAATTTGGCATCACGTCGAGAAAGGCAGTTGGATCGAGCAAACCTGTTAATGGAATGACTTTGCCATTGACTTTGAGTGCATAAGCCATTGATAAACAATCGGGATGGCAAGGAACAGGTAAAAGGTCTTTTGGCTGGAAGTGTGGACTTTGTTCGAGAATGGCTCGGCGAACTTCGGTTAGAGTGTATCGATCGCGTTTCGGATCATAGTTCTCCAATCGTCCAGCCGCTTGAATCGGTTGGAATGTCACTCCTCGAACACACTTCTGCTGTAACCCGTACTCAATAATCCGACCAATTTCGTGATCATTCAATCCTTTTTTGATCGTTGCGACTAATGTTGTGGAAATGCCGAACTCATTGAGATTCGCGATCGCTTTTTCTCGAATGTTCCGTAAGTCTGCTCCTCGCAATTCTCGCAGTGCTTTCTCTTCAAAGCTATCAAACTGTAAGTAGACTTCAATTCCGGGCATGTAGTCGCTCAGTCGCTTGCAGAATTCGCGGTCTTGAGCAATCTTGATGCCGTTAGTATTGATCATCAGATGCTTAATCGGTTTAGTCTTCGCAATGTTGAGGATTTCAAAAAACTCAGGATGGATTGTCGGCTCACCGCCGCTAATTTGCACCACATCCGGTTCACCTTCATTCGCGACAATGTTATCCAGCATTTGTTCGATTACTGCTAAACTGCGATCGCGTCTCGGATAGTTCGAGTGAGATAGTTCTTCAACACCGGAATCTGCATAGCAAATTGGACAAGAGAGATTACATCGATCGCTGACTTCCACCAATGTTAAACAGCTATGCTGCTCATGGTCAGGACATAATCCACAATCGTAAGGACAGCCTCGACTAATCGGAGTATTGAACTTGCGCGGCATATCTCCAGGTTTGATGAACTCTTGGCATTGTTTGTAGTACTCAATGTCATCAGCAATCAGAACCTCTTCGCGTCCGTGAATCATGCAGTGTTTTACTAAATAAACTCGATCGTTCTGAAAAATGATTTTTGCTTCAACTTTGGTCAGACACTTGGAACAGACACTATTGGTTAAACCGTAGAACAAGTAAGGACGAGACGGCATAGTTCAAGCCTCTTGAAATTTAAATAGTTTTGGAATGCTACGAGCGTAGTAGATGAGTGCTAAGACACAAGCGATTTGAATGGCACTTAAGCCTAGAATGGGTTGAAAATCAGGTTTAATCGAATCAATCAGTAACCGAAAGCTGAGATAGCTAATCATGAAGAATTTGAACAGATCGCCAGATTGGAGCGAATAGCGCGATCGCACTTTCAAAAACACCATCAGTAACAATAAAAATCCAATCTCATAAAGCTGTGTCGGATGTCTCGGAATGCCATCACCAAAATCAACGCCCCAAGGTAAATTCGTCGCGATGCCATAAGTACGATCGCTTAATCCAGTTAAAAAACAACCGATTCTCCCGATCGCCATCCCAAGCATTAACGGGTAAACAAAAGCATCTCCCGTCGATTGTTTCACCCTGATAATTTTCTTCGTTAGTTCCACCCCGATCAATGCTCCTAACAGCGCTCCCACTACTGTTTTTCCTTGCAGCAACATTAGCCAGAATAGTTCTCGTTGTTCCCACCAGAGATCAATGTGTTGTAACATTACGAGAACTTTCGCGCCGATCAATGCGCCAAGCATTCCACCGACTACGATCGAGCTTCTTTGAGTTGGTTTGATCGCATCCCGTCGAAAATTCCGCAACGATAACCGCAACGCCACCGTATACGCGATCGCTTCAAACAAAATGTGCGGATGTATCTTAAAGTCGCCAATGCCAAGATAAACGGGAAAATTCACGCAGCATTACCAGAATTGCGATCGCTAATATAGGCGATTTTGCAATACGAATTCGACTCTCATTGCAATCTGTTTAGAACTCGTCATAATCCTTCAAAAAGAATCGGGGCTGTATAGACAAAACTCATCTAAGAGGGTGTTTGAGAAGGATAAAAAGCGGCTTTGCTGCGTTGCGAGTCCGCCCGGAAATAAATCTCCGGGCTAATCGGGGAAGCCCACTAAACTGGGCTAAGAACTCCATATCACTCTCTTAGCCCGCTTCAGCGGGGTTTCCTCCATTAGCCCGGAGATTCATTTCCGGGCGGGTGAATGTGATGAACGATGAATTTTCAAACACCCTCTACACAACCCCGAATTCTACATGAAAGATTTATTTAGACAAGTCGATCGCTCGTTTGACCAATCCTTCAGCAGTAATCCCATTCACTGCCATCAATTCACCCGCAGTTGCAGTCGTCTCACCCCGCTTCCAAGCAAAGGTGTCACGCTTCGCCGTACTCCGCAGCATGATTGGCTCTAACATTCCACTCGCGCCACCTGTCACCCCGATCAAGGCATCACCCCCAAACAAGGCTTCAAACGCCGCATCATCCAAGAAACCGCCATCTGGCTCTGAGCAAATCTCCCAAGCCACATCAGAGGCACGATACAACCGTCGTGGGTTCACAACCGAAACGACTTTCACGCCATAGCCCTGAGATTCCAGCGTAGAAGCCGCAGCAAATACCGGATTCAGAGTCATATCGCCCACAACCGCAAAAACGATCGATTTCGTTCCCGTCGATTCATGCAGCACGATCGCACCTTGCTCGATCGCTTGTCGGGTTTGTTCAAACGTCGTCCGAATCGGCAAGGGTGACTTACTTGCGGTAATCACAACTCCTTTGTTTTTCGTGGTGAGTGCCCATTCGTAACAAGCTTGAATGCTATTCGCATCCGGCGGGAACAACGGGAAAACATTCCCATTTCGCATCATTGCAGCAAAGTAAGCTTCAATTTCAGGACGTTGATGTGTCCATCCATTTCGACCTTGCTCTAATGCACCCGCCGTAAACAGCGTAATTGTCGAAGGCGTTTGGCGGCGCAATTCTGCCATTGCTTGCGTCACCGTTTGCCAAATCGGTAAGCCATTGATCGCAAACGATTCATACGAACACCAGAGCGATCGACATCCCATCAGTGCCAATCCCGCTGCTAATCCCGCACAAGCATCTTCACTCAATGGCTCATACACTTGACCATTCGGAGCTTGGTTATAGAGCGAATCTTCGGTGGGGTGAATGATCTTGAGAGCTTGGTTAATATTCGCGATTCCAGAGGCTTCATTTCCATCTGCATTTGTCACCAGGAAAGCTCGATCGCTTTGTCCCACATGACCAACCAATCGACCCATTGCAGTGGTGGAAACTTTCGGATCGCCGCCTACTGCATATTCTTCGAGCGGCAATTGTCCCAAATCTGGTAATGGACGCTCGAATTCAGTCACAACCGTTTTACTGGCTGATCCGCCGCCTGCACGTTCACAGTTCGATCGCACTAATTCCCAAGCTTCAGGAGACAGCGATCGCGTTTTCAATGCACTCACAATGTCTTCGTTGTCCAAAGTATGTTGAGCGTAAAGATTGTGCGACTTCGATCCTTTCGCGTGAACACCTGCGCCTTTCAACTGTTTGATGATGAACACGGTTAACTTTCCGCCCAATGCCGATCGAGCCGCTTCACTCGCTGCAACCAACACCGAATTCGTAAAGTTCAATCGCTGCTCTAGAGAGAACAGAGTGCTGTCCACATAGTCGCTCGGCTGATTACGATCGTCGAAATCTTTCGCATCAACCAGCACCACATTCTCGAACCCGTTGCCTTTCCAGTATTCGATCATCTGCTCATTCGTTTTGAGCGAGACCATACTGTGATGCTCTTGCGAATAGCCGTTCCACACCAGAATCGGCAAAAAGTTCGTCACACCCGGAAACGCCGTATTAAAGTGCGCCATCGAACTCATGATGTACGGCTCACCTAAACCGCCATCGCCTACTGTGAAGGGGAAAAGTTTATCCCGATGTAAAAGTGCCGCTGACATGGCGAAATGCTGTCCCTGACCGAGCGGACCTGCCGGAGCCAGAATTCCCGGAATAAAACCGGACAAGTGACCGAGCAACCCATGTTTTTCCCGAAAGCGATCGCGCAATTGTTGAACGGTCTCGATTCCCATATCTTCGAGAGAGCGATCGAGGAACATCGCACTATAAAAGCCCGGTGCGTGATGTCCGACTTCGGTAATGATATTTTTGTGACCGAGCATCACAAACGCAGCGTAGGCTTCCGCCTGGCTCGCAAATCCGCCAGGGTGTCCCGAAGCTTTAGAAGCGGTCATTTGCAGAATCAAGTAGCGTAACGCATCCGCCGCTAACATCGTTTGATAGCCCGCATTCTTGTCACTGGGATCAGAAATTGCGGTTTGTCCAGGCGCGATCGCAGGCGTTTTGCCATACGTCTCAAACCCTGGCACTGTGTCGCTAAAGTATTGAATGCCTTCGGTAAAGGCGGGTTTGGTAGACGTGGGGGTTGGGCTAACTGCGGTCATGCTTCACCTGCTGCATTCTGTTAATTAGGGTTTAGACCCTCTATGGTACACAGGCAGTGGACGCTTGGAAATAAATAGGTATTGGCAGAATGCTATAGATTTCTATCGATGTGTTTTTTGAGGTCAATAGGAAAATAAAGAAATATCTGCGGAGCGATCGCACGCGCTCCCCCTCCGCCACTCTTAGGAGATTTATCGAAAACAAATTACCCGCTGTCTTCGGCTTCGCTCAGTCAGCTAGAGATCGCGCCCTGAGCGAAGCCGAAGGGCAGTCCTTCAAGCGGTAAGCTCTTTCGCAGAAATCTCCTTAACGCCGGATTTCTTCTGCTTGATAAATATAAAACTTGCCCATCATGCCCACTGTTTCTAGCTGAAATGCGGGCAAATCGAGGAACACAGGCAAATCCGGCACAATCGATCGTGTGGATAAATTCGTTCGGTACAAACTAAACAGCCCGTAATTTTGGCGCTCTGTACTTTGAACAATCAACTTTTTGACCTGCGCCTGATTGTCCTGCACAAACTGAGGACACTGCTGCCGAATAATTTGGGGAACCTCCTTACAGCCCTGAGTTTTAACCTGTTCCAGCGCAAACTCACCGAACGCTGCCTCATCCGGATTTGTCACCGCCATCACTCCCGCCAATCCAAGAACACCCAGCCCCAGCACACCGAGGAGAAGTTGAGAAGTTTTCATTACGCACCGCTTCAATTCACGATCGGGTCTCTTGGACGTTGTACCACGTTTACAAGTTCTCAAAAATTTTAAACTGCTCGTTTTTATGCTTTAACTTGCTCGTTCTTGTGCTATAGTAATTCCTGTAATGGCGAGCGTAGCCAAGTGGTTAAGGCAGAGGTTTGTGGTACCTCCATTCGTGGGTTCGATCCCCATCGTTCGCCCTGGTTTTATCAAGAAGTATTAAAGCTGCAAAGTTAAGGGTTCTTGGCATTTGCAGGGATCAGCCGGTGCGATTGTCACGGCTTTTCACACTGAAGAATTTGCCCTGCCGTAGATTTGGAATCTGGAACTGTGGGAGAGATTGCACGATCGACTCCCGGTTCTGCAATGCGTGTTTGTTACTTCTTTAATTTAATAAAAAAAGCCCCTTTCGGAGCTTTGCTTACACTGTTGTCGGTTTCAATTCAACTACGCACTTGAACGGGCATCACTAAGTAGGTCATTTTCAAGGCTCCTAACGGCGATAGCACGACAGGACTGGTTGCAGTATTCAATTGCATTTGAACTTCTGAAGTATTAATTGCTTTCAAGCCATCGAGCAGATATCGAACGTTGAATGCAATATCCATGCCCTCACCAGAAATTTGAGCCGGGATTGATTCGCGTCCACTGCCCACATCTTGAGCATCCACAGAGAGTGTGAGCTGCTGATTAGTTTCGTCGAGTTGCACTTTGACGATGTTATTTTTCTGGTCTGCTAACACCGAGATTCGCTCTAGAGCACTCAGGAAAGCACGTCGATCGATAGTCATCTGATGCGTAAACTGGCGCGGAACCAACTGCCGATAATTCGGATATTGTCCTTCCAAGAGTCGGCTCGTGAGACGTTGATCAGTCCATTCAAAAACTACCTGACCTTGATCAAACTGCACATTGATCGCGTTTCCATTTTGTCGATCGAGCATTTTCATCAATTCCTGAAGCGCTTTCGCTGGAACGGTGACATCCAGTTGAGCCTCTTCTTCGGGTGCATCTTCTTCGATCGTTTTCACCACTGCCAAACGGTGTCCATCGGTTGCAGCGAACTCTAATCCATCGGGCTGCATACTGACATGAACTCCGGTGAGGACTTGTTTGGTTTCGTCTGCACTTGCCGCAAACAATGAACCACGCAATCCATCGACTAATCGATCGGCGGCTAACTGAGTCTGTTCACCTTCTTCAATCTTGGGCAGTTCGGGAAATTCTTCGGCTCCCATGCCGCGCACCTGGTAGCGTCCGGATGCTGATGTGATCGTGGTGATGTGATTGGAATCGGCATCACTCTCGATCGTGATGTCATTATCCGCAAGTCGGGATACAATATCGCTCAGCAGTTTTGCTGGAAGTGTAAGAACTCCACCTGTTTCAACTTGGGCTGGGAAGCTGGTTTGGATTCCGAGGCTGAGATCGAAGGCGCTGAGGATTACACGCTGTGTTGCAGTGTCCGCTTTCAGGAGGATGTTCGCGAGAATCGGATGGCTGGGGCGCGAAGAAACCGCACGACTAACCAGCGATAGATGGGAGTTGAGGTGAGTTTGAGCGCAAACCAGTTTCATGGGAGTTGTAGGAGTAAGGGACAGAAAGCTGTGGAAAAGTAAGACGTACTCTATATAAAGCGAGTTATTAAAGTTTTAACCCTAGATTTAGCGTTTTTGATCGTGTCTGAGCATCGTAACACCCTTTGCGAGATCGATCTACTCTTCTTCTGAAGTCGCCAAAACGACTAGAAAAGCAGTGGTTGTCAGTACTATTGTACGATCTGTGGAAATTGTGGAAAACTTAGCGAAAGGCGATTTTTTCAGACGAAGCGCGATCGCATCCTGTGGAAAAGTCTGAATCAGATTGTGGAAAGTTTAGAAATTTCCGCAGGTCGATCAAGGTTTTCGACAGATTTTTCACAGGTTTTCCACAGAAACGATGCTGTTTTCCACAGCAGTCATTCAATTGATAAGTAGAAGCGATTTAACCAGTAGTTTTAATCAGTTTAGATAATAAAAAACCGGGAAACAGTTAAGAGTGCTTCCCGGAAAATGGGTTTTGCTGAATCAACTACCGGAGAAACAAAACTGAACAATTCAAGGTGTGAATTAGATCGGAATAATCGATCGCTTGAGCCAAATTGACGATCGCGAGATCTGCTTTACACAGTTGAGCAACATTCGTGATCGTGCTGTCTAAACTTCGGCTTTCGGAAGCAAACTCTGCGACTTGTTTAAAGTTTCCCTGCAATCGGTTAAGGATGGAATGTTCCATACCAATGATCTTTAACTTCGGTTCAGGTCGCACGAGTGTGGTTGTCCCAGTCGCATTCCGAAACGATAGAGTTGACCATTCTTTCGTGCGATTCAGTTCAGAAAACAGCAGCAGAGGCGCGTCTTTCCCAGTTTCAAGGCATAACAGGAAAAGCTTGCTGCCGTAAGACTTGGAAAATGGTGAGGCGGCTTGAATCGTGCGATCGAGCGAATCAGAATCGACGACTAGAAGAATTTGCTGAAACATCGTTCGTACCATTGGGAAAAAAGATTGACTGACGAGTAGAAAAAGGGTTGTGGAGAAGACACTAACTTTCTCCCCTCATCAGTCAATCGCTTAAGGAGCAACAACGATCGGTGGAACACTGATATATAGAGGATGTTTGAGAATCATCGTTTATTGCCTGAATCGCCCCTCGAATGAATTCGGGGCTATCGGAACAAAGTCTGTTGAAACAGACTGAAGAGTTGGCGACAAGAGGCATTCAGTCCTCTTCAGTGGACTTTGTTCCGATAGACCGTGATTTCCAATCACGGGCGAACTGCAACGAAGCGAAGGCGCTTAGAAGCGTCCTCTTAAACTTCTGCTAGAACCTTGTCTCGATGTCCATTTGTGTTCGCTTTTTCGCGAATCGGATGTCCGATCGCAACCGTATGGAACATCTTGCTACCCGGTTCATAGCACCAAGCAATTCCCTCTGGATCACGCTTTTGGCTCCACTCTGCAAAGTCAACTTTCATCCGTTTTGCAGTAATCGTCTGCGTCGCAATGTTCAACCGTTTGGCTAAATCAGTTTGCTTCAACATTCCGAGTGGTAACGGTGCAGCATGACCATTCGTTTCGGTATGAGAATGACCATTCGTTTCAGGAATTGCAGCAACGACGATCGAGGTTGTCTCCATCACATGAACATCGATCGTGGGTTGTACTGTAGCAGCAACATCAATGGTTTGTTCGACTACTCTAGTTGGTTCTACTGTATTAATAGAATGAGCCATCTCGTGCAGTCGCTTTTCTTCTTCTGCAATTTGTTCAGCACTGAGATGATGAACCTTCGGCATGACCTCCTCGCCTGGTCCAATCAATGGACGTAAGCCGTTCAACTCTGCCAAGATTGCTGTTCCATTGTTGATCACAACTGCAAGAATTGGATCGAGTGCGAAGAAGATACCAGAAACCAATGCACCTAAGTTGGGTAAAGCTACGATCGCGGTGTTCTGCCAGATGATGTCCATTGCTTGACGGGCACATTTAATTGCCATGATCAAACCGCGCAAATCATCTTCCATTAGCACCACATCAGCGGTTTCTCGTGCGATATCAGTTGCACCTGCAAAGGATACAGACACATCAGCATAAGCAAGTGCGGCGGAATCATTGATACCATCTCCGCAGAATGCAACGGTCTTCCCTTGATCATGCACAGTTTTCACAACTTCGACTTTCTTCTCTGGGAAAGCTTCTGCATGAACGTGTTCCGGTTTGATTCCGAGATTGTTTGCAATGGAATGTGCAACCCGCTGCACGTCTCCGGTTAACATCTGCACCGAAATGCCCATTCGCTTCAGTTCACGAATCACTTCCTTACTTTCTGGGCGAGGTGGATCACTATAGCGAATCACGCCTAACAGTTGTCCATCTCCTGCAACATACACCAGCGATTGACCACCCGCTTTTCCATCAGGATAACGGATGTCGTATTCTTCCAAGCTGATGTTCTCGGTCTTCATGAAGCGCGGACTGCCGACCAGAATGTTCATACCGTCGATCGTTGCCATTGCACCTAAACCGATTTTGTATTCCCACTCTTCGCATTCTTTCAACTCGACACCCGTATCTTTGGCATGGTGAACGATTGCTTCTGCGATCGGGTGAGTTAATCCCTTTTCTGCGGATGCCGCATAGCAAAGCACATCTTCTTTACTAAAGCGATCGCTCATGACATCGATATCATTAACTCCCGCATGACCAATTGTGAGTGTTCCGGTCTTATCACAAATGATCGTATCGACCTTCGCCAGAATTTCAATTGCTCGACCACTCCGAATTAACACCCCATTCCGAGCCGCATAAGTCAGCACAGAAAGGATTGTGGTCGGAACAGATACCCGGATGCCAGTACCAAAGTCTAGAGTTAACAGTGCAACGGCTCGGTTGAGGTTGCCGCTGAACAAGCCCACACCCGCACCAATTAACAAAGTCGGAAGTACCGCTTGGTTGGCGACCGATGCAGCATAGTTCTCAACTCTAGTGTCATGCACAGGTGCAGCCTGCATTAAGTTAACAATCACACCTGCACGAGTGTTGTTGCCTGTCCGTTCTGCCAAAATCGTCAAGGTTCCATCCACCAACAGCGTTGAAGCAAAGACTTCATCACCTGTCGATCGAGTAACGGGAACAGATTCACCCGTTAACTTACACTGATCAATGATGCCTGTTCCTTCAAGTACAATACCATCAACAGGAATTTGATCGCCCGGATAAACAATCACGTGATCTCCAACAATCACATCCTGAGTCGGAATCTCAACGACTTGACCATCACGCAACACAAAAGCAGTCTTACTCAAACAATCGAGCAAATCGAGAGAAGCCCGCTCACTACCACGGGCTGTCATATCTCGAATTGCTTCGCCCCCTTCCACTAAACCCAACATAAACGACGGTGCAAAGAAGTGACCTTGGAGAGTGTGTAGCGCGATCGCTAATCCGTCTAAAAAGTCGATCGTTAATTGTTGTTCTTCTTGAATCGCTTCCCAAGCTCGTTTAAATACCGGAATTGCACCAACAAATACCACGCCACCAATTAATAGAGGTGGAATGGGTGCACCTGCTAATGAAGCCAAACTCAAGACCAAGCCTGCTGCTGGAAATCCTAAGCGCTCTGTCCAATCAATCTCATTGTTCGCTTTTTGGTCGCCTTTCGCCACTAGAGCCATATCGACATGAGCAGTGACCGCATCTTGAATCGTGCGGAACAGTTTTTCTTGTACAGTTGCGATCGCGATTGCACTTGGCTCATGGCGATATTCCACAATCAGCGAACTTGCAGCCGAATTCAAACGAGTTCCTGTCACGAACGAGAGCGACTCTACTAAATAAGTCAGCTTTGCTCCATAGTCTTCATCCTGCGCCAGTCGAGGAATGCGAATCCGGAATCGTCCTGGCATCCAATGAACAATTTGATAGTAAACATTCTCGACGACCACCGCATCGACGACCACTGACTCTACCGCTGTTGCAACCACCATGACAATCTCCTGACGTGGAATTATTGAAGAACAAACCAATCTCGCAACTGAATGAAGCGATCGAACAATTTCTGCACATGGAACGACGAATGCGATCGTCGCTATAAATTACTGAACCTTTCAGCTAGGAACCCTACTAGCTTGGGGTTAATAAAATACTGTCCAGACAGCAGCCATCGCGGGGTGCTATCTGTATGTTTGAACATAGATTAAGAAGACTGAACAGGCTTTCGTGTAGAACAAAGGATTTGCTCTGTAACCTGCGTTTCTCTGAGTGTACTGTAAATGCGGAGCTAGAAAACAGAAGTTTTGCGAAACTTTCCCTTATTAAGGTTACACACTCATTCTGTTTTGTAAACCTGTTTATCTAAGTGTTACAGCAGTACCTACTTTAGTTAGGACCCTTCAAGATCGCCCCCCAGCCCCCAATTCCTACCGTGTATACACAAGTCGATTGTAAGCTGGATGCAGTGTGAGAGGAGGTCAGCCCAATGATGGACAATCCGATATTGATTCATGCTCAAGCGCTCAAGGGCGCGGCTTTTGGGGATAAGCGCC
>NZ_JBNXVP010000031.1:0-88752 GCF_050565645.1 Leptolyngbya sp. AN10
CCCGTCGCAGTCCACCAGCAGCTTGCGCTTCCGCCAGTAAGCGAGAGCGCTTAAATTGTCGGATTCAATTCTCCAAAGTCACCACATTCTCATCTTGAGACTGCAAAAAGTTTTCTACATCACTAAGCTTCGGGACCGAAAATTTCGATGATGCGACCTTGAGGCAATCCTCCACCCAAGATATCGTCGAGCTTCGGAATCCCCAGATCTAACGTCTTGATGTCCAATCGTTGAGTGTCGCCAAGGCGCATGAGTGTGCCATAGCCATATTGTCGATCGATGTTCTGAATCAGCTTTTGAACGGATGGATCGGTTGTGGAATGCGTCATAACTGCTGGAAGGTGAGTGATCAGCCCTGTCTAAGCGGTAGCTGACCTTCCAGCAAATAACTTACCTGATTGCCGGAATTTGGATGGTAAAGGTGGTTCCTTCAGAAAGGGTCGATTGCACCTCGATTCTGCCTTGGTGTGCGGTCGCGATCTGCTGACATAGATAGAGTCCTAACCCATTCCCCGATCGAGAACTCTGACCGGGTGTAAATCGCTGAAATAACTGTTCCTGCTGTGTTTCAGAGATGCCAATACCCGTATCGATTACTTCGATGATTGCCCAGTCAATCTGATCGATCAAAGCTCGTCGGAGCCGAACTTCCACAAAGCCTGTATCTGTGAATCGAATTGCATTACTGACTAGATTCGTGAGCAAGCGATGTAGCTCTAAGCGATCGCCCCTTGCTTCAACGAGTCCAGCATTGACGAATCGCAGTTCAATCCCTTTCTGAGTCGCAAGCGATCGCAATTCTGCTAACACCTCTCGACTTAGTTCCACCAAATCTACTGGGAAAAATGCGAGTGCTTTATCTTGGGTGTCATATTGATAAGTCTCTAGAGCAGTCTCGACAATGTTGAGCATTGTTTGGTTATTGCTGATCAACTGTGATAACGGCGGTTGCAATTCCAGCAGTGTGTTGCCAAAATCTCCAGCTTGGATTTGTTCCAGCGTTTGATTGGCAGCTATGATCGGTGTCCTCAAATCATGCGTGACTCCCACCATCATTAAAGCTTGTTCTTGCGAGGTTTGGATTTGGGCATCCCACATTTGCTTGAGAGCAAGCAAACTTTCAACTCGTGCCACTAATTCATCAAGCGAGTTTGATTTTTCAACAATGTCGATCGCGCCTGCTTCAAATACCTCCATCAATGAGTAGTCGTAAGCTGTGATCAGAACGATCGGAATGAAGGGCAAAGCTGTATTTCGGTGAATTTGTCGTGTGACCTCGTAGCCATCCATTTCAGGCATGACGACATCAAGCACAACTAGGTCGGGTGGCGCATGGGTGATGAAGGTGAGGGCTTCTTGCCCAGTCTGTGCGATCGCGACTTGATAGCCTTGCTGTTGCAACGCTTCTTGGAGCAATTGCAGACTGCTGGGAGCATCATCAACGAGAAGAATAGTTGGAACGGGAACAACTGAGGAAGCGGATCTTGAGTGCATAGATTCACAGATTATCTCGATCAGAATGACAAATCAGACTGCACCCTAACCCTGAATCGTGCTAATTTTGCAACTTCGGCTAATATCCCAATTGAGCGCAATCAATGTGTTCACCGAGGTCATCTATGTAAGAAAAAGAGATAGCCTTCAGGAATATTACTTAGTTTAGGTAGTGTAGCGAAATTGGCTGAATCTGTGAAGTCAACATTGAGTCATAAATTTCCTTAAAAGGTATAAAAACAGCTAATTTTGAGTAACAATGAGGGTCTGATTTTGCACAAGCAAGTGGTCACTTTTTAATGCGTCCATTCTGGTATTGATCAGAACGAATTCTAAACTTAGGGCAGAAATTATAGAACTGGGGAACTTCCAGTTGAGCCTTGCTGATAGGCTTGCAATCCGAGCAAGATGAGATGAATGACCATCTGATCTGGGTTTCGTTGGCTCGCGATCGCAAGTGAACGAATTTGCTCTGATGGAACCGCAGGATTGAACAAGATAAGATTGCGTTTCAATTCCTCAGCGAGGCTGTGTTGGCTTGCTATCGCTTGCGATCGTAGTTCTTGACCCAACTTAGAAGTCAACACAACTTGCAAAATTTCTGACACGAGTGGAGAGCGTTTCTTGTTGCCTTCAGTAGCGCACTGCTCATCGATCGCGGCAAGCAATTCAGCAGTTATGTAAAAGGTCGGACGACAGGCTTGGTCAGGGTCAGGAGGAGCGGTTGAAGCGGATTTGGATTTTATTGGGGGCATAAGACAACCATTGCGAAGGGGTGGTCGATTTTTATCCTATCGGTATCATTTCATCTGACGCAGTTATGACACTCCAGTTTCACAAAAAGACCATATTTGAGGAAATTACCTAAATCGTTTCCTTACTCAAGTTAAATTGAGATCGGTTCAGGGAGTGAGAGCAATTTCTGATCAAGATGTGCCAATTTGAAATTTGGAACAAGGCGAAGCCAGAAATCAAGACCCATTTTATAGAGTCCTACTTAATCAGTTTTTTACAAATTCTGTCGCAAGCTTCACACAAGCTTCAATCCGTTTCGTAATCTCTCGTAACGCAATCAGGGTTTCGGTCTGCTATACAGAAGGTTCATCGCTACGAAGAAATAAACCACTCAAGCGATCGAGACTAGATAATCCGAGTCTCATCTTCTAGCTTGAACCTCGAACGATTCAAACTTTGCGACTCAGCACAATGGCGAGAGAAGCAGGGTTGGAATGCGTGAAGCTGCGTTGCAAACCAAACGATGACAGGGTGATCAACATGAAGATGCGTGTTGCGATGATTGAGGATCACAGTCTACTTTGTACAGGAATTAAAAATGCGTTAGCCCACAAATCTGACATTCAGATTGTTGGAGAGGCGGCGACCGCGACTGATGGATTGATTTTATTGCAGGAGACTCAGCCCGATGTCGCGATCGTTGATGTCGGATTGCCTGATTTTACTGGCGTTGAACTAATTCAACGGTTCCGAGCTTCTAGGCACAATCGGGCAGAAACAAGGTTTTTGATTTTGACGGGCTACATTGATGAGGCAATGGTGTTCAAAGCACTCGCGGCAGGTGTTGATTCTTACTGCATCAAGACGATTAAGAACAGGCTACTTCTCGAAGCCCTAAAAACAACCTATGCAGGTGAGCCGTGGTTAGATCCTGCGATCGCACGAATTGTCTTGAAGCACACCCAGCAGTCGAACCTCAATGCAATGCTGGAAGATTCTCCCTTAACGGCGCAGGAAGTCGAGGTATTGGGATTGATTGTGCAGGGTCACACGAATAACTCGATCGCAGAAAAGCTCTTTCTTAGTTTGGGTACGGTCAAACATCATGTTCGCAGCATTTTGAGCAAGCTTCGAGCAAATGATCGAACTGAAGCCGCCGCGATTGCGATGAAAGCCAGAATCATCGAATAATTTGTTCCGTTAACTGGAATCTAGAAACCGCCCTTTCAAATCCGTGAGCAGGGTGTACAATGCAGCATGATCCAACTCGAACTCATTCAAGGGATCAAGATTGAGTTGATGAAGTAGATGCGCGATCGCTAATCGCAAATGATTTTCCCTGATCTCAGTCGAGCCATCAAACGCGATCGCCCACTGGCAGAAATCAAGGACATGAGGATGTACTTGTGCCCAGGTCATTGCTTCTGTCATGAGAATCGAATCACCAGAGTTCAGAAACTGCTGCATCCTTTCAATCTGCTGAGTTTGAGCGAGTTCATTTTTTTGCTTTTCCTGTTGTTGTTTGATAACTTCAGCCGCTTGCTGTCGTGCTGCTTGCTCCGCTTGTAAGCGCAGTCGCGTTGCTTGAAGTGAAGCATAGATTTGAGTCGGGTCGATCGTAGTAGATTCAGGAGCATTACGACCTGAATCTTCTGAATTGGACTCCCTTGAATTACTAGAATCGTTGCCCTGAGCAACATTACTGCCATCGCTGGGGAATAAGCTTGTTGGACAGTGCCCGTTAGATGCTCCTCCATTGCAATCTAACGGGCAGTTCGATTTGAAGCTAGAGGGGGTGTGGGGGAGATCGGTTAGATGAGCCGGATGCCATAAATCTCGATGACGATACAAAGTGCTGCCACCAATGCCGAATTGAAGCAATTGCTGAAATCGAGCAGTTGCTCCGGTTGCTAAAATTCCTTGTTCTAGTAGATCTGCGATCGCATCTCGAATCCGAATTCTGGCATCTTCCGACTGTTGCTGATTCCAGGTTGATGTGGTTTCGATGTTAGATTTCTTCGCTCGTTCGCCATAGTGAAAGTAGTGGCTGTTTTCGATACACCTTGCCCACTCTGCTGCACGATGTTCGATTTCATGCTGATGCCGACACCATTCGGAGTAACCAGGGAGCGATCGCGCCACTGCCACAATTTCATCAATCAAAGCTTGCCCTTCCAGTAGTTTGCCGCCGAATAGAACATGGTGGAAGATGTAGGTCCGCATCGCAATTCGACCCAGCAGACGGTTAGTTTGTCCGTAGTCTGTCCAGCCTGCTTCGATTTCAGCATTTAGGTCGCTCAGGAATTTATCAGCTTTGCCTGAGAACTGGAATGGCGGTCGCTTCTGTTGTTTGAGAATTCGGTTGAGAACGTTAGTATCCAAATTGTTGCGGGATTGAGCAAGTTTCCATTGTTCGATGAAGCGATCACGGCTACTCCAAATTGGTTGGAAGTCCTGATTCACGAGATACGATCCGATTTGCAACGGTAAGCGATGAGCATTGAATAGGCTTGGTTCAGCGCTGTAGGGCTTTGGATTGGGAAAGAGTTCGAGGTGTCCAGGATGCAGTTTGAAGCCAGCGTTTTCGAGCAGGGTAGTGACTGCGATCGCAATCTTCCAAGAATTCTGGATTTGCTGAAACGGAAAGTACAGATGCAAGCCACTGCTATAGCTCGATGTGCAACCGACGTAGCTGACCATTCCTAGCGGCTCCAGGGCAGCCACAATCGAAGAAATAGCGAATGAGTCTTGATTGGGATGGTACGGGCTAGGGGTGTCGATATCGAGCAGAAAATACTGGGTTTGGGAGCCGAAGCGCACACCGTACAGATTAGAGCCTTGTTGGAGGATACGATCGCTCAGTGGATAACGTGTTTCCGTTTGCCATTCGACTTTGGTGTTAGCTGCGGTATGTGCTGCCCAAATGAAGTCATAGCGATGCGGGAAGAGGCTCAGAAACTCGTTGCCCTCTTCCACAAATTGAAACGATCGCTGTGACGTTGCGTGAACGATAAGACCACCTCGACTGCATCGAATCACGTCATAGCCTAGCAGTGGTCACAAATTGGGCTTTGAACGAGGGTGCGATCAATCTGATCAAAAGAATCAGACTTGTGACCATTTTTTGAAACGCTGACAGAGAAAGGGATACAAGAATTTTTTTGTGACTTTATGATCGAGTGAGGAGTATTTTTGGATCGGGTGAGGGGTATTTTTGGATCGAGTGAGGGGTGTTTTTCAGGTTTCCAATATGCGCGATCTCTTTGATTAGCAATGGATTCAGCCCTTCAGAAAATTGTGACTCTATGATCGAGTGAGGGGTATTTTCGTCAAATCTTGTGACATCGGATTTGGCTGAAAAAACAGCAGCACAAGGATGAGCAGCGCTTTTACAGATGATTGTCCGTGAGCAGCGACGATCTAGGATGAGATCAATCAATTCAGTGCCAAATCTGGCAAGCGAGGATTGTGATGCACATCCCTTTCACAGGTGGTTGTCTTTGTGGAGCGATTCGCTACGAATGTTCAGCCGCGCCCCTATTTATGGGAAACTGCCACTGTCGAGATTGTCAACGCTCAACAGGTTCCGCCTTTGCAGCCGCAATGCTAGTTCCTCGAAGTGCAGTCACGATCACAGGCGAGGTCAAGTACTACGATGTGACGGGAGATAGCGGTGCGATTGTCGGTCGAGGATTTTGTCCAACCTGTGGATCTCGACTCTTCAGTCAGCCTCCCATTCCCGAATTGTTTGGAATTATGGCAGGCAGTTTAGATGAGCCGAGTGAGTTTCAACCAAGTATGAATTGCTACGCTGCGAGTGCCCAACCGTGGGATTATATGAATCCAGCATTACCTAAATTCGCAAAATTGCCGCCCTCTGCCTCTCCTGAGTCACTTGGCTGAATCAAATGCTGAGAAAATACGAACTGCACCCTAAACTGCACCCTAAAAATCATGCAGATTGTCAAAGTTGCCCAAACTGACTTCTATGAATGGCTCAATCTGGCAATGCAACTTGGGTCAGATAGTTTGCTTGAGAAGATGCACACAAGGTTGACTGCTATTCTCAACGCTCCTCATGACTGGCATTATGATGGAATTAACCGCCTTTCAATCTAAGCATTATCAGGGGACTTATCCATGACCCAAACCTATGCCATCAGCCAAGCCATTGAGAGTTTGAGCCAAGTTGAAGAAAAGTTCAATCTGGTGCAGAGCTTGGATGACGCTTTTTTTGTGGAGTGGTTTGAGAATCTCCCCATGCTGACGGACGCTGAGAAAGCAACACTGGATCATTACAAGCAACGATTTTTAGCCCATCGTCGCCGAGGAGAGTTATCTGAGGGAACGGTGGATCGTCTCCTGGTGTCGCCCTTGTTAGACCTTGCGGGACTTTACGAGCCTCGGTTTGTGATTGATTCAGAAGCCTCGGTAGAAGTGACGGCAGTGGACGATGATGAACTGTATCGGGGCAGGATCGATGTGCTGATCATCGAGCATCGATTTTGGGTGTTGGTGGTGGAAGAAAAAGCAACCCGGATTGATATGGAAACAGCGATTCCCCAAGCTCTAACCTATATGGCAGCTAGTCCGAATTTAGAGCGATCTGCTGGGGCAGATGCCGCTTCAAGACCGCTCTATGGAATGGTCACGAATGGCAACAACTTCGCCTTCTTGAAACTGCAACAGCGTCAGCAAAAGGAGTATGCGATTTCTGATACTTTCTCGCTGCGATCGCGTCAGAACAAGCTGTATGACATCTTGCAGGTGTTAAAGCAAATTCGGGATTGCTTGACGACTTTAACCTCGCTGTAAGCTAATCGGATTGACTCAGCTTGAGGAATTTTGATTGATCGATCGATTGAAGTCGTCGCTTTCCGTTTTCTACCATTTTGACCCAACTGACGCTGCGTTCAAGCTGGGCTGCGAGATCAGCCTGACTCCACCCTCTCGACAGTCGAAATTGCTTCATCTGTTCTCCGGACTCAATGATGGGCTTCACTGGCTTGGGGGCTGGTGCGATCGATGAACGAGGTTCTGGGCTGGATTGGGAAGATGGCGCGATCGACGAAAGTTTCTCAGCGATGATCGCAGGGGGTTGAATCCAGAGCCGCCCACCCAGTAACCGCTCAAATCCACCCCGAAATCGCTTCTGAACATCGATTAGCTGTTGACTGTCTGCCTCTTCTGTCCAAAATGCGATCGCCGCTTCTGGCTCGTCCGGAATTTGCGCGAGTAACTGTGACTCTGATGGCTCGACCCAGTAGTGTCGTGGATAGGTTTTCGCATCTGGCGTAATTTGCCAACTTTTAGAAAGGAGCGAGCGCACTGCACTCATCCACTTGCGGATCAATGCAGTGCGCTTTCTAGGATCAGATCGCGCTGCTTGCAACGCCTCCGCTCCAAAAGCAACTTTCATCAAAGTTTCAACTGTAACGGGACTGGCGCAATTCACTTTTGTCTTGAACAATAACCAAGCCATCAATCGAGCGGCTCCTTCCTGGTGATGCCAAGTTCCCATTAAATCCTGCAAAATCTGCTGAGAGAGAATGCCACACTCGTAATAGCCAGATTGATTCCGCCGCCGTTCCTCATTCAGAAAATACTCTGCCCAATGACCACAGCGAACTTTCAGCGTAAATCCAACCAGCGTTTCACTGCCCACTGAATTGCCGTGATCGTCGGTGAGGCAGTTTTGAAAATGCAAGATCGGTTCTGCAATCTCCCACAACCAAGTGCGACTGACGGAAAACATTGGCACTTTCCCTTGAGAGGGGTAGGAAATGTAGACCAATAAACGACACGGTTGCTTTGCCCATTCCAACATTTGCTCTAGTTTCTGCTGCTTGGTTAGTTTCTTATTGCGATCCAGCCCCAGATAGCGTTCCAGTTGCGTGTCGCTCAACGTGAAGGATTGCTCCCACGGACGCTCAAGTTGAGTGGCGTGGGCAGCGTAAATCAGGTGCATACAGGCTGCTCGAATATCGAATTGCTCGATTAGTGCCAATGCTGCTTCGCTTTCCAAGATCGCAGGGTGATCGGTATGGAGATCATCGGTCAACCAAAACGAGATGTAACCTTTGCCTTTGGAAACAACACTTTTGTAGTGGGGCAAGCCTTGCTCGTCTTGAAGCCAGCCCAAGCTTTCACCCTGCGTCAAGATGTTACAACTTTCCCAGATTAGGCGATTAGAAGCTAAACGATCGGTTGAGCCATCAGCAAACAAATCGGGACTGGTCGCTGGACGAGGAAAGACGGAGTACCGTCCGCGCTGCTTGGAATGTTTAGAAGAAGCTTGGGGCATCGGTTTGACTCACTCTATGTCGTTAGCGATGAATCCATCCCTGCGGTACTGTTCGAGAAGCTTCGACAATGCTGTATTCTGGCGTTCCAGTGGCGATCGCAATCTCAAACGAGTGAAGCTGCGATTTCCCCTGTGGATCGATCGTTTTGACCAGGAGATTAGTGTGCTTTGAAGACGTGACACCTGGAAACTTCAGCGGTTCAATTTGCCGCAGAAAGAGCGTCGAAGCTTGACCCGATGCAATTGGGGTATCCGGTGTGTAGACCAGCCTGGATGGGTCAGCGAGGACGACGCTCGTGATTTTTTGATTTGTGCGGCTAAAGTCGATCGCGGTGATTCGTCCTGCCCAGACTTTGATTGCGATCGCGCGGGATACTGGCGCAACTGTTCTGATTAGGCGAGGATGAGCTTGAGCAAGATTTGGAGCCAGCAGCACAATGCTGAGGGTGAACAATACTGAGAATGGCTTCATGGGTCATCGTTGGATTTCAAAGAAGGACGTGAAGACAATTGAAACTGGCTGATCCTTTGGAATCGCGAAAATTGGTGCTTGACGGGCTGTTAGAGTTTGCTCGGCTCGTTGTTTTAGTCGATCGACTGTCGTTCCCAGTACACCTCCGATCGCTGCCGCTAACAAATCCGGCTGACGAGTCGTGCGACGGGAGATTTGCGTACTGCCAAAACTATCGCTGCTGAATACGTTCTCTTCTTGAGGGCGATTGATCACCTCGCTAGCCTTGGCAACACCGCTCAATGTTGCAATCAAGAGATCCCGTCCCGCGCTGTTATCCGATTGCTGAGTCGCCTGCGCGATTAAAGGTGTGCCATCTTTGCCACGTACTGCTAAACTCCCTGCTGGCAATTGCTGCTGTTGGATCTGTCCGAAACGATTTTTGTAGACGATCGCGACCGGAGTTTGCTGAACTAGGTGGGTTTGAGGGTCAACTTTGACGATTTCAGTCGCGATTAATGTTCCTTTGGGTAGTGCGATTCGATTGTCGATCGCAGGAACGTCTTCTGTAATCTCAACTAGAGAACGCTCTCGATTGTTTGCGATCGCAATTGCGGGAACAACAACTTTCGCCGGAATTGTAGTTCCGATCGCAATTTGCATCGGCGGATTGGATAGCTCGGAAGGTGAAAATTCTGGTTGCCTCACTAAACTTGGAGATGCTACTTCAGAAGGGATTGATCTGGCTCTTGCGGCATCAGCTTGAACTGTATTCTCTGTGTTCACGGGGTTGACTACGACTTCTGGTCGTTCTGTTGCAACTTCGGTTGCTCCTTCCATGCCGACTTGAACCGTTGGAATTGTTGAATTAGAAGCGATCTCTGTCCGTTGGGGCGTAGCTGAATCTGTAATCTTCTCCGCTTGCTGCTGCCCTAGTTTTGCTAGCACATTCCACTGAGTATAGGGATCAGGTGTTTCAGGCGGTTTAACGGCTTGAGTTGGTGCGACCGAGCGAGTTACCACCGGAGTTGCAGCCGAAACAGAATAAACTCTGCGTGACGGTTCTGGTTCAGTGGCTGCGATACGTCGAATCGGAGTGGTTCGGGTTGGTTCAGTTGCTTTTTGGGTTAATGGTTTCGCAGGTGGCTTCTTGGGTTTCGCTTGTGACGTAGATTTCGTCTTCTCTAGAGAAGTCTGCTGGTCTTGAAACGCAAGTTGACTTTTTAGTCTTCCCTCCGCGTTTGGAACGAGACTGGGGGTTGGCGTAGCTGAAGTCACAGGTTCTGGGTCTGGATTGTTCTTGGGTGCGAAAATAAGGAACCAAATACCTAACGCACTGCCTCCTAATGCCCCCAGAGGCAAGGCAACACTGGCAAAGCGAATGATCGGATGCTCGTAACTGGGGCGAGTATCCCCACCTTCATTTTCCTGAATCAGTTTGTATTGATCATCAATCAGCTTCTCGGTTTCATTTGGGTTATAGCCGACCAATTGAGCCGCTTCTGTCGCATCAATCGAATCGGAGGCAGTTTCCGGTGCAGAAATGACTTGAATTTTATTCTGGGGAGAAGACATAGGCTAATTGGGGTTAAAAGGCTTGATATCGGTAATTTCGAGTCCAGCTTCTCGAATGCTGTAAACGACGCGCTCAGCTTCGGTTGCGGTTTTGCCAAGCGGCGATCGCGGAATGTCTACTGCTTCTAATGTGAACGTCCGATTGAAGGGAATTTCTTCGATTTTCCCGGACTGCTGAATGACGTTACGGCTGGCAATCATGTCTACTTCGTATTTGCCGAGAGCGATCGTTCTCGGTTCTGAGACATGGCGGATTAAGATTGTCGATCGCACATTGCCACTAAAAACACCCGCAGGTGTCAGTTCTGAAATGCTTCGCCTTGACTCCTCGCGAAAGCTTGAACCTTCAGGTCTGAGTTTGCCGCTCAGTAAGAAAGACGCTAGGTAAGCTGCTGTTGTTAATTTTTGGCTTCCCACCTTCTGCCCAGCATCTGGTTTATTCGTTCCAGGTAGCTTGCTTTCCCAACTCCAGGTCAGTGTTGACCATTGCCGCACTACATTCTTAATGGCTTCCGGCGTTCGATAAGTTCCTGCTTCTTCGCGCATTGCCACAACGCGCCCGTCCACCAATTGCACGAAGGTCGTCTTGCGCTCTGCCAGTGTATTGACTCGCCAACTCAGGAAGACAATCAGCAGCGTTTGAATTCCACCGAAGATGCTCAATACCGCAAAGCAAATCGGGAGTAAATTTTTGCTCTCGGATAGTAGGCTCGGCGGTTGGAAGCGTCGAATTTGCCTCATAGCCAGACACAGTAAGGTTCAGGCATATTGTGAGCGGTCGTATATGCGATTGTCCTCTGCAATTTGGGGACTGCCAGATGGGAGAGGCTAATACTAGAACTTTGGAAAAATGGCAGGGGCGACCGATTCAAAGCGTTGTGCAAGATAAGCCAACAGTATTGGTTGGTCTGTCTATGCGAATTCATGAAAGCATTCATTCTCATTCTTCTAAAGTCACTGTCAGTGTTTGCAGTCTGACTGTGCGAGACTATCCCTGGCTGACAACTTGGGTAGCAATGTTGGGTTACTTTCTCTGGAAAGCTCCCATTCTGATGGCGCTGTTCGCGATCGCACTGCTGCTAATCTATTCATTCCGTTGGATCTGTGATCGCTTGCCTTATCGCAAAGGTTGGCGACGGAAAACCTACTCTCGCAGTTTGCTGGTCGTGTTTGGCGCGATTGCACTCTCTGTCAGCATGATGCAACCTGCTCACGCGATCTTTCTATCGGGTATGGAAGAGTTCATCACACAACTTGCGTCTGAGAGTGCAGGCGGGGGAGAAGGAATTTCAGAGGAAGCGATCGCACTTGTATTTAACGTCATTCGGGCTGTATTTCTTCTCTTAGTTGCTGCTGCTGCTCTGTTTGCTTATAACCAGGCACAACAAGGTAATGACTGGCGACCGATTGCAACTCAAGTTGGATTAGCTTTTGGCATCGTTCTAGGACTGGACGTAATCACTGCCATCTTTGTCCCAGAAAGCTAACTGTATGAGAGATCCAGACAAGACGTTTATCAAGGTCAACAAAGCGCTGGGCAAAATTCCGAGTATTGGACCTGTTCCAGCAAATCAAATCCTGCCTTGGATTAGCATTCTGATTGCTTCCTGGGTTCTGACAATGGAACTGTTCAATCTTGGCTTAGCTGCCTTTTTCGCTGCCTCAATTTGGATGATTGCAACTTGGTGGCTTTTGACTGGAAAACGCGCTTATCAGTTTCTTGATCGCTTCAAATCTCCACCTGGTACAGATTGGATTACAGGCTATGCCCGCTATAGCTCTCTACTCGCTCGCAGCCGAAAACGCAATAAAGCAGGGAAATGAAACAGAAGCTTAAACTCACCGCAACTTCATCCCAGGACACTCAGCACCGTAAGTTCTACCCCTTTGAGAATTGCTTAGATCTGTGCTGCATGGTGCGACTGTTGAAAGATAATCGCGACATCGGTGCTTATCTCCTCAATCGTGGAGATTTGTGGCAATTGGTGTTCGGATTCAGACTTCAAGGCTTGCACCCTGAACTCACACGAGAAGAAGTCATGGCGATCGCATCGCAACTCGAAGAGGCGATGAAAGAATGCGCGATCGGAGAATCGCTCCGGTTTTACTTCAGTTGCTTTGCCGATGATGTTCAGCGCCAGCAGTCTTTAGAACAATTGATTAGCAGAACGACCGTGCCTCTGGCGATCGTGCTAGGACGCTCCGAGCAAAAGCGAATTCAACAACTCACGCATGAAGGAACGCGACGGCAGTGGACTTCACTAATTTTCTGCACGTATACGATCAATGCTACGGGTCAAGCCCGATGGAGTGATTGGATTAGTAAGCTCTCGCAGCGCCTAACAAATTTTCTAGATGCGATGCGAGGTGGGAAGCACGAACAATCACAACAGTTCTTGCACAGGCTGATAGATGATGGACATGATGCTTTCTTGAACTGGGAAAGGTTACTGAACACCAAAGCTGGACTCGAAATTACGCCGCTCAATGCTGAGTATTTATGGAATTGGCTTTGGCAGCAATTCAATCGCATGACTGCGCCGCCTATTCCTCAATTGTTAGTTTGGCAACCTGCCATTGTTGGAACAGAATTTGTCGAAATTGCTCACTCAGAGCGGCATTCCACCACGATTCTGATTCAAGGCTCTCAGGGACAATCTGCCTGTCCCGAACATCGTCAAAACCGCGAATGTGTTTGGGTCAATCGCCGCGTCGGTGGACTGCTCGTGATGCAAGATGCTGTGGAAGGGTGGCTCAACACTCGGACGCAACTCGCAGCGATATGGAAAGCAATGTCTCAGCCTTATGTCCGTGATACCGAAGTTTGGGTTGAGATTGTGCCTGCATCTCGATTCCTGATCAATGACAACTTAGCTAGAACTGCGCGTCAATCCAGAACTGCATCGACTCGCGCACTGACACAAGGACAAGGGCGAGATATTGGGGCAGAAGTCAAAGCTGAAGAGAGTTTTGAGGCGCAACGCAAGCTGTATCAGGGTGCGATCGCGCTTCACGTCGCGGTTGTATTCAACGTCTGGCGCAATACAACCGAGGAACTTGATCAAGCGTGTGAACTATTGGCGCATAGTTTTGGGTCAGCGAATGTAGTGCGATCGCGCCATGTTTGCTGGCAAGTCTGGCTACAAACCCTGCCCATTACCCTCCAACGGCTCCTAGAGTTTAACGGGATTCTCGATACCGAGGATCGCCGATTAACACTCGATAACGAAACCGTAGCCGGGGTGCTGCCACTGACTGTGCCACGAGATTTAGATTTGCATGGT
This sequence comes from Leptolyngbya sp. AN10, assembly GCF_050565645.1. NCBI lineage: Bacteria > Bacillati > Cyanobacteriota > Cyanophyceae > Leptolyngbyales > Leptolyngbyaceae > Leptolyngbya > Leptolyngbya sp. AN10. Next base: position 13,844 of record NZ_JBNXVP010000031.1, read on the forward strand.
GTTGAGTTCATCACAGCAGGCGGCAAGCCGATTTATGTGGATCTGTTTGAGGATCAAACCGTTCATGCTTTGCTAACCGGACAAAGCGGTTCAGGAAAATCGGTTTTGTTATCCCAATTCATATTTCGAGCCTTGCTCTGCAACATCCCGATCGTCGGCATGGATATGCCAACTGCGGCAGGAGAATCGACATTTAAGACCTTGGTAGAAGCGTTAGGATCTGAGCGTGGGGCGTATATCGACATCCGCAGCGCTCACGACAACTTATTGCAACCTCCAGACCTACGAGCGTTTCGAGGTGACGAATTTGATTCTCGGCTCAAATCTTGGCGAGAGTTTGTCAGGCAAGCGCTCAATACGATCGTCATGGGTAAACTGCATCATCCGCATCTCGCTCAACGAGTGGATGATTTGCTGCTGCAAACTCTAGATGTGTTTCTGGAAGACGCTGACATCGTTGAGCGATACAATCAAGCATTCCACTATGGCTGGCAATCTTCGGAATGGCAGCAAATGCCAACGCTGCATGATTTTGTGCGATTTGTGTCGAAAGAACGGCTCAACCTCAATTCCTTTGAAGCGATCGATGCTCAAGCCATTAATCAAATTCGCGCTCGACTTCAGGCGATTCTCGTTTCTCCATTGGGCGACGCGATCGGGCGACCGAGCAACGTTTCTCCAGAGCCGTTGATGAAGTTCTTCGCGCTAACCGGACTGAGTAATGATTTTGATTCTCTCGTGTTGTCGATCGTCGCGCACGGCGCTTGTATTCGGAATGCGCTCGCTCATCCTAAAAGTCTCTTTGTGGGAGATGAGCTATCGACGCTATTGAAAAAAGACGGGTTTGCGAATGTCTTGGGCGAACTTTGTGCGACGGCTCGAAAAGACGGAATTTCAATTTTGCTGTCATCACAAGATCCCGATACGATCGCAACCTGTTCTGCTGGAGCGATGATTCTACAAAACTTGACCTATCGCATTACTGGGCGACTGGTTCAGACTGCTTGCACTTCATTCCAGCAGCATTTAGGCTATCCCCTCGAAACGATTGTTCGTAATGCTTCCGAAGCCTACTTGCCCCGTCGTTCGAGTTTGTATTCTTGCTGGTTAATCGAGCGGAGTGGGCGATTTTGGGATAGTCGCTACTACCCAGCAGAAATGCTACTGGCAACGGTAGCAAGTGGAGAAGACGAACGGGCAGCCCGCGATCGCGCCCTCACTCAATTTCCTAGCACAGAAAGCGGCAAAATTCGAGGTTTAGCAGCTTTCACCCCTATCTATGTTGTTGCTCTGAAGGAAGGAAACGGTTTTACTCAAATTTGAAGGAGATCAAAATGCGTTCATTCAATCGAAAAGTACTCATCACAGTTCTGATTGCAGCAGCATTTAGCATGATTCAAATTCAACGTGCGAGCGCTCAATTAACCGATGCGAGTGGACTACCCATCAGTACTGATGGCTTTGCAGGTCCGCTTCAGAATCGTTTCAAGATTAGTAGTGAGATTCCGAATCGTTGGTTGAGCATTGCCAAGCTGTTTGGCATTGAGCAAGGGACGATCAACCAATTGCTAGATTCTGCGATCGCATCCTTGGGCATTCCCGATTTAGCTCAACTCACTGCCAATATTACCCAAGGCAATCAAGACCAAGCGCCACCGACACAACTCGCCGCTGCTCTGGAAAATCGAAGCAATGAACCGAGCTTCAGCATCAGAAGTGATTTGTCTCGCACATTAGAATGGGATGCGAGTCGAGGCACAGCTTACGGCTCAACGCTGAGTGAACAGGCTCAAATCCGGGGACAGCAGAAACGGGATGGGGTGAGCCAAGCCGTTCAATCTAATCGTTTTCTCGCAGATGAATCCCAAAATTTGGATGTGACTCAGCAGATTCTTCAAAATGTCTCGGCTCAGTTGGGACAGCAAACTGAGGTTGATGCGGCTTTGTTTGATGAGGCTGAACAATCGCGGATTGATCGCGCCCATGATTTGCTATTGCAGTCACAAATTGCAGAGTCTACATTAGGGCGGAATGTGAGCGATCGCAGAACGGAGAAAGCCACGGCGCGATCTGCTACGCGAGGAATGGCATGGCTTAATCTTCCAGGTGGCAAATCTCTAACTGCCGAAACAACCTCGCAGCGTCGTTCTCGTGCAGAATCGAATCCGCCTTCTGCATTGAGTTCTACTTTAGAGCGGTAGGAGTCGGGATGTGATTCTAACGATTGTTCTATTTGCACAACTTCCGGGTAATAACCAAGCTGGAACTGCCGAAAATACAATCATCAATACGCTGGAACTGAGTCGTGCCACTTCTGTTGCTTGGGATCAGGCGTGGCAAACGATTTTTAGAACCAGTGCGGCATCTGGAGAAGTTGGGTTGTGGCTGGCATTAGTCCGATTTGCTTTGACCTTGGGTGCGGTGTCGATTCTCTTTTTAGCACTAAAAGAAGGCAAAGAGATTCTCGCTCGTCAATCTTGGTCAGATCTGGTCACGATGTTTGTGTATCCGCTAGTTGTCATGTTTTTCTTATCTGGAAACGGTCAGCTACTGGCAAACACCGTTCTTCTGATGCGTCAAGTAGCGACCGTGCAGATTCGGGAGGTGCTAGAAATTCAAGTAGGCGGATTGTCATTTAATCAAGCGATTTCTAATGTAGCGCTGTCACAGGCGGGTCGAACTCAAATTGAAGCCATTTACTTGGAATGTCGCGATAAGACGGGAGATGCGCTGATTGCTTGTTGGAATGATCCTGCGAAGCGAGAGGCGGTAGAGCGAATTGTGAGTGTAGCGGAACAAGCAAATCAAGGCACATTGAATTCACTCCAGAGATTTGCTCAAGCCATCTTGAACGGAGGCGAGGGCATCAACGTGGCTGAGTTTATTACGGTTCCCTTGCTCAAGCTCGTTGAAACACTCCTTTGGGCACTGACTTGGGCGTTTCTGAATGCGCTGGAAGCTGCATTGCTACTCACGGCTCTATTTGCTCCGATCGCAATGGCATTGAGTGTCCTTCCACTCGGCAGCAAACCGATCTGGGCATGGGGCATTGGCTTTATGTCCTTGTTTGGGATGCAACTCGGTTGGAATCTGCTGGTTGGGCTAGTCGCATCGATTTTAGTGATTGCGGAGGCGCAAGCGATCTCAGATCTTGCTTTCCCAGTTTTCATTGCCATTTTTGCCCCTGTCTTGGTCACGTTCGTTTCCGGTGGTGGAGGGATTGCGCTCTACAACGCCTTGAATAGTTCAGGAGGTGCAGTGTTTAACGGACTCTCTAATCTCACGGGTGCAGTGACATCCCTCGTCATTCGACGGATGTAGGAGGACTCATGGTTGCTACCACACGAAAAAGCCGAACTCGCAACGCCTATGCTCATCTCACCGATCCAGCGCGATTGAAACACGTTTACAATACGCTGGCAAAGGCGATTTCTGCCGCTCCGGTCGGTGAGTTGTCGTCGTGGGAAGACGTGAAGGCTCATGTTGAGCAGTTTTCGCAGGCGACCGGAAAAGCCCCGATTGGCATGGAACTGTGTGAGCGAGATGGCGAAGTGTGCGGTTTCCGGTTCTACTTGCAGCAATATCCCGATGAGCGCACCAGTGGCTCTTATCTTGTGAAAAATCTCAAAGCTGCTGGAATTGATTTACCTGTTGAGGATCACTATTTCACGCCCTCTTCCCTCTCTGCTGTGCTGGGTTTAGAGCAATCCGATACGTTAGATGAGGACATTGGTTTAGAGGACGATGAGCTATCAGGGATCGATGAGACTTTAAGTTCAGTGGGATTGATTGATGAAGCCATTACTCCCCAACGGACTCAAACTGGCAATCAATCTCGTTCTCAGCAAGGTTCCGCGGTTCAGCCGAGAATGCGATCGCCTGATTCTGTCACTGCAAATGTGTTAGATACGGCTAATTATGCAAGTCAAGAATTAGCAAGAAGTAATGGTGCTGGCATTGATGGCATCAATTTAACTGGAGGAACGAGTCAGTTTGCCACAAGTGCAGCAGCGGTCGCCTTCGCTTTGATGAAAACGTTGGAGAATCCAGACGGGCGATATCGATCGCGCCTCAAGCGGCTTGCCAATTTCGCAACTCAACAGGCGAATCGGCTAGATCAGCTATTCGATCGTGCCGAGGATTTAGAAGTCACGACTGAACCTGCCGAAGTACCCGAAAACCCACCTGAAATTGCTGAACCATTCACAGAAGCAACGAATGTTCTCGCTTGTCAGACCAACAAGCTCTCTAAAAACCTCGATTCGTCCCTCGAAGCATTACAACCGCTAAAGCTCAATCGACAAGCTAAGATCGACCAGCAACTGAATCAGATTGAAGAATACTTGCAACAGCTTTCACAACGCTTAGATCAACTCGAAGCCATGATGACACGGTTAGAGCAGCAGGTTACAGAGCAATCTGAAGTGATAGCGGCATTCCAAAAGGAACAAAATTCAGGATTAGACGTACTGGATGCGCTTGTGGACGAGCAACCGACTGTTGATCATACGATCGCACTGCGGATGATCGAAAGTTTTCAGCAACAAGTTCAGTTTGGCGATCGCGCCCTCACAGTTGCTTGGACAGACGGGGAAGGACAACCGAAGTATGAGTTTGATGTAACAGAGCGCCAAGCCGATGGCACACAATCCATGATTGGTTATAGCGCGAGGAGTAGAGAGCTAGTCTTTGCGGCAGTGTTGTCTGAAAACACGTCACCTCAAATTAATCACTGTTCCATTCCAGCGTCAGAAATAGAATCTTTAGCTCAGGATTTGGCTCCTGAAGCACCTGAGCAGCCTGAGCCGATTCGACCTCAGCGGCAACGACAGCTTAACCGCCAACGTCTCCCGGAGTTGTAACAGATGGAGACAAAACAGCTAGAAGGGGGTGGATTATCGGTTCCTGTGTGCTATGTGACGCAATCAGGGGAGCGTCAATGGCTGGAGCCTCAAATTTTGCGTCACACTCTACTAGAGCAGCTTTTCTCGCCTCAAGACCTCAAATCATTGGCGCTGGTCAAACTAGACCGCGCTTCCTTGAATCCAGATCATCTCAAAGCCGCTCGATTCGAGGATGGTATGATTCGCAAACTGACCTTTAGTTCCGATCGTAATTTCTATTTTGCTGATCCCACCCTTGCCGAGCAAATTACGAAATTCTTTGCAACAGAACGAGATGCAGCGTGTCGGTACGGCTCGCTGTTGGTCAGCGATTGTTACAAAGGCACGACGACGATCGAAACGCTGAAGCTGAAGTTGGTTGATTACACTGTTCCTGAATTTGCAGCTTACAAAACGCACGATTGTCATGGCAAAATCTCGCCTCAGTTACTGCGATCGCTAGCCTTCGATGGAACCACACCAGATCGCCCTTTCCAATTCCGTATGGCGCACACAGCATCATCTGATTTAGACTTCAGTTTTTTAGCAAAGGGCACAGTTTTGGTCGATCCGACATTACCAAGCAACGTTGATTTCGTATTGGATCGCTCCTCAATCAAAGGCATTCACAAAGACCAGTTAGAAGCATTGCCGTGCGGAGAGTACGAACTTTCACAGGTCGTTCTAGGCAATCGTGCAAATGCTGAGGTGGCACGATACAGCAATTCCTGGCAATTCTCGATGTGGTATTCCAAGTCCGCAGTACTCGCTGATTTACTAGAGCCAACCCTGAAGAAAGCACAGGAGTTAGCCGAAAAGCAACGTGACCCAAAGCAGCTTGCTCAATATGTTGTTCAACGCTACGACCAGGAGCAAAGTAATACAGAAGGTGAGGAGCAGGAACCTCAAGAATCTCGCATGATTTCGATTCTGAGGCACGATCGCTATGGACTGCTGCTGTACGCGCCGAAGGTGGTAGATTTCTTAGAATCACAAACTGCGAGTCGCTGGCGTGAGTTGGCGGTCAATTCTGGGTTTCAGCATAGTTCTGGCATGGCACAACCTGGACGAGAACTGCCTCGCGGAATGATTTGTGCGCCTCACTTACCGAAAGGCGATGTCGTTGTGACTCGTTACCCGATTGTTTCTTCCGACAACATTCGCATTTATCGGAATATTCATGATCCAACGCTTTGCAATACTGAGGGCGTGGTTTGGATCAATCCCAGTGATGCGGCTGAATATCATCAATGTGATTTTGATGGCGATCAACTGATTGCTACGCCTGCGGAGTGGATACCCAACATTGCTAAGGAGACGCTTCGAGCCGGAGAGCCAAATCGCTTTCCGTCGATCGTTAAACGCCCCAAAGTCCCTTACACCGAAGTCCAAACTGAGCAGGGACAGTTCGTGTACAATACCTTGCCCAAAGTAGCAGCAGCCGTTTGTCAAAATGGAATTGGGCGAGTGGCAATGCTGATCGGGCGAGTCCATACGGCTGTGCCAACAGAGGAGGAATCGGCTTCACCGCATAATCAACGGCAGTTTGAGAAATCACGGCATCAACTTCTGAATCGATTGATGGCAGCACTTCAGGTCGAGGTTGATTCTCCCAAAAGTGCAGAGCGCATCGAAACGATTGACCCGCAGTTACTCGACGACGCAAAGCAATGGTGTGAAAAGCATCCTTCACCGTTCTTTGACTTTCAGAAAGACCCCAGGCTCTACCGTCAATTCGCACTACCGACTCAAGCGCCTGGACAAACCGGGATTTCAGTCGTGTGTGCGATCGCAGCCGAAATCAATCCACTCTGGGAAGCGACTCAACTTCAGTCGATGCCGCGTGAGCATTTCCGTTATTTGTTCGATCGCGCTGAACTCGATACCGATGCTTTGGACTGGGCAGAAAATCTGAAGAACCGCGCACAGCAGGCGACTGCTCAGATTCGGCAACTGGTTGGGGATGACGCGGAAGGATTTAGGGCAGCGATCTCCACTCTGAACGAATCTTTTCGCGCTGAAATCAACGAGACGTTCTCCACTCCTGAAGAACAGCGATCGATTGCCGCAGCGATTTGGTACACTCAGCACACTCGCCCAGAACTGGATCGCCCTCGTAAACAGTCGATGAGTGTTGCAGCAAAATTACCGATTACTTTTAGCCAAGACAAGTACAGCTTACCCAATAGCCCCTATGAAGTGGAAGCCCACGAATTGAGTGTTCCATTTGATCGGGCGCAGACGTGGATGCAACTGCTTGAAGCCCGTCACGTTGAGTATGAAGCGATCGTCAATCCTGCTTTGCCTGTAGTCGATTTCTACTTACCGAGCTTATCTGAACGCAATGCTAGTGCCTTGCAACAACAGTTTGGGCATCAGGTGATTGATGTCGATCGCATTCCCAACAATTTACGAGTGGTTCCGCCTGCTGATTTTACTTGGGCGCATTCAGTTGGCGATACCGGAAAAGCGTCGCTGGCGTACACGCTGATGACCGAACAAGTAACGGAGCAGCTCCAGAATTTTGAGGTGAGTCAGATCAAAGCGATCGGCATTGCCCACAACGACTATGCGGCTGAAGATTTCTCAAGCTGGCAGCACCGCGTCGAAATTGAGGTTGTACCTTATGACCTCGAACCAGATCACCCTAAGTACCATGCCATGAATGGAGTCCCTGTATTAAAAGTCGTGCATGGGGGAGTGTTGGGCACATTTGCGCCAGAGACGGCAAAACTGCCAATTGGGACACGATTTGAGGCAAGGGTTGAAGATTTTACGCGATCAATGGTGCAGTTGCGGATCGAGGGACAGTCTGTACTTGCCCCAGAAGTTCCGGTCGAAGCAGCAATATCTGACGAGCAGAATGAGACTCAGAATCGTTTGGCACAGGCGATTGCTCAGACGTTCCGATCGCTTGCGTCGCCGACTGAAGCGGTGGAGTTGCCGATTGGGAATCGGTGGACTGCGATCGCAGCAGAGAATGGTGATTATACGATCGAAGACAATCAAGGTCGGCTGATCTGTCAAGGTAATTTTCAGACCGGATCTGTAGTTCAGCCAATGCAGCGAGCAAGCATGGATGAATTTCAGCAGATGACTCAAAAACAAGACAAGGTATCCCGCAAGCGACAATCGATCGTTGAGCAGTAGAAAATTCGGCATTGAATTTTCTAAAGTTGCCGCCAGTTTGCGGTTTGTAAGCCAGGAACTCGATCAAACTCCCGCTGATTTGCAGTAACCATCAGAAGATTGTGTTGCAGGGCAGTTGCCGCAATTAAAACATCGTAAGCACCAATAGGCTGCCCCTGAGTTTTGAGAACGGCACGAATTTGAGAAGCTTGTTCAGCCTCTGCTGAACTGAAAGCAAGAACTGTCACAGAAGCTAGAAAACTGGTGATCGTGGGTTCAATTTTCCGAGCGCGTTGAGGATTATTTAACAAGCCATAGCGGAGTTCCATCACAGTAATCGATGAAACTGCAATGTCGCTTGGCGGAGTTTGTTTGAGGCGAGTTTGAGTCCCAGGTTCGCCTTTGATGAAATCGCTAATCACACAGGTATCGAGAAGGTACTGCATCAGAATCACTCCGATTCATCTGGAGGAAGCAGTTCACTCCGGTAGGACTCAAATTCAGGAAAGTCAGGTTCTGCTTCATAAGATAAAACGATATCTGACCACTGGTCAGTCATGGGTGCAGACTGAGCAAGTTGGTGTAAAGCCTGAATAATCAGGGTCTGAAGTGGAACATTAGATTGTTCTGCCTGACGGATAAGGTTTTGCTCAAGCTCTTGAGGAATGTCGATCGTAATTTGCATAATCTAAACCCCTGAATTGTTTCTTAGTTGATCTTCTTCTCTAGTTTTTGCTCGGTTTGAGGGGATGACTTTGTTGAGTTAAACAACCTCTTAATTTCATCGTTAAACACTCCACTAGCAGCTACGGAAACTAGTGCCACTGCAACGGTTATGCCAACCGAGAGCCAGTACTTCCAGTCAAATCCTCCCTCAGTTTTAGAATCTGTTTTACCAAGGTTATTGTTATTACCCGTATTAATATCCCCACGAATTTTAGATCCTGTAACATGCACACTCTGATCAATCTTAGGTTCGTCTGCCATTTGCTTTGTTCTCCGGTTTATGGTTTCAATTTGATTGGATAACTCTAAATTAGAAGGATCTTGAATTAGAATCTGTTGAAGAATCTCTTCTGGCTTAGGTGGCTTCCAAGTGTTGCGGCGTGCTAAATTCTCAGCTTCCAATAGTCTTGGTTGTAGTTGTTCTCGACACTCTGGAAGTTCACGGATGATTCTTCGTAGCGCGTCACAGGCTTCTGAAGTGCCTCGTGCTTGAAGACGTTGGGGAATGTAATTTTTCCACATCCTAACATCATCAAACTTTCCTAGTATTTGAGCTTCTACACCTCTGAGGGGCTGAGTTTCAAGCTCAGTTCGCTCAACTTCTGGATATTGATGGGTAAGGAAAATATACAAGCTGGCTAGATAGTCTTCTCTGATCTTCTGTTCGATTTGACCGTGACGAGCAGCTTGAAATGCAATGGACTCCAATACTTCGCGCCCAAATTTATGATCTTGTTGCAAGGCAGACCAAAAAACTGACCAACTAGGGTTATCAGGATAGGTTGTAAGCAGACGAGCAGCAACGATTGCTTTATTTCTTGATTCCCCAGATTCAGGTACTTTCTCGGAAAGAAAAGACTTGGCAATTTCTTTGGCTCTGTCAACATCATGTTTGAAAAGATCCGTTAGCAAAATCTCCAACATGCCAGCATTCAAGCTTTCATCTGGAACTCTACCAATAATTAAACTAGCTAAACACTGATCTAACAACTCATTAGTTAACTGATAAATATCATCAGGGTAAAATGTACGAGGCTCATAGTTTTTGTGAACCATTAAACTGATCACTATTTCAATTAATTCATCTGGAGCGTTTCGATAGGCAGTTCTCATTATCCCTCGACAAACTTCATCCTCTTTATTCTTTCTATGCCTATGAGTGAAATTTATAGATTTCAGAATAGCGGGTATCCATGTTGTCCAAATATCAGTAGAAATCTTTGAGATGAACTCTGGTTCTTGTTTTACTAGAAGGTATAGTGCTTGATATCCAGCAAACGGAGGATGAGAAAAATTATCTGTACCAAGCCATTTTTTAGTTTCTGGATCTCCAGCGTCCAAATATTTTCTTGCGGTTTTGACAATTCTTGCCTTGGTATTTGTTTCTGCTTCTTTCCACCCAACTAGTCTTGTTATGTCTGATTCAAAAACATAGTCGTGGATATATTCTTTACTGGTTGGCATCAGTGTCATTTCAACAACTATCTGCCACCACAGTTGAGGTTGCCCTGCTTCAACTTTTTCTAAAGCCGCAAGTACTCTTTGCTTGGGTGGCGGATCAAGTGTAGGTTCCGGCTCAGACGGATTCAACGGGGTTTGATACTTTAGATAGGTAGCTTGAGCTTGCTTTGCCTTTTCAGAACCTAGTTCAATCTCAATTTCAAATTCTATCTGCATGGCTGGACTGACACTGCGTGCCTCCAGAATCGCATCAATGTGATTTGTGTTTTTCCAATACAAGTTATGCCAACTGAGAACTTGGCGCAAAAGCTTAACCCAGACATCAGCCATTCTGGGGAATTCTGTTGACGTGATTCTTTCGATGATCCACAACACATCCTCAGAACAAATAATGTCTATGAGCCATAAGAAATCACTTTCTGATTCTGAAATTAGTAAGACTATTGTTTCTATCAGTTGCCGACGTTTTCCATCAGAATTCCTTAATAAAGGCTCCACATCATCATCACGAGTAATATCAAAACTTTCACGAGTATACTCTCGATGTGGTCGATCACCTAAAATTCCGCCATGCTGTTTCAATCTGAGAATAGCTACGCTGGCAAACGCTTCAAGTACACCAGGCTCATGTAGATTTTGCCAAGCTTTCAGCATCACTGAATCGGCGAGTTCTCTAAACGGATAATGTAAATCGTATCTCTGAGGTAATTGCTCAAGCCATTTGAGTGTAACTGGTAAGTCAGGCAATCGAAGACGTTCTGCAAATTCTGTCGCTATGAAATCTTGATATACTCCACCAATAATTGGGAATGCTCCCTTTTGTTTGGGTTGCGAAAGATGATCTAATAAGTCTTTAACAGAAATGTGTTTTGACCAAACAGCCTGAAGAGCATAGCCTTTGAGATCATCATCTGAATCGCCCCCAGCTTCACCAACTGCAAGAGGCTTGAGCCGTGCCTTTGTTTTCTCATCACCTATTACACAAACAACATGGGCTGCATGTTTCCGAACTATGTACAGTTGAACTGGAGCAAGTGCAATATCAGCCAGACTATCTTGTACAGCTTTCACGTTACAGTCTTGAGCAATGTCGATCGCAACCAGTCTTGACCATTGCCCTCTAGTGGAGTCACAAATATATGATTTTAGTTGCTCTGCAATGCCCGGATGTTGCAAGTTGTTGTAGTGTCGTAAAACAGAATATTCAAGCTTTTCTTCGTGATGCAAAATCAGCAGTGATTCAACTAATTTCGCTTTGATCTCATCATCAATATTCGTTATGTCACTTTGTAACAGTACATCTGGATCGGTTTTCATAACCTCCTGAAATACATCAGATCTCATGCTGGCTAACCAGGCAACAGTCTCTTGCAATTGAGGAATCACTCTGCCGTCAGGGTGAAGAATCAAACTCAAAATTTGAGAGAGGCTGAGGTTATGTTGCTTCAGATACCATGCAGCTAGAAACTCCGCATAAGTTTGGTGCGCCCATCCCATTCGATTTGACCCACGCGAGGAAAATAATCCAGTGTTCAGAACCTCGATAATGGCAGCTTCGTTCGCTTCAAATTGCCGTTCGTTTGCTCTCTCGTATCCTCTTGATAATTCTTGACGCAACACATCATCTGCTGGAGTTTGCCCTCGATCGCGCCCTGTCCAAATCGCATCACGGTTCGCAAAAACTGTGACAGCTGCAATTCGAGCAGCAATCATCAAACGCTGGTCTAGCTCTATATTTCCCCTACGCCCTGGAAGGCGAAGATCAGAACTATCTTCTTCATCACACAAAATGCGGCAGCCTTCGAGATACAACCCGACTAAAGTCTGATCACCGGAGAATTTCCCATCGCGACGATAAATATTCAAAAGGAATCCTAGCGTGACAGGCTTTATTGCTAGAGGAGTTACCTTTTTCTCAAGAATTTCTTGCATGAGCAGATCAGGTTCTTTGATGTCTTCACATTCTGCTGCGTGTCTGACATCAACTTGGCGTAACGGAGCTAATTCATAAATTTTGACTTCATTCTCTCCCCAAATTTGCTTCAGTTGCTCTTCAAAGGTAGATTGCCAAACTGCTGTCCGGCAGGCAATGCGTAGAAACAAGCGCTCAGATTTATCTTGATACCGCTTAAATTCCTCAGCCAATAATGCAGTCACATTATCCAACCGGAGTAAGCATTCATCTAAGCTGTCTAGAAAAACAGACAGAGCATAATCACCATCAACCCAAGCTCTGAATTCTGAACTTTCAAATAGATTTCTAATGAGTCTATCTTCACTGCCATATGAATGAAGGTCTAAAATCAAATGCCTTTTAGCATCAATTTGAGAGGATATGACTGCACTTAGTTCTGACTCCATTGCTCGACTCTTACCAATACCTGGCTCACCCAACAAAATTAAGCAACGGGTATCAGCGATGGCATCTAACCCAACTAGTTCAGGATTACTGTAATGTCCCCAGTTGGATTCTGGATCGACTAAATACCCACGATCGCCCAAATCGATCTGAGCGTTGCGAGGACACCAAAATCGCTTCCAGTCGTAGATTTTCTTCGACATCCTAAACCGTTCTGAGGCAGTGACACTTTTTCAAGGATAGCTTTATTTACGAGATCTTGGCAGCAGAAGCAATGACCGCACGATCAGCAACTACGAGGACGCTTTCATCCGATCCAAGCTGGTCGGTGCAATTTCATAAACGACTTTCCGTTTCCGTTCAACCAGAGTGCCGGGGACTGGAATTCCTTGCTTCCAAGCATTCTTGACGGCAGTTTTGTCTACCTTGCGTTCCACAATCTCTTTGATGGTGATGTAATCCTCTGGAACCTGTCCGAAGTCGATCACTTCGCAAGAAGGCGGATTGAGTTTGATCCGAATGCGGCGGTGTTGCCCGATCGCTTCTTGTGCCATCAAGTCAGCACTATTGAGCGTCAGAATGGTTTCATCGAGTCGCTCTCGCCAGCGGGTAAGCCGTTCAATCTCTGCGGTGTGGATTTTGACAAGATGTTCCATTCGCCCCTTGAGTCCCGTGATTTCGGCATCAATCTGGTCTGCCAACTCAGCATGGGCATCGATCGCGGCTTCTTCGCTTTCTTGGAGTTGCCAAAGCTGTTGAACAATTTCGGCTTCTTGCTCTGGGGTTTCGGCGGCATCTAGTTCTTGCCAAGTTTGAGAAGCCAGAATGCTGATGCTTTTGAGCGATCGCACTGCTACTGATTGAGGAATTGAGTTTGCCATCGTCACCATCTCCCGCAAATTTGATAGTAATCCTGCCGAGTTGTAATCTCTACTTCAAGCTGAGTCAGCATCTGAGAATCAGCGTTCAACGCTTCAGGACGGGTTATGCGTAGCCCCATTTTGCCATCAGAACTAGGATTCTGAAGCAATTTCAAAATCTGAGCAATTCGACGAACAAGGGAAGGTTTCATAACATTCTGCTTGAGCCAAGGTCAACATTGCTGACGCGGTAGCGGTTAGTATTAGTTGAGTGCAGCATCTGGATTGAGCTTTTGATGATTTCGCCGCGCTGCTTCCTCAAGTAGTAGATCCCAATGTCGTAAGCGTTCACCTTTCTGGACAACTTGTGCTGCTGCTGCGCGGGCTTGTTCTAGAATCGCAGCATCTTTCACTAAATCCGCGATCGCAAACTTCGGAGCGCCTGCTTGAGAAGTTCCTAGAATTTCACCTGCACCCCGAAGCTGGAGATCCATTTCTGCGATCGTAAACCCATCCGTCGATCGTTCTAAAACTTCAAGACGTTCCCTAGCAGTCGTCGAATCTGAAGTATTCATCAGTAAGCAGTACGATTGTGTGTGCCCGCGTCCGACTCGTCCCCGTAGCTGGTGTAGTTGAGACAAGCCAAATCGTTCAGCATGTTCAATTACGATTACAGTTGCGTTTGGAACGTCAATACCAACTTCAATCACAGTTGTTGAGATGAGAATTTGGGTTTGGTGATTGCGGAATTGTGCGATCGCACTCTGCTTCTCTTCACCATTCATTCGACCATGCAAAAGTCCAACCACATGATCCGGAAATTTGGCTTGATAGCGATCGTAAGCCTCCATCACAGATTCCAGTTCCAAAGTTTCAGATGATTCTACCAAGGGCAGAATCACAAACACTTGATGATCGAGGGCGAGATTGAGCCGAATCACCTCGTCTACCTTGTGACGATTTTTCTCGCTCATGACTTTCGTAACGATGGGTTTCCGTCCAGTCGGCAGTTCATCAATTTGGCTGACATCCAGATCTCCGTGCAGAGTCAGCGATAAGGTGCGCGGAATCGGTGTTGCCGTCATGCTTAATAAATGCGGGTGAAAGCCTTTTTGCTGCAATTTGAGGCGCTGCTGAACGCCAAATCGATGTTGCTCGTCAATCACAATCAAGGCCAGATGATAGAACTGTACAGACTTTTGAATCAGAGTATGAGTCCCAATGACTACTGATAGCTGACCGGAACTCAGGCGATCGTGAATATCTCGGCGCTGAGCAGCAGGGGTTGAACCTGTCAGCAATGAGATCGATACTCCCAGCGAGTCAAACCACTGCGATAGTTTCTGAAAATGCTGTTCTGCCAGCACTTCCGTTGGAGCCATCAACGCGACTTGGCATCCTGATTGAACTACACAAATGATTGCTGCGGCTGCTACCACTGTTTTTCCTGAACCGACATCACCCTGTACTAATCGATTCATCGATCGCGGTTTTGCCAAGTCTTCCAAGATCTCCATGATCACCCGTTTTTGAGCTTGTGTTAATTCAAACGGTAGAACCTGGTAGAAACATTTGAGGAGAGTAGCTTCAGATTGGAATACAGGTCTTTGGGATTGCTGCCTGATCTTTCGCTGTTGTAGCAAACGTAGCTGGAGGTAGAAAAACTCATCGAAGACTAAGCGATCGTGGGCTGCTTTCAGACGTTTTGGCTCAGTCGGGAAATGAATGGTGAAAAGTGCCTCGCCAAGTGCCATTAGACCATAGCGTTGTTGAATCGGTTGTGGCAATGGGTCGATAATGTCAGTTGTAGCAAGCGCCTCTTGAATGCAATCCCGTAGAACGTCAGCACTCAATCCTTTTACTAGGGCATAGGTCGGTTGAATGATCAGGTGATATGAGGTTGTGTCAGCGATTTCTACCTTCGCTGCAATGATGGTTAATGCTTGGCTAAACTCGTCGAATTTAACTTGTCCGATGACTGCGATCGCGGTTCCAACTCGATAGGGTTGCTGCTGTTCATACCGCCAGCGAATCGATTGGAACCTGGAGCCGTAGTGGAATTTAGTCACTTGAATCGCGTTCTCTAATTCATCCACGATCGTCCAGGTTTGTACAGTTAATCCTCGTTGCCTGCCACCGAAGACTCGGTGCTGCTGAATTCTACCTGTCACGATGACATGAGTTTCAGGTTTCAGGGATGCGATCGCACATTGGCGGTAAATGGTGTGTTCGCGTGGATAGTAATGTAGCAGGTCGAGTGAAGTCTGAATTCCTAATCTACGGAGTTTGGTCAGAAGTCGTTGGTCTAAAGTAGAAAGTGTAGAAATTGCAGCAGTCATACGCATAGAAGCTAGGGTTTCGCTTCGGATGCGGCGGTAGCGGTTTAGGGTGCAAAAATCTCTGAAACTTTGTGGCTAGGGCGAATTCGCTGCACCCTAAAACTTGCAGGGCAAATTCGCGATCGCTCCGCAAGTTACTGAAGAAATCGCGACATTCAAAGATGATTTCAATGGGCTGGATTACTGAGGTGGATGCAAACCAGCATTTGCTAATACAAGTCGGAGATTCATCACGCCCGCTCGATTGAGATGCAACGCCTCAACGGTTGCTCGACCACAAGGCGTTTTGCCGATTACTCGCGTAAAAGTTTCGTTCCAGCCAAAATGCTCGTCCCAAATCTGCTGGCGTGGATGAAACAATGAAACGGTTTCACCTGTTTCAGGATCAGTTGCTTGAGTTTTAGCGTGTTTGTGCCCATTACAGCCCATGCAACTCCAAGCTAGGTTTTCTAGCACAGAAGCACCCTCTGCACTTTGAGGCTGGATATGTTCAACGGAGAAACTTTCGGTCGCGAACCGCTCTGAGCAGCGGCAATATTCGCAATAATTACGGGCACGGGCTGCTACCACTCGACGGATTGAAGCTGGAATTCTGGCGCTAGACATCAGGCAACGCGATCTGCCGGAAGGAATTCGTCCAACACTCGTTCTAACGGCACTTGGCGGAGTTGTGCTAACTCAATCAAGGCAGCAGCACGTTCAGCATCTTGTAATTCGATGCGTTCTATATACTTCAGCAGTTCTTGATGTTCCAACTCTGAAAGGGTTTCAGTTTCGTTCCGCTGACGCAAATCATTGAGTCGCGCTTGCTCGTTCGGAGGAAGTCGTCGCTGAATCACGGCTAGCAGTTCAGTTTCACGAGTCTGAGGATTCATTTCTGAGGGTTGAGAACTTTCTTGAGCAAGAACTTCCAGAAATTCGATCGCTTTGGGCAACGACTGACTTGGAAGTTGCTCAAGAAGTTGCTGGGCACGCTGGCGAATATGAATTGGAGACATCATCGAATTTTCCTCGAAGGTACGCGAAGCGTGAAGGACGACTGAATCAGAATTGCCCTCATTTTAACCTGACACCGCAGGTCTGGTTCGCTTCTTAAATTTTCCTCAAGACGCTAATACTTGGGTTTGGTGTCAGGTTCGCGGTTTAGGGTGCAAACGATGATGAAACTGTTCAACTTTGCTCAATCTGCTGCACCCTAAACTTTAGAAAGTTGCTGCTATAGCTGAATTTGCTTCTTTGGCAGTCGGTGAATTCTCTCCTCTTGGTTCTGAAGCACTGAGTCTAGTTGTTTTTCCCAACAGGCTGGCACTGGGGTTAGCTCGAACAGTTGCTCTAGTTGTCGGGTCACTGCTTGCAGGCGATAGTGATCCCATCGATCAGAAACGCAAGATCCATCGAAGCGAATCCGGCTCGTGATGATGTGAATGTGGTCATGAGCGCGATCGCAATGCCGCACAACCACATAAGGATTATCATCAAAGCCCATTTGGTTCAGAAATGATAGTGCTGCTTCACACCAGGATCGATCTTCCAGTCGTTCACCCATAGGTAGACTAAGCGAAGCATGATACATACACCGTTCAACTCTGGGATTCAAACGTCTGAGACAGTTCAATTCCTGTGCTAAATCAGCGGGTGCAGAATTCACCAGATTGGTTTCGAGCAATTGTGCGCCGGGTTTACTCAGTGCGTAATTGAGAATCGGATAGAACGCTTTGCCTTTGAAGTGCTTACCAATCATCAGATTATTGAATGGATTGAACAATCAGTTTTCTTGCTTCGTTAATCAATTCCACCACTTCATCGAATGGTGTCAAGCTTGACTTGCTTGAATGGGTAGCGCTCAGTTGATTGAGATTTTTGGCAATGTTACCCAGTCTTTGATAAAGCTGGATCAATTGCTGCGTTCGGGTTGGGTTAGGGGGTTCAGCTTGCTGTAGGAGAACTCTGAGTAAATCGCTAACAGTTAGATCCGATTGGCTTGCGAGTTGCTCTGCTCGTTGATATTCCTCTGCGGTTGCGCGGAATTCAATACGATGAGGGTATTTTGACGTTTTCGCCATAATCGAAGTACGAACGCTACAAAATGCTTGATGGGTTGATGCGGGGGAAGAAGTGCTGCAACGATCGCGTCAACGATTTCAGTTTCATCTTGTGTAGTTGATTGATTAGATCAAGCTTTACTAGCCAGTGTACAAATCATAGCGATTTTTGCGGCAGATCGCATTCAACTATTCTTCCTTAGCTATTTGTACGGATGTTGACATAGCTTGCCATGATTTTTGACAGGATTGTGTCTTTAAAGTCGAGTGCTGCCCGATTAGCTCTAGCCACAGAACGCGGCTGAATTCACGATTGATATGACTTCCATGTAGAATCTGGCGAATAGAATGAGGCATTTTGCGACAACGCTAGCATTGTCGTTCTCGTTGCCGCAAAATGCTACTCTGAAAAAGCTCCATTCTGATCGAACTGAGGCGTTATGAGGGGGTAATCTATAAGCACATGCAACATATTGGAATAAGCTGTGGTATTTCGCCGCAGAGTGCCATGTCGAAGGCGATGAAGTTGGGTTAACTTTGCCTCACCAATGGCGTGATGAGGCAAAATTAGACCTCCTGCACGAATCAAATTGGATGAGCAAGCTCATAGTTCAGCAAGCCTGCGATCAAGTTGAACCGTAGCCCAAATCGCCTGCGACGGTTACGGTAGCGCTCCGATAAGATGCGAAAAATCTTCAACTTGCGAAAGGTATGCTCCACCGTGATACGAACTTGCGCTAATTGTCGATTAAACTGACGTTCTTGCTTGGAGAGCGGACGCTTGCGCGATTTTTTGTAGGGCGTACAACTGTAAGCATGAAGTCTGGCGATGCCTTGATAGCCTCGGTCTGCCACCCAGAGTTGCTCAAGTTGGGTCGGCAACTGCGAGTCCTTGAACAAGCGGAAATCATGCTTGCGCCCTTTGCCAAATGCGGTGCAGACAATTTGACCGCTGAAATAGTCTACGACGACTTGCGCTTTTAGTGTGTGCCATTTTTGCTTACCACTGTAGTAAGGTCGCTGTTTTTTTTTGGACGTTCAATCGGACTTTCGCTGACATCAACTAACAGGAGGTTCCACCCTGCATCAGGCGAGTGCAGCGCCTTCTTGCCCGGAAGCCGAAATTCGCCCGACCGAATCAAACTGTTCTCAACTTTCCGCACAATGCGCCCCACGGTCGTTTCATGAATCCCCCAACTTTGTCCGATGTGGAACTGAGTCCGATACTCGCGCCAATATTCCATCGCAATCAAGAGTTGATCTTCGACTCCAAACTTGCCTTGTCCGCCTCGTTTGCCTTTTCGGATCAGCTTGGGTTTGAGAATTTCAACCATTTTCTCGAAGGTTTCACGCTTCACTCCGCACTTGCGTTTGAACGATTTTGGTGGCAGGTGTTGAATGCGATCGTACATTTGATCAGTCTCCTGAGTGGCATCTAGTCCTCTTTTCAGGAGTTCAAATCTGTGATCAGGATTCGTGCAGGAGGTCTATTGCTTAGGCAATCAGTGTATCGCGATCGTTTGCTCGATTGAATGCTCGCTGACGCTTGTAGAACGTAGCAAGTTGCCGTTGACGCTGAGCGCGAACTGCCCCAATTGAGGTCAATCCAAACTTCGTTGCTTCCGTCATTAATTCATCCAAGCTCAGTTTGCCGTATTGCTTTTCAAATGCAGTCTTAAATGCCTTCCAATCAAAGTCTTTACCGTGTTTCGCCGCTTTAATTTCGAGTACTCGTCCGGTCATTTCTCGTAAGGTGTTGAAGACCATCCGAACTTGAACTTCGCCATTCAAATGAGCCGTCGCGGTATCAATTAGAGGTTGATGTGAATTGCGAGCCATCGTGTTTCTCCTTGTAATTCAGAAATAATTGTTGAGTGATGAACTCGCTTCGATCGCGACCTGTGGTCGTTGATTTATTTCGATCGCAGGAACTTTGCTTTTGCTGAAGGTGATCGCTGTTGTGCAATGTAAAAAATATGACAGCTAATAACCGTTCAGATTGAGTTGCTTAATTTGCATTCATCTATAGCTCAAAAGCTACGAACATTAGATGTGATAGGGCGAGTAGCATCTATTCTGCACAAACTCGATTTGTCTAGGGCTAAGTGATATCGAACTCATGAAGATGTTGAGTCAAGCCTTCAAACACTCATTTGGTCTAGGATATGACGATTTGAACCAAGCGAACGTCCAGATTTACGAAGAAATCAGGAGGTCAGAAATCTTGTCGCCTTGTAAAAATAACAACAACATAAACGGTAAGGATGCAAATTATCGACGAGTTTGAAGCATGGCTCGCACTCAAACCGCATCCCAGTATTGCAAGACAGTGATTCATAATTTCAGGGTGCTGAACCAACTTTTCTCAATGAGCAGTTCGTTGAAAGGGCTGCATTCTCTATCGGTCATCTAGCAAAACGGCACTACCGTGAGTAGGAGGAAACATGGCAAAAGCAGGACAATCCCTCAAACAAGTTCTAACAGAACACGAAATTAGTCAAAATCGATTAGCGATCGCAATGGGAATTAACCGCTCTACTGTGCATCAATGGGTAAATGAGATTAGCGATCCGTTAGCTGAAGCAGTGACGAACGTCATCAAAGCCTTACGAGTGATCGAACCCACAGCGGCGGAACAGCTCATCGCGCTTTATCTAGAGCAAGACCAGACACCTTCAACCCCAGATTAAATTCAACTTGGGGCGTTTAGCAGGGCAATCTGAACAGGTTGCCTCTGCCATTTGGCAGGAATAGCAAAGCGGTAGAAGAGCATCGCCGTTTCTTTTCCTGCCATTTTTCAGAGGCGAAATGCCGCGCTCTTCCTTTAAGGTCAGAGTGTTGTTTGCCCTGGTATTCATCATGAGCAACACGATCGAGCAAGTCGAACTGTCGTGCCGATTGCGAGTTCCTGCAACCTCACAGTATGCGTACTTGATCCGCTATCTCAAAGAGCATCCGTACAAAAGCATTCATACTTTTTTACTAGATGCGGCAACTGCATTTTACTTGCCTCAAGCCTTCATTGGGGGTTCTACCTCAACCGAAGCATTGCAAAATGCTGGAAGACTGTCTATCTCTGCTTTGTTAGCTCAAGTCACGCTAATTGCAGTACAAGTCAATGCTTGTTTACCCGATGGGCAGCAGCTACAGATTCCGCTTTACGACCGGGAGACAGGTCAATCAACGGTTGACCAGACTGCGATCGATGTCGCTGAATCCCGCACTGCTACCTCTCTTTTCAATCCGTTTGACTTCGCAGATTTCAACGCATCGGAACAAGCTTATGAGCATCGTTAATCAGCCTCATCGATTAGTTGCTGCGATCGATTTCGGTGGCTCTGCAACAAAGGTCATCTATGCCCTACCTGAACAATTGCAAACGCCAGCCAGCCTAGTGATGGCTCCTGAAGCGATCCAAGTGTCTTCTACCAGGTTGGATTGCAGTCAGGCTCAAATTGTTGCGGTTCGCCCAGAGAACCGCGCCTGGGTGAAGTTGGGTCAGGATTGCTGGGCAGTCGGACACTTTGCCAAGCGGTTTCATGCCCATGCGGGTTTGAATCAACCTAAGTTCGAGCGGGCGATTTTTAAGACTTTGGCAGCAATTTGGATCATTCAGCAGCGATTGCAGTTACCTCAGCAATTTGAGCTTTCGTTATCTTGTGTATTGCCGCCGAATGAGTATGCGGATCGCGATCGCGTTGAACGTCAACTTCAGATTGCACTGAATCAATTCGAGACGGCGACGGGTGTTATGGAGGTCAAACTCATCCAATTTGACTGTCAGCCGGAAGGAGCCGGAATTGCGATTCATTATGCGAATGCTGTGAATGGTGATTTTGCCATGCGACAAATTGCGATCGCAATGATTGGACACCGAAACGCAAGCGTCATCACCTTCAATCAAGGCATGGTATCAGTCTTCAAATCCTCGAACCTTGGTTTCATTCGATGTTTAGAGCAAATTGAGCAACAAACGAGCGGGCAGACATCAGAGCGATTATTGCCTGCTGTTGTGCAGTGGATTGCCTCGAAGGATGAAAGGGCATCTAACGCGATCGCACGATCGACTCATTATCGAGACGAAGAGATCCAACAATTGTTAGAAGCGACCCAGCAAGCTAAAGCCGATTACATTCAGGCACTTCTGTCGTGGTTACAGGAAGCTGTTCCAGACCCAATTGATGAATGGATCTTCGCGGGTGGAACCACGAATTTAATTGCACCCGATTTAGTCGATTTCTTTGGCGACCACATTTCATTTCATGCTGGCATCGAAGTGCCTGAAACTGTGGACAGCGGCAATTATGGGCATCGACTTTCGGACGTATGGGCATTGTTTCAATATGCTTGCTCACGTCATCTTCAACACACCGCTTGATTGAGGACAGGACTATGCAACCCACAATTCATCTCGTCGATGGCTCAGGGGGTGGACGAGGCAAATCACTGTTTACTTGTGCAATGGCACACTACAGCCAAGTCCATCAGTATCCAGTTCAGCTATTTGATGCGGATGAAGCGCATCACTACAATGTCAAGAAGTTTTATGCGGATGCGATCGCGCTCATCCTCAGCGAAATTGAGTATCAGGATCTCGATCGAATCTGGAATGCTGTTGAACAGAGTTTGATCCCCGTTGTGAATTTACCAGCAGGTTCCCATCGTTTTGTTTCAGACTGGTTTAAGAGAACTGGATTGCTAGAGCTAACACAAGAGAGTGAAGCGATTCGATTAGTCAAATGGTTTTTGTGTAATCCAAGCCCACAAACTTTAACACTGTTTGAGCAATCCCTAGATGATTACTCACGCTACGCTGATCGGGTGACACATGTGTTTGTTCGCAACCTGCATCTTGCGACCGATCGGCAATGGCGAGAATTTACCAGTACGCTCGAAACAGCAAAATCAGCAGCAGGTAAACCCTGGCAATCAGTCTTTGAATCGCCTCAAGTCAAGGTAATCGATTTTCCAAAGTTTCCACCATATGAGCGCGATCGTTGGGAAAGTTTAGGCTGGACATTGGCGAAAGCCATTGCACCTTCGGATCAATTTCATCTTCTGGAGCGGCAGCGGATTGCGACCTTTCTGAAGCACTTTGCTCAGGCAATTGATTCGACTCAGACTTGGGACAACACCCCGACTCAATCAGAAACACAGAAGCGACTGCAAGCAGTTCAACTTCAGGAGAAAGCACAGTCGAAAAAACCTGCTACAAAAGGCTTTGCACCAAGTAAATTTAAGTAATCAGAAACTAGCTATGGTTCGCCAACCGTCACCGAATGAAGAATTGCTGCTCGATGACGAGATTATTGCAACTCCACCTCGCGCCAATCCATCTAAATTATCTATAAGTACTCATTCCGCTTTGGATCATTTGCTGATGGGTGAGCCGGATTATGTCAAAGCGAAAGTGTTGGAAGTACTGATGCAGTACAATCTTGATTCAGATGATCCGGCATTCATTTTGATGGCAGCAACGGGACGACTGCAAGCATTACTGGAAGAGAAACCGAAAGACTTGAATGCTCTGTTTGAGCAATGGCGGGATGAGACTTATCGACAGGTGGCAAATTATCGCGAGGGGCTGAAAGAGTACGAACGAACAGCGCTAGAGGCACAGAAAACTGCGATCGCGCAAACTGTCCAGGCGTTGATTCGTAAAACCGCGATCAATCAATTTATGCACCAGTTGAGCGCAGCTTCGACGATCGTTGCCGCAGTGATTCTTACTGTTGCCGCAGGAGTCGGAGGGGGTGCTGGGTGGATGTACGCGCAGTGGCAGCGATCGCAGGTCGAAGCTGACCCTTCGGGG
The DNA here is from genome assembly GCF_050565645.1 of Leptolyngbya sp. AN10. Classification (NCBI taxonomy): domain Bacteria; kingdom Bacillati; phylum Cyanobacteriota; class Cyanophyceae; order Leptolyngbyales; family Leptolyngbyaceae; genus Leptolyngbya; species Leptolyngbya sp. AN10. The sequence goes on from NZ_JBNXVP010000031.1 coordinate 37,455, forward strand.
AAACGCCAACTGACCCTGGAAGAAGCGAACACACTGAAGTGGGCAATGAGCCGAGAGGGGCAATTTGCTAAAAATCTGATGACTTGGAATCAAGCGTTTCTGACTCGGAACTGGCAAGGGCGATTTGCCTGTGAAGATCAAGCTAAGAAGCTCGGTGTTGTGCTGAAAGTTGGGGAGCAGAAAGTAAAGTCTGGATTCTGTACCTTGTGGGTGCGTCCGAATCAGCAGTAGGATTTAGCAGATTGAGCAAGCTAATCTTTGTATCTGCTAGAGCTTGTCAAGCATCATTGAGTTCTCGACGGGCGCGGTTAGCATAGTGTTTTACGGTGTCATACGACATCTCAAGGTGAGAGGCGATGTCTTTGAGACTGGCTCCAAATTCTTGATAAGCGATGATGGTTGCCCAAAGGTCAGCAGCTTTTTCCGCTCGATCGCCGCCTTTGCGCTTCTTACGGTTGAAGAAGAAGTGTTTGAGTTCTTGTTGTCGTTGGTGGCGCAGATGTTCAGAATTCTCCTGGAGTTGTTCAGAAAGGTCTGGGCGATCGCGGGTGATTGGGTTCTCTGGAGCTTGAGCCGTTGGGGAGGTCTGCCAACCGAGTTGCGTTTGCCCTAAGCCAAAGGTGACTTTGTGTCCGGTGGCAAAGTAGGGGGCGCAGGCAATTAACGCATGAACCAGTTGCACGTATTCTGGTTCGGTTTTGGCTTTGGAGGTTAGCCCAAATTGAACGGCTCCTGTAAAGCCTGTGACGGAGCCTTGTTTGCCTGCTTGGGTTTTCTGAGATCGAATATCGTGTCGCAAAATGACTACACAATCGTTGACCCAGTTCAGAAAGTCGCTTTGCTCAAATTCGAGGTGGGCGAAGTCGTTCCAGCGACGGAAATAGCTCTGAAAGACATTTTCAGGAATGGGGAGGGGCATGTGGTTGCTGCGTTTGCGGAAGCTGGTGGGCGTGGTGAAGGTTAAGCACAATTGGCTGGAGGTTGAGTTGGCGGTTTCCCAAAGGGTTTCGTAGGTGGTGGCGGGTAAGCTGATTTGCCATTGCTCGATCGAGAACTCGCCGCTTCGTAACTGCATGAGTTTGGGGGGATTGATTAGCCATTTTTGTAAGCCCTGACAGACGGCTTTGGAGAGGGCAGCGATCGACCATTGATAGGTGCGATCGGGGTGGAAGTGTAGAGAACGAGCTTGGGGGGTGATGTCGCCGCTCAAGCCTGACAGGGTAAAGGCTTTTTCGGATTGTCCATCGTGGAGATAGGCGGAGAGAGTGGGGTCGATGTGGCGGATTTGGTTGAGGAACCAGGAATGGAGTTCGGTGGTGTAGTGGGTGGGGGCTTGGAAGTTTGAGGTGGGGCGCAGGGTGAGGGTAATGCCGATGAGTTCGGTGTTGGTTGACCAAGTGAGAAGCGGTTTTTGGGTAGTGGGGCGGCGGGGCATAGGTCAAACGCGAAGAGTGTGAGTGAAAGGTCGGGAGCGTTAAGCTGACGCATAGCCTGCGTGTTGGCGGATGTGGGGCGGTTTTACCGAAGCCGACTTCAGCCGTGCTTCTCTGCGAGGTGCGGGTTTGGAAACACAAACTCTGATGACCGGAGCTAATCCCGATTAACTCTCCAGGCTAGAATGGGAGAAAAGGTCAAAATGTGGATAAATTATATGACAGTTCGCCAACGACGGTACAGCAAGGAGGAGTTAGCTCAACGTGGGCAAGAACTCTATGAGTCTGGCATTCGGCAGCAAGTCGAAGCCGGAAATGAAGGAAAAATAGTGGCGATCGACATTGAAACTGGAGAGTTTGAAGTCGATGAAAACGTTGTGCCTGCAACGAATCGACTCTTTGAACGTCACCCCGATGCCCAACCTTGGATCATTCGCATTGGACATCGCGCCGTTTATCATTTCGGGGCACGGAGTCTGAAGAAAAATCCATGATGGAAGGGGTTGTAAATTTGCGGCGTGAAGCCACTCTAACGATTGTAGTTGGTAACTCAAATCGGCAACTGCAAGCGATCGATGCGGTGATTGATACTGGGTTCAATGGATTTTTATCTTTGCCCTCTACAATCATCACTGCATTGAATTTACCTTGGAGTGGTTCTGATTTTGTCACGCTGGGTGATGGCAGTGAAACTTATTTTGATTTGTACACTGGGACTGTGATTTGGGATGGGCAGTACCAAGAGATTGATATTGCAGAATCAGAAACGGAGCCTCTACTAGGAATGGCGCTGCTTTACAGATATCGGTTACAGGTCGATAACATTGAGGGCGGTAAGGTCAAGATTGAAGCCTTGTGAGCCAACGCTAGAAGTGTTCGGTAAGGCACGGTCTGATTGGGTCGAGGAGAGCGTTTAACTCCCCACTCTCACCTAACCCCGTAAGAAGATGGGGAGGCAAGCACACTTCATCGTTTCAGTCCCCTTGCGGGGAAGAGGTCAGCAATTCTCATTATGAAAAATCAACTGGAGTTGGGCGGGACTTCTAACTCCAGTCCTTCAATCATAAAGGTCAGCAAATGATCCCAATTCTCGAACAATAAGTAGCGAGTTAAGGCACGCAGATCGTCGAAGAACGTTTTGCGCGTGGGCAAATGTTGCCGTAACAAGCGGTACTTGTCATCGAGTAAGTCCAGCAGCGTATGAAACAGCAGCGACAAGAGATTGAAAGTCGCCAGCAGTGAGGCAAGATGCTGTTTGCCATGCCCAAAATTGTGTTCTAGGTTGTAGCCCTTGGTTTTAAGGGTGTTGTTATTTTCGTTTTCTACTTTCCAACGAGTGCGACCCGATTCAACGATTGCTTCGACTGTTTCGTCAGTGATGAGATGATCCGTGGCAAAGGCATTTTTGTAGAGTTGCTTGCCGTCAGCACGAGTGATCGTCAGTTCGCACCAGTTGACCAACAGCGCCTCATCGTCGTCGCGCAACGGCACTTGATTGAGATAGCGATAGGTATAAGTTTCCTCGGTTTTTCCAGTCCAGCGGTTGCGCTCGACCGTAGGCAAGGCAATGCCCTCCAAATGCTCATACAGGGTTTTGTGCGAGTCGGGACGGCAGACCAGAATGAAATGAAACGACTCGCGCAACAGATCCTGAGCGAACGGTTCGTGACAGTAGAGGTCATCGCCCAAGACCGTGATTCGATGCGAACGATACGTCTCGGCATATTGGGTCAACCAGCGTTTTGCCGCTGCGATCTCACAATCCTGCTTGTGGTGTCCATCTTGCGGCACGATGAACTCCGGCGCTAACGGCAGCACCGTCGAATGTCCTGGACTAACGACGACGGGCGTGACCGCAGCGTGGAAGTACCGCACTGTCCCATCTTTCGCCGTTTGCGTCGAACACTGAGGACACGCAATCGTGTGGGAACTGAAGTACTCCACCCCATCCATTGCGACCAACAGGGTGTCCTGAACCGCCCGCAACTCGTTCAAGTGTTCGGTTTCGTCCAGCACCCGCAGAATTTCCTCAAACACTGGAAAAACGCATTGCGGTTCCACCCCATCCAGCAACTCCCGAATTTGGTTGTCGCACGGGATTTGATGTACCCCAAACAAGCTCTGGGCGTTGCTTTTTCCTTTTGTGTCTGCCATCGTCCGCTGATACGACAAGAACGACGGGCTTTGCGTAAAGAACACGCTGAACGCGCTTAATGCTGCGTCTTCCATGCTGTACCACGTGTTCTTTCCCGTGCGCTTGTCCGGTAACGTTTGCAGCACGTCGCGAAAGAACCCAATGATGCCGTCAAACTTGCGGGTCGGGGTCAACGTTTTCGACTCACTGAAGGGGCTTTTGACTCTTTTACCCTACCGCGTTCTCATGGCTTTGGATAGTCAAAAGTCATAATGAGAATTGCTGGGAAGAGGTTTTGAAAGAAGCCCTTTTGGCATATGCGGTTCACTGTCTGGGAAATTCAGGTTTCAGTCCCCTTGCGGGGAAGAGGTTTTGAAAGAAGCCCTTTTGGCATATGCGGTTCACTGTCTGGGAAATTCAGGTTTCAGTCCCCTTGCGGGGAAGAGGTTTTGAAAGCCTTGGGAATGGATACGGATGAGATGCATCGGATTATGTTTCAGTCCCCTTGCGGGGAAGAGGTTTTGAAAGTCCGGTTCAGGCGCGGCTGCTACGGCGGTTGTTCAGTTGGAGTTTCAGTCCCCTTGCGGGGAAGAGGTTTTGAAAGCGTGGTTCGGTTGCCTCATCACTCAAATGAGCGTTTCAGTCCCCTTGCGGGGAAGAGGTTTTGAAAGCCAATATTGGTGCGCAGTGGGACGGAAAAGCGGTAAACGTGTTTCAGTCCCCTTGCGGGGAAGAGGTTTTGAAAGGTGTTTAGGATCAGTAGTCGCGATTGTTGCAGATACGGGAAGTTTCAGTCCCCTTGCGGGGAAGAGGTTTTGAAAGGTTGATTGTCCCGTTGGAAGTGAAATTCAGCAGCTGGCTAAGTTTCAGTCCCCTTGCGGGGAAGAGGTTTTGAAAGGGCATTTACTGCGGGGAAAATCATTTCATCCTTTCCCACCGAGGAAGTTTCAGTCCCCTTGCGGGGAAGAGGTTTTGAAAGCCGCAGGATGGGTATCCCAGAGGACAAAATCCGTCCGAGTTTCAGTCCCCTTGCGGGGAAGAGGTTTTGAAAGGCGGGAAGTTTTCCAACGTGAGCGCGAGGGTAAACTGAGGTTTCAGTCCCCTTGCGGGGAAGAGGTTTTGAAAGAATGTTAACACGGGCGACACAGAGTACGCCATTTGGGACGTTTCAGTCCCCTTGCGGGGAAGAGGTTTTGAAAGTGGCGATGACTACCTTGTGGATACGGAATTTGACCAAGTTTCAGTCCCCTTGCGGGGAAGAGGTTTTGAAAGGCTTTGCTAACGCTGAAGTTATTGCGAATTTTGACCCTTCAATGTTTCAGTCCCCTTGCGGGGAAGAGGTTTTGAAAGTCATACTCAGACCTCGCAGGTCTGTGTCTTCGGGAAAACGTTTCAGTCCCCTTGCGGGGAAGAGGTTTTGAAAGAAGCTTGGATGGCTGGTACTCTTTCAGAAGAAATCACTTTGTTTCAGTCCCCTTGCGGGGAAGAGGTTTTGAAAGAGTAAATTGCTTCAACAACTTCAACTCAGAACGGGAAACGTTTCAGTCCCCTTGCGGGGAAGAGGTTTTGAAAGCTTACGGCGATTCGGGTTTGTGGCAGCGAATCGAGGTTTCAGTCCCCTTGCGGGGAAGAGGTTTTGAAAGATTGAGAAGTATGGCTCGATCGAGGACATCTATCTCAAGTTTCAGTCCCCTTGCGGGGAAGAGGTTTTGAAAGCATTAATCCTATCCAACATCAGACCCAAAGGTAGCTCGGTTAGGTTTCAGTCCCCTTGCGGGGAAGAGGTTTTGAAAGGTTACCGTTTCAAATCGTTCGCCCTGTACGCATCGTTGTTGTTTCAGTCCCCTTGCGGGGAAGAGGTTTTGAAAGGTTTACCAAAAATCGACATCACTATAGTCCTCTCCTCGATGTTTCAGTCCCCTTGCGGGGAAGAGGTTTTGAAAGACGACATTGTGCAAATCAACATTGATGGAGAGTGGATGGACTATGTTTCAGTCCCCTTGCGGGGAAGAGGTTTTGAAAGACGACAGACCAGCCGTGCGCCAGTCAAAGAGCAAAATTTGTTTCAGTCCCCTTGCGGGGAAGAGGTTTTGAAAGCGCAACTCGTTCAAATTCTCACCGATATCTATAAAAGTTTCAGTCCCCTTGCGGGGAAGAGGTTTTGAAAGATGTTGCAGCAGTCTCAGGCGCAAATTGCAGCACTCGAAGTTTCAGTCCCCTTGCGGGGAAGAGGTTTTGAAAGGAAGGATTCAACCAAGTCAAGGCTGATACTTTGGCAGACAAGGTTTCAGTCCCCTTGCGGGGAAGAGGTTTTGAAAGCAAAGACCGCTGAGTTAATTGCTCAAATGACCGGATGTTTCAGTCCCCTTGCGGGGAAGAGGTTTTGAAAGACTGTGACGAAAGCTCTCGTGCGAGTTCCATTAATCGAGTTTCAGTCCCCTTGCGGGGAAGAGGTTTTGAAAGATCTGCTGTTCGATCCAGTCGGCAAGCTAAACGTGGAGGTTTCAGTCCCCTTGCGGGGAAGAGGTTTTGAAAGAGTCTCGATCGAGTGAACGGTGAACTCGCTCCAATACTGTTTCAGTCCCCTTGCGGGGAAGAGGTTTTGAAAGAAGATAAACGCTAGTGGCTCCCGCTGGAGGATTGGTGAGGTTTCAGTCCCCTTGCGGGGAAGAGGTTTTGAAAGAATATACTAAGTCCGGATCTTTGAGTAGCGAATCGGTGTTTCAGTCCCCTTGCGGGGAAGAGGTTTTGAAAGCTTGTGGCGATGACGTGCGATGCGGTTGAACGTAAACGTGTTTCAGTCCCCTTGCGGGGAAGAGGTTTTGAAAGGGGCAATATTAGGCTTCAACACTACTCGGATTGGGTTTCAGTCCCCTTGCGGGGAAGAGGTTTTGAAAGCTATTGGGTATAATCTATGTGTAGTTTATAGTAAATTGTTTCAGTCCCCTTGCGGGGAAGAGGTTTTGAAAGATCTGCTTTACCTCAAAGCTCAGGCGGGATTAGAGGGTTTCAGTCCCCTTGCGGGGAAGAGGTTTTGAAAGAATCCATCACTAAACTTTTCTGGCAACGGTTAATGTTTCAGTCCCCTTGCGGGGAAGAGGTTTTGAAAGCGAGGTGATAATAACTCTGGGGTTTACGGTATCTGTTTCAGTCCCCTTGCGGGGAAGAGGTTTTGAAAGATGATTGATGAAGTTCGACACGTTAGATCAGCCAGATGTTTCAGTCCCCTTGCGGGGAAGAGGTTTTGAAAGTTTGCAATCATTAGTATCTTACAAATGCAGGTGACGTTGGTTTCAGTCCCCTTGCGGGGAAGAGGTTTTGAAAGGATTGGAAAAACCGGGATAGTTAAACAGTTACTAGTTTCAGTCCCCTTGCGGGGAAGAGGTTTTGAAAGTCCAACGCCATCAGGTTTGTTTGAAACACGATCGATTAACAGTTTCAGTCCCCTTGCGGGGAAGAGGTTTTGAAAGGTTAGTCAAATCTCGCAAAGAGTTCGATGCTCAAGAGTTTCAGTCCCCTTGCGGGGAAGAGGTTTTGAAAGCCCTACCCATCCCTTGAACTAATCCAACAGCCATCCCGTTTCAGTCCCCTTGCGGGGAAGAGGTTTTGAAAGAACGTTCTGATTGCTGATTTGAATTTGGCGTATCAGTGTTTCAGTCCCCTTGCGGGGAAGAGGTTTTGAAAGCGGGTAGTAATCAAGTTGATATGACTCCCTACACGTTTCAGTCCCCTTGCGGGGAAGAGGTTTTGAAAGAAGCAGAAGTACGAATCTCTGGAACAAATACTCAACTGTTTCAGTCCCCTTGCGGGGAAGAGGTTTTGAAAGCCGTTTATCCTCATGACTTCGGATACGATCGAGGAAGGTTTCAGTCCCCTTGCGGGGAAGAGGTTTTGAAAGGCGATGAGAAAACCGGAGGCGCAACGGTTCACTGGCAGTTTCAGTCCCCTTGCGGGGAAGAGGTTTTGAAAGAATCTCATCGGCTTTCTGGTCTAGATTGGCGGCTCCTAACTGTTTCAGTCCCCTTGCGGGGAAGAGGTTTTGAAAGGAGTTGGAGGAGTCGGTAAAGGATTCAACGGAGGAGCAGTTTCAGTCCCCTTGCGGGGAAGAGGTTTTGAAAGACCAGTAAACCAACCTCAAGCCCTAGGAAACAACCATATTAGTTTCAGTCCCCTTGCGGGGAAGAGGTTTTGAAAGCGGTTTGCGACAGTGTTTGCATAATACTTCTCCGTGTTGTGCGGTTTCAGTCCCCTTGCGGGGAAGAGGTTTTGAAAGCTCTAACGATACCGGATTCACTTCAAATTCAACTCCGTTTCAGTCCCCTTGCGGGGAAGAGGTTTTGAAAGTTGGCAGTATAAATTCCTACAGGTAATTTAATAGTGTTTCAGTCCCCTTGCGGGGAAGAGGTTTTGAAAGCAGAGTAAGCAAATCACATTGAGACGCTACTGAATCGTTTCAGTCCCCTTGCGGGGAAGAGGTTTTGAAAGAATGATGACAGCGTTTTATTGGGATGATGAGTTTGAGGTTTCAGTCCCCTTGCGGGGAAGAGGTTTTGAAAGAACGATTTGCAGTTCGAGCATTGAAGCGTTCTGCGATTTCGTTTCAGTCCCCTTGCGGGGAAGAGGTTTTGAAAGCCACTAAAGGAAACAAAGAGATTGCGGCAGCGGCGATTGTTTCAGTCCCCTTGCGGGGAAGAGGTTTTGAAAGGCGGGTATCTTGAGCTCATACACAAATACATCGGTTTCAGTCCCCTTGCGGGGAAGAGGTTTTGAAAGCTGCTAAGAGATGAGTTTCCGCATCTTAAAACGGTTTCAGTCCCCTTGCGGGGAAGAGGTTTTGAAAGTGTGTCGAACCACACGCCAAAAATTAACTACCGTTCGCGTTTCAGTCCCCTTGCGGGGAAGAGGTTTTGAAAGATGCAGTTCAAGCAATGGACGTGCTGCACTACTTTATCGTTTCAGTCCCCTTGCGGGGAAGAGGTTTTGAAAGAGCGCCGTCCGAAACATAAGCTAGGCATGGTTTCCTAGACAAAAATCGACGCTGGTTATTTTTCAAGTGAAAATCAGATTTTCTGACAAACAAAAAATAGATTTTCAGCGTCCGAAATGCCCACTGAACCAGGCATCGACGCAGGTCAACGAAATTATGCGGTTTTCAAGGTTCGATCGAGATAGGACATTCCCCATCTCCAGTTCTAATTGATACCGATTTTCCCAGAAAAGTCAATTCCCATTTCATAGAAAAACAAACAGGCAGCGCATCAAGTTGAGAGCAATCCTGCCGATGCCCCGTCACTCGCTCCGCTACCCCTACGATCGCTAAACAATATAAACCGAAGGAGTCGGCTCCGGTGGATCGCTCCCGATCGTCAGCGTTTTCGGCAAACAATCCGCCGCAATCCAGTAAAACCGCACGTTATCCTCCGCAGGCTTCACCCGTCGCTTCACTCGATCGTGCAACTGCTTCATCTCAGACAACGAAATAAAACACTCAAACACACTTAATTGCACCCGCCTGCCATACCCCTCCAAAAAAGTGGCTAACTTCTGGCGGCGTTTGTCATCCGGAACATCATAAACAACCAAAACCAGCATCGCTAAGTCGCTCGAATAAAAGGTTGATAAGGCTGAGAGTCCTGCAAGCACCGTTTGTACTGCTGAATTTGCAATTGAATCGATCGACGATACGACACAGGTTGCTGCACCGCAGGATGAGCAGTCTCCTCAGAAATCCGATCCTCAAAATATTTCAGAAACACCCTCCGAGCCGTGTCGTTCAGATAAACTCCCCCTTCCGCAGTCGGAAACGTAAAATCCGTCGGTCGCAGAATCTTCTTATTCACCAACGTCATCACCAAACTGTCAACGATCGGCGATCGCCACTCTTCCATCAGATCAAACACCAGATGCGGTTCCTTCCGCTCCGATCGATGTAAATTTCCCAGATACGGATTCAGTCCTTCCGCCAAAATCAAACTCAGCACATTATTAAACAGCAGCGTATAACCAAAACTCAACAAACTATTCACGGGATCTTTCGGAGGGCGACGATTCCGCCCCGTAAAGCTAAACCCCGGATTCGTCATCAACTGCCCCAACGCCTCAAAATACAGCCGAGCCGCCGCCCCCTCATGTCCACGCATCACATCCAGATCAGTCGCTTGACGCAGCGCCGCGATATGCTGATCAATCCGGTGAATCTTTGCCGTCAACCCATCTATCTTCCGCTTACGATTGAGTCTCATCAACAGATGTCGCGAGTTGGTCAGCTTCCCATGCAGCACATCCCGCGCCATCGCCTGCTGAAATGCTCGATCGTGCCGTCGCCCAAACTGAGCCGCCTCCGTTGGCAAGTCGCAAAACTCACTGCTCCACAAATGCCCCTTATACTCACCCCCCTGAGTCATAAACACCACTGGGATTTGCTGTTCCAAACAAACCGACAGGGCACTCGTGCTAATCTGCACATTCCCAAACACCAGAACGCGCCCCACTTCTTGAATCGGAATCTCCAACAGCGTGGATCGGGCTTGGGTTTCTGAGTCCTTCAGCTTCCCTTTGCCCTGTTTCGAGCTTTCTTCTTCAAATCGTCCGCCTTCGACGACAAACCGCCCATGATCCTTCCGTAACACAGTTCCTTGGCGTACCAGATATAACGTAGACATCCCGTTCTTCCAACTCCACTCTTTTGATTCGATCGACACCGCCTGTTCATCGCGCACCCGATAGCCCATCACCACATAGAGCGGTGGTGGAATCGGCTTCTTTGAAGCCCGAATTGCCTCCAGTAATGCCTGTTGTATTTGCGTTGTCTGTGCAGGTGGATCGCTGTAGCTCAAAAGCGGGGATTCTTCCTTAATCCGCTCTGCCTGTTGAACCGTTGCCCTTTCGCGCTCATCCTCGATCGTCAGCGACCGCACAAAGGTATGCCCTAGAAAGTGAAAGCCCTGCTGAAAATTGGTAATTCGGGTCTTGTCTGGATGCAGTTCTAATCCCATACGATCGAGTAGGCAGTCCACTACCGTTTGCGCCTGTTCAATTTGCGATCTGCTTTGCGCCAATACCAAAAAATCATCCGCAAACCGGACTAGCTTCAATCCAGCCGCCGAAATCGCTTCATTAAAATCATCCAAGTACACATTTGCCAGAATCGGACTGACTACCGATCCCTGCGGAATCCCTTTTGACGGCAAAATCACGCCCGCTTCAGTCGTCACCCCGCTTTTAATCCATCGCTCCACCAGCTTCCCGATCGCGGGATCATGAACTCGCTCTTGCAGTTCAGCCCTCAATCGAGAATGCTGAATATTATCGAAATACTTCACCACATCCGCATCAAGTACCCAGTCATACCCCTGCTGCCGCCATTGTTCTACCTGCCGCACCGCACTTTTATGAGATCGCCCAGGTCGATAGGCAAAGCTGCTGTCCTCAAATTGAGGTTCCAGAATCGGATGTAACAGATTTAGCAATGCCTGTTGCACAATCCTGTCCCGTACCGTCGGCACGGCTAACTCACGCCATTCGATTCTGAGCAGTTCCCCCAGTTTTGGACGCGGCTTCTTGGGAATTTTCAGCGATCGCAGCGGCATAGGCTGATACGTTCCGTTTTCAAGTTGGCGGCGTAGCGTCGTCAAATTGCGATCGGCATTTCGCTCAAACGCTTCCACTGTTTCGCCATCCACTCCAGCACAGCCATGATTCGCTCTCACCTTGTCCCAGGCGCACCAGAAGTTTTCCAATGATAAAAACGCTTGCCGATCGATCATGGCTTTCAACTCCTACATGGAAAGAAAATCTGAAGAATTGCCGTAAAATGATCCGGTACGTGGTTATAAGGAGAGTATTTGGTAGCAAAAGGCAATAAGTAAAGCAATTTGTTGGTGCGAGATTACACCTCTTCGCTCCGGTTTCTTGCTTAAGGTTTGCTGTCAAATCAAATCTGCGCTCTGCTTGGAAGCCCCCTTTTCCAAGCGCGTTGTAAAACAGTAGGTGTTGAAATTCGGAGCGTCATGCGAAACACCCTCACTCAAGCCATCAAGATTGTGTTCAGCCCCGAAACGATCTTGCCGTTCCTAGTCGGATCGCTCTCTCTGTCCATCTTTGGGAATGCGATTTACGACATTTGCAAAAACGAATTCGGCACGACTACTCCTGAGTTAGCAAGAATTTCAGCGATCGCGTTCCTCATTCTGGTAGCGGCGGTGCTTGTCGTCGGATGGGGAATTCGGCGCGTTTCTCGTCTTGCAATCGACATTCCCTTTGAAGTGCGGCAGCGACAACTCGATCGCAAATATCCCGGACTAATCTTGCTCGTCAGCAACCCGGAAGCTTGCGAGACTGCGATTCGCTTCCATCTACCCACGCTCAAATGCTGCTGGCTGATCTGCTCCAGCAAAACGTTAGAGCAAGCGCAGAAGTTGCGTCAACAATTCTATGAAATTTGCCCAGATGAACCGATCGTGATTAATGACATCTACAATCCGCTCATCTTCCGGGACTGCATCGACGGAATTTATCGCGATCGATTGCCCAAAGGCTGGCAAGAATCGGATGTGATTGCTGATTACACAGGCATGACCGCTCACGCTTCGGTAGGAACCGTGTTAGCGTGCATCACAACAGTTCGCCCACTGCAATATACTCCAGCAAAAGCTGATCCAAGTGGCAAAATCGTGGGATCGCTCAACCCGATCAAAGTCATCTTAGGTTCTCCGTCGATCGCTCCAATTAAGCCAGCAAAACGGATTGTGAATCAAGGCTAACTCTGCCTAACTTACCTTAACCCTCATCTATCATGTTTCTCGTTTTAATCGAAACATCAGGCAACCAAGACTATATTTTTTCCACCAACAAGCTCCGGGAGAATGTTGGCGCATCTGAGTTAACGTTTCAAGCAGGTACAAGCTGGATACTTGAAGCGGTTGCTGAAAATGGCGGCAGTCCACTACTAAGAGTTTGGCAAGCAGAACTGCAAGAGAGTGAACTACGCCGAAAATTAATAGATCAAAACCAGAATCCAGCGATCGATAGCCCTCAGCATGGTCGAACAGCAGAAATCATTGTGGCAGCTTCAGGCAAAGCATTGATCATTACTAAAGATGAGCAAACCGCGAAAGCGATTATTCAATCGGTATCTCTACGCGCACTGAAAGAAGCACCAGGACTTGACCTTTTCGGTGTGTTTCACAAATTTGACTGGGAGCATGACCCTCTATATGAGGTTGTCGAAATCGTGCATCAAAAATTTGTGAAAGCTCGATCGCGCAAACCTTCCCAAAATCTTCGTTTCCTGCGGCTACCTGTAGTAGCGGAGTGTGCAACCAGCGGACTGCCTGCAGCGATCGTTGATCCTAACGCTCCAGGAGGATCAGTACTGCGATCAATGGTTGCTCATAAAAAGCGTAACCAATACGATAGCAACATTCACCGCATCCAAAGACTCTTGGATCGCAATGAAATCAAAAAGAATTTTGCTCGTAGTATCAAGGTTTTAGACCAAGAGCTAAACGATGAGAGTGACACGTCTGAACGATTAAGCCAGTGGCGCTCTGTGATTCATGCGGATGGCAATGGTTTAGGTGAAATTTTTCTCAAGTTTGGTCAGCATCTAGAGACACTTGGCAAGGTAACTGGCGATTTACGGCAAGATAATCGCACTTATGTTGACTGCTTGCGTCGCTTCTCTCTGGCACTCGATGTCTGTACAGAACGGGCATTTATTACTGCAATACGATCGCTCAAACTGAACAATGAATCGCTTTTGCCGATCGTTCCACTCGTACTCGGTGGGGATGACCTTACCATTGTTTGCGATGGTCAATTTGCCTTGCCCTTCACTGAGCAATTTCTAAGAGCGTTTGAAGCAGAAACGACAAAACGAGATTCAGAACATTACGATGGCACTGTTGCAGAAGTCGCAAAAGTCGCATTAGGGGTCGATCGAATGTCAGCCTGTGCAGGAGTTGCCATCATCAAACCGCACTTCCCCTTCTCAGTCGCCTACGAGCTATCTGAAGACTTGATGCAATCCGCTAAGACTGTTAAACAGAACTTGACTCATGAAGTTGGGTCACGTCGCATTCCCTACCCTTGTTCTGCCCTAGATTTCCATGTGCTGTATGATTCGAGCGGCGTAGAACTATCCCGTATTCGCAAGCGCCTAGAGCCAGAAACATCGACTTATCTCTACATTGCGCCCTATGTTGTTACTCCACTAGAGCAATTGAATGTTGCTAACGCGATGAAAACTTGGGCGAACCAACACCATTGGAGCCATCTGAAGCGACGAATTCAGGCACTACTGGCTACCGATGAGAATGGACGACGTAAGCTTCCGAATAGTCAAATGCACGACCTCCGCAATGCTCTGTTACTTGGTGCAAATCTTGCTGATGCCCGCTTTCGGCTGATGCGATCGCGCTATATCGATCCAGAATCTCCGATCGATATTCGCGCTCTAGAAGGCGATCCAGAATCTCTGTTCACCCAAAACACCAGTTACCGTAACACAGGACTGTTAGATGCCCTAGATGCGGCTGATTTTGTAGCCACTGCAAACCCTAACCAAGATGAGGATTGCTAGATGAAATTTCAATTAACGGTCGCGATGTTGAGTGATTGGCACGTGGGAAGTGGAGCAGGACGACGCGGTGAAATTGATCGTTTGATTCAGCGTGATCCAGATGAACTCCCCTACATTCCTGCCAAAACACTCACTGGCATTTGGCGGGATGCTTGCGAACTGATTGTAGCCGGATTAGATGAAGAATCAAGCGATCGTTCTTCTATCACTTGGAGCCAGTGGGTTGACTATTTATTTGGTGAACAGCCTGCACTCGCGCAGTCTCCTTTAACGATCGCTCCTCGTCATGCTGCGCTTTCAATTCGTCCAGCTTTTCTGCCTGAATCATTAAAAACGTTGCTAAAACAGCGTCATGCTGCTCTAAAGAATGCACTTACCTTCATTAAACCTGGAATTAGTACCGACGCAAACAATGGTTGTGCTGTAGAGGACTTTCTACGGTTTGAAGAAGTTGTCCGAATGGGAACCGTACTTGAATCCGAATGTGAACTCAACCTACCGTTCGATCGTTCAGAACAACAGGTCGCTTGCGTTCTTTTAGCAGCTGGAGCGAAGTTAGTAGAGCGACTCGGTGGTAAACGTCGTCGTGGTGCGGGCAAATGCCAGTTTCAGCTAACTTGGTTGAACGATGCGCCTAATATCGATTGGGATGTTCTCAACACTGCTATCCCTCCTAAACCGCTAATTGAGAACGAATCAGACCCACAATCCTCAAACTCGCCCAGTACAACAAGCGACAACTGGAAGAGAATTCACCTAACGCTTGAAGCTTTAACACCGATCGTAATTCCTGCTCGTACAATTGGCAACGTCGTCGAAACCTTAGATTACATTCCCGGTACGCATCTATTGAGATTGATCCTGAAGCAATTACGATCGCTAAATGTAGACTTAGGCGAAGCCGTTGGGCAAGGTGATTTTCTGGTGACGAATGCCACGATCGACATTACAGGTCAAGCTGGAAAACCTGTCCCTGCTTGCTTGTTCTATGAAAAGCTTAGCAGCGGTTTTACAAAGGGTGGAAAAGTGTACAACCGTCTTCAGGAAGCAGAGCCATCAGCACAACTAAAGGGATATCGAAAAGGTTACATTGTTCCAGATCTTGCTTCTCAATCGCCCTATCAAACTGTAGAGACATTAGTTGGGACTCATAATACGATTCAAGATGATGTGCAACGACCGACCAGCGATGTGGGCGGAGTTTATAGCTATGAAGCGATCGCGGCAAAAACGGTACTTCATGCAGAGCTTAGAATGCGACAACCGATCTACGATGCTCTAAATGAACAGCAAGTCGATTGGTGGAAGAAACTAACCGGGAACTATCGTGTCGGTCAATCTAAGAAAGATGATTATGGTGCAATAGCATTGACGGCAACCGCGATCGATCAATCCGTCGAAAGTCCATCAGTTGATCAGGAACTAACCGTCTGGCTTCTTTCTGATGTTCTCATTCGAGATGCAAGATTGCGTCCTACAACATCATTAGAGGACTTTAAGAAAAAGCTTCAAGAGGAACTGAATTCGGGAAATCCACCCACTAATAATTCAATCAAGCTAGAACTTCGTCCATGCGAGGAATACCTTTCAGCGATGCTACGATCGAATCGGGTCGAATCTTGGCAGGTGCGTTGGAGCTTACCCCGTCCGTCCCTAGTGGGTCTGGCTGCTGGAAGCTGTGTTGTATTTACAGTAGAAGGAAAAATTGATGAAGAACGACTTAAGCAACTTGAGCTATCTGGCATCGGAGAAAGACGAGCAGAAGGATACGGGCAACTCTGCTTTAATCCTCCACTACTCACTCAGAAGATAGAAGTGCCTGAGAAGAAGGAAAATCAGGAATCAAAAGAGGTTGTTCCCGCGAAATTGATGGACAAACTATCTGAGCATGATTCAGTTTTTGATTATGCTCACCTGCTTGAAACGGTTGCATGGCGTGAAGCAATTCGCAGAGCAGCATTGTTCTTAGCATCAACTCGCGATTCTCGTGAAAAGATTTTAGGCATTCGGATGGTGAACGACGAAACAAGCCAACCGCAAGGAGCGCCAAGCATGAGTCAACTTGGAGGACTGCGATCGAGACTTGCTCAACTGCGATCGCCTAGTGATGAAAATGCGGTAGTACGCTGGATTGTGAAGATTCGAGAGAAGAAAAGCGACAAATGGAGCAAAACTAGCGACGGACTGAACAAGATCGAGCAATTAGTAACAAATTCACAAATCGTGTGGCAACACATCAGTCAAGCCCTCGCAGCCTTAAATATGCCAATGCTCCAAGAGCTTATCCTAACCCAGAATGGTGAACCCGACCTGAAGGGAGAACTTTGGTCAGAAGCAGTACAGGTATTAGTTGATGCTTGTATTCGTGCCCATAAGCGAGATTTGGAAGAGACTCCGAACAAATTAACCGCCGTCACCGCAGGAGCAAGCCATGTCCCGTAAGATTCATACTCGCTATAAAATCAATGGCACTCTGGTGGCACAGAGTCCGATACATATTGGCAGCGTAGGGAATGACCCTTTAATTGATTTGACCTTAGCCGTTAATGGCGTAGGTCAACACTATGTTCCTGGAACCAGCTTAACAGGGGCACTGAGAGCCTGGATGGAAGAAATTGACGAAACGAATACAGCATTGCTTTGGGGTGCGCGTTTGGGTCGTAGTAAGACATCCAAAGATGACGATGGATATGCAAGTTGGGTGATTGTTGAGGATGCAGCCATTCAAGGCGAGGTTCAGGCAGAATTGCGCGATGGTGTAGGAATCGATCGACTGTATGGCAGTGCGGCAGAGTGTATTAAGTTCGATCGCGCTATCCTCCCGAAAGGTACAACCATTCAACTCAATATTACGATCGAGCGAAATCCTGTCATTGATTGGGAACCGATACGCCTACTGTGGGCGGAACTATTACAAGCTCTAACCGAGGGAGAACTGCGACTAGGAGCCGCTAAAACACGAGGACTAGGAGCCGTCACGCTGCAAAATCTGTCTGTCCAAGAAACAAACCTTCAGTCCCGTGAGGGAATTTTGAGTCTGTTGAAAGGAGAAACGAAACATTCATCTGTTTTCTCGTGGAATGACAGTCTGAAACGGCGACACGATCAACCCCTCGAAATTGAGATTGATTGGTACCCGACTGCTCCACTGATGGTCAAAGCAGAGCAGGAGGGAATTGCGGTGGATGTTTTACCCTTGATGAGTGCGGTTGACAATCACATTGCCTTTGTGTTGCCTGGAAGTTCGATTAAGGGAGCATTCCGCACTCAAGCGGAACGCATTGTTCGCACTGTTTGTTCGATTCAACTCCCAGAACCAGCCGACTCGAAAAAAGCCTTTCTTCACCAGCTTGATCTCCCACTCATTAATAATCTATTTGGCGCAGCAGCAAAAACAGAAAACAAGCAGCAATGTGGACAAATCGGCGCATTAGCAGTTGATGATTGTTATGCGGATCACGAATTGTTGATGCCGCAATGGGAAGAAGTACAAACCGCGAAAGAGTCAAAAGAACTGATTGCTTCATTAACTAGCGCTGGACTTCCGCACACTCAGCAAGCTTTTCATGTTGCGATCGATCGCTGGACAGGGGGTGCAGCCAAGAACTTCCTCTACAGCACATTAGAACCGATGCAGGTGAAGTGGCATCCAATTCGTTTACAGGTTCATCTCCAGCGGATAAAAAGCAAGAATCTACAGAAATCCTGTATTGCTCTACTCCTACTGGTATTGCGCGATTTGAGTCAGAACCGTATCCCATTGGGGTATGGCGTGAATCGAGGGATGGGCGCGATCGGGGTCAACAGCATCACTCTGAGAGGTCTAGACATACTCAATTCTGACCTGCAAAGCTCTCTAACCCTCCAGCAAGGAAATCTGCAAGACTTAGAGCCTATGTTAACAGAGCTAAATCGCGCGTGGCGAGATTGGACAACATCATATCGAACAGGAAACAGCAATGAGCGAGCTTGAGCCTAGAATAACTTTATGCAGTTTCACCTATCCAGAGGTGAAATTACGCGATGCCTTGGTGCAATGCTCACAGCATTTGACTGAGGCTACAGCACTGCTCTACTCCCTAGAGAGTTGTAGGTTTGCTCGGTTGAGCGATGGCAAGTTAAGCGATTCTTCCGGTGAAATTACGTTAGAGCAGTCCGATCGTATTTTTGAAGCTCGGTTTTTTAATCAGCACTACGAACTGCGCTGGCTGAATCAAACCATGGGGATAGGAACTGGCGTACTGCTTTGGGAGTGTAGTACGCCCGATATTTCAAATGCTGAGAAACTTAAGGCGATCGATGTTCTTGAGCAAACCTACGTTCTGTGGGGAGAAGGAACTGATACGTCACACTCTGAAGGTTGGAGTAGTCTAGCCGCTGCCCGCATCGGAAAATTTGATGTTCCTTTAGCGGGAATTGTCGCGCATCAGCAAGTGCAACTCACAGTGAAGGAATATCTTGCGGTTTGCGATGAATATGGCAACGTTGCTGTTTCTGAAGAACGTTTACTCGCATTAGAACCCATGCCATTGAAGCAGGAGAAAAAGAATGGTAGATAGACCGATACTTAGACGCGATCGTGCTAATGCTTCTCAGCGCACAAGCGATGTAAGAAATCAGAACTCATCCCGTCATCCCAATCGATCACAACCGCAGCGTGAACGAAACGATCGCAACTCAGAAACAGGCTATTTTCATAATCCATACAACTTTGTTCCAGTTCTACCCCGCCAATCTGTTGAAGGCGAGTTGGGCGATCGCCGCCCCTTCGGGCACGGCAGCTATTTAAGCAACCATTGGAGCGGTCGGATTTGCGTTAATTTAACCACAAGCACCCCGCTACTCATTCCTGACGCATCTCAAGCTCAGAAATGGCAAGAAAGTGATCATAAAACTTATCCTATTCGCTTAAGTAAGGGACAACCTTATCTGCCTCCGACTTCAATCAAGGGTTCGCTGCGTGCAGCCTACGAAGCAATCACTAATTCGCGATTCTCTGTATTCAGTAGTCATGACGAAGAGTTGGTTTATCGGATGGAACCAACACCTAGAATTGTTCCAGCAATAGTGACGCAGAGAAGATCAGATGGAACACTATTTTTACGAGTGATGCGAATGGCAAAACTTCCCTGTTACAAGAAGTATAACGAGAATGAAATTGCACCAATTGATAAGGGGGCATCAGAAATTGCAAGAGAGAATAGATACCCAGAAAATCGGTTGCCAAGACACAGTGAAAAAATCTGGATTCGTCTGAATGGAAACCGCTCTAAAGTGGTTGCATTTCGGCTCAATGAGCCAGAAGACAAACAAAACTGGTACAAAGGATGGGCTTGTATTACAGGACCAAACTGCAATGAGAAGTGCTACGAACGTATCTTTTTTGAGCGAAATGAGGAAGAAACTTATCCAATCACTCAAGCGGATTTAGACACCTGGGAAAAGCTCATCACTAACTATCAAGAGATACATACGAATGAACTCGCAGAACGTCAGCAAGAACAACCTCCTCGCAATGCTTATAATGCTTATCTGGGGCATGAACCTGGACAAACAGGTTGGTCGCGACATATCTACACTCAAGGTACACACCATTTGAGGCACGGCACGTTTTGCTACGCCCAGATTCAACAGGGCAAAATTATGGCATTGTTACCTGTAATGGTGTCCCGTCAGTTTTTTAAGTCAACGCCCGAATCGCTCTTGGCTGATTCACTTAAACCTAGTAAAAAAATCGATGAACTCTCTCCTGCCGATCGCGTTTTCGGTTGGGTCAATCAAAACGGCAAGGGATCATATCGAGGTCAATTGAGAATTCACTCTGTACAATGTTGCACAAAGAATGCAGTCGAGTCTTTCACAAGTAATCCCAAAGAAAATCCTGGTTTACCTTTAACCATTCTGGGAGAGCCAAAACCTCAGCAGTCCCGCTTCTATGTTTCTAGCAATGCTAACGGAGAACCTTTACCGGATGGCACAGCTAAGCAAGAAGGCTATCAATCCCAGAATCAGGGGTTACGAGGGCGGAAAATCTACCCGCACCACAAAGCGATCGCTCACAATCAGGATTACTGGGAAAATGCGATGAACGATCGCACCAGTGCCTCGATTAACGGTTACTACCAGGAGTATCGCCGCCCTCAGAAGGAAGGAAATGAGCAACGGGATAGCCAAAACCGTTCAATTCAAGCCTGGGTTAAACCCAATACAAAGTTCACATTTGAGATCGATGTCATTAATGTATCGGATGTAGAGCTAGGAGCTTTACTGTGGTTGTTGCAATTACCGGACGATCATTATCATCGCTTAGGCGGTGGCAAACCTCTTGGCTTTGGCAGCGTTCAACTTGCGATCAACTGGGAGAAGACGGACCTACGCAAGGGAGAACAGTGGCGAACTTACTATGAATCACTCATTCCCAGCGAAAATCCTATTCCACAAGATGCCAAAAACTGTATTCAGAACTTTCAGGACGAAGTAGGTCGTGTCTACAGTGAAGGAGCCGAGCGCAATTTTGAGGCAGTTCGCTTCATTAAAGCGTTTCGGCAAGCTGCAAAAGGGTTCGATCAGCCAATTCATTATCCTCGAATTCAGCCTCAACCTGACCCGGATGGTGAGAACTTTAAGTGGTTCACAGCGAATGAAGATGACGAGAAGCGATCGCTTCCTGCCTTGTGGGATGAGCAAGGACTGCCTTATTTTGACCCACAGTAAGCCATCTAAACTTCACAATGAGAAAAATAAGCTATGCGCGTAGTCATTACGTTTCTTGGAATTATTGCCAAGCAAACAGAATACGAATACCAGAAATTAGCAGAGTTACAACCCCGCTTTAGCAAATAGCATGAAGCGCCCACCTTTCAGAAAGACGGTTTTCCAAGGACATCATAAGATTTAGAAAGTTCTTCTGTCGAGCGACAAAACTACCCATGTTTAGACTAACTTTCCTCTTACAGTTTGGTAGCATTGACGGATTGGATCAGTTGTACAGAACCCTAGCAAATCTACCCGCCGCGATCGATGGAACCATTGCGTTCGTAATGCTATTCCTGTCAATTTACATCGGTTTAGTGTCAATCCTTCCGCTAGAGGAGCCTGCGCTAATCAGAATTAGCATTGTTAATCTAACCTTCTTTATCATTGTAGGCGTAGTGCTTCAGATTCTTCTTAACCGCACCACCCTGAATGGAGTGCTTGCTTCAGGGATTATTCGAGATTTCATTATTCTGGCATTAAGTATCATGTTTGCTCGGACATCGTGGATTGGGCTACTGCTCCTAGTGGGTTATGTCTACATTTGGGGCTTGCCCGATGCAATGGCTCGATGTGGTAATGGTTGCCCGTTTGAGCCACTAGAACCTTACTTCAGGCGGCTCTACTAATTCGCCAGTGTTGAAATCTGAAGAAGCGCCCCATAAATCCCGAAGTGCTTCTCTAAAACTGTCTTGGAGAAATCATCATGCTGGAAACACCATTTGACTACCCGCCTACCGTCAATTTATTGGAATACCTGGTGCCAGCAGTACTAGGACAAAAAGAGAATTTGCGGAAATCAGTGCGGCTATGGGTCATCTTACGATCGCTCTATGGTGATCTATCCGCAGAGTTTCCCATCGAAGACAACGAGTGTTTTAGCAATGCTCAGTGGCGAGAGACGTTTTTGCAATCCAAGCAGCGAACTAAAACAATCCGCCAATGGCTATTTGAAGACCCGATCGGTGTGGATGAGCCGCAGTGGAGAAAAGCGTTTGCTCAGCGCTATGGCATTGACTTAGATCAACTCGATCTGCTGCTCAGTGATGGCTCGAAGCAGGGAGCATCGTTTCCATTTGAAGTGAACGATCGTACCCTGCGAAATGACTTCATTACTCTGGAAAATCTGTGTTGGCTTAAAGCAACAGGCACTGGAACTCAGCGACGCTACTGTAAAGTCGGTCAATTCCCCGATCTGCATTGCATTGCCCCCTCGACCGAAATCACAACGACACACTTCATTCCGAACGATCTAGCTACCGTCGTCGATCACTTTCCCCAACCCATCAATGGCATTCAACGCTTCATTCTCGATGTGGAATACATCATTCATCAATCGATTTCGCAGCAGGTCGATCGCTTGCTTCAAACTCTAAAGCAAATTTGGCAACAGATACCAGTGCCGCCAATCCGAATGACTTACCGCAGTATTCGTCACTATGACACCGAATTTGATCTGATTGTTTATCCAGTGTGTGTTTACTATTTTCAGCGTGCCCCTTACTTATTTGCATTTGGGCAATTCCCACAACAACCGAGTGAACAGCGTTCTGGCGCTCCGAACTGGTATGACTATCGCCTCGATCGCATTCTTTCTCTAGAAGTTCTAAATTGGGACAATTCACTGCTGCCCCCTTCCTGGTTCTCTAAATCTCGTTCACGCTCAACCTCTAAAAATTCTCTGAATGCCATCCCCCGACTGTTTGCCGAAAAGACCCCTGCATTTGTAGAACAGCAAGTCGCTGCGGCACTAGGAATTGAAATTCATCGTCCAATTGCGCCGCTATTGCTACGATTCGATCGCTATTTCTATGGCAACTATATTGCCGAGACAGAACGTGCCAAACTGTTTACTGAATTGAAATTTGAGCAAGCAGAAAAACGCTTTCAATCTGATCTAAAGGTTGCTGAAACAGGCTTATCGCTCACTCGTCTATTTCGCGATCGTCTGCATCATCAATCTGATGTGTTTTGTCTTACCGACCATCGCCTGGGCGACAACAACGTTGTGATGCGACTGCGGGCTTGGGGACCCAGGGTGGAAGTGTTGCTACCACTCAGTC
Source organism: Leptolyngbya sp. AN10 (assembly GCF_050565645.1). Lineage (NCBI taxonomy): Bacteria > Bacillati > Cyanobacteriota > Cyanophyceae > Leptolyngbyales > Leptolyngbyaceae > Leptolyngbya > Leptolyngbya sp. AN10. The sequence continues at coordinate 60,420 of NZ_JBNXVP010000031.1, forward strand.
TCCGACAACGGATGAGCGACGATATGCAAGAAACCTGGAAATTGTATGGAGTGCCACAATGAGCGATCAAAACTTAATTGAAACACCGTTGCTGACCGAACGGTTTGAGCAGGCATTTGAGTACACATTTCATCTCCATGCCCGTCAGCTTCGCAAGGGTGGGTCGATTCCCTACATTAGCCATTTGATGAGCGTAGCGGCACTTGTGCTAGAGGATGGAGGTGATGAAGATGCCGCAATCGCAGCGCTTCTCCATGATGCGATTGAAGACCAGGGCGGTACATCGATTCGTACCGAAATTCAGAAGCGATTTGGCGATCGCGTTCTGCAAATTGTAGATGCCTGCACTGAATCAGATCAAGTGCCGAAACCGCCCTGGAAACTGAGGAAGGAGCGATCGCTCGTGCAGTTGCGGCAGGCTCCAGTAGAGGCACAGCGCGTGATGATAGCAGATAAGTTGCACAACCTTCGATCGATTTGGGCAGATTGGCAGCGACAAGGCGATCGGGTCTGGGAGCGGTTTAACGCGAGTCAGAGCGAGATATTGTGGTTCTATGGGGCTTGTATTGAAGCAATTCGTGATCGATTTGATAGCCCAATGGTGACAGAATTACAAACGATTCTGAGATACTTCAACGAGTAGTAACTTATGGCAAAACCAACGTTTACCATTACTGACCAATCTCATCCAGACGGCTTCATGCTGCGGCTAGTCGAGTTTGAGATTCCGAACGGCGTGACAACCCCAGAACAATTTGCGGAAGCGGTGCAGGAAATTGAATCGCAACTGGTAGGAGCATTGCCAATTTTGATTAATGGTCGCGGTCCAGTTTGGGGATACGGCATGATCTTTCATGCGGCACACCCCAGTCCCGCGATCGCAACCTATGATCCGCGCTTAGGCTACGTGATCGTACAAACTCATGACGAACGCTTCCAGCTTGGAAAAACTCTCGATCTACCATGACCTCTCATCCTTCGATCTCCCCTGATCCACGCACTCGCTATCACGGAACAGTGATTGCGATCGTTGGACCGCCCCATTCTGGCAAGTCTGTGTTCTTGGCAGAACTCTACCGCCAGTTGCTTCACCGTGATCCGACGGGTGTGTTTCTTCAACGGGCTTGTCCAGATGGAGAAGGAATGTGGTCTAATGAGGCAGATCCAGAAATCGTGCAGCAAATCCGTAAAAAGTGCCCTTTCTCGGAAGAGTTTGTGACAGTCACGCTGCGAGGCATTGAGCGACTCGGACAGAATCCACACCATCGAATCGTCCTGTTAGATTTGGGAGGTAAGCGCACTGCTGAAAATGCGGAAATTCTGCAGCGCTCCACACACTGCATCATTTTGTCTTCGCAAATCGAAGCAATTTCAGCATGGCAGACTTTCATAATCTCCGAGGGATGTGAAATTTTGGCAGTGTTTCGGAGCCAACTGATGTACAATTCGAGCCAATGTTCCCAAACGAACCTTGATCTGACTGCTCGATCGATACTTCAAACTGACACAACTCCGATGACCGGAACGTTGGTCAATCTCTGCCGTAATCAGAGTGCGGATTGTTATAGCGACGCGATCGCAACTCTAGCAGAGGCTCTACTTGTTCGCTTGGGCTAGATGTTTCCCTATCAAAACTACTTCGTTTGAATACATTTTGTTTCCCAACTAAGGACAAAACTCATTACAAACTCTTGTGTAGCTTAAAGCCTGATTCACGAGAACCAGGCTCACGCAGTAGGTCAGACATTCGCAGACTTTCAATTACTCGTCATCAAGATCCGAATCATCTTCGTCAAGCAACTCATCTGCGTCCTCATCATCCAGTTCATCATCCAAATCCAAGTCATCCAAGCTATCCAACACATCTGGTACGTCTGGCTCATTGGATTTGCGATTATTGCGGCGTTCCAGCGATCGACGATTTACCTCAATTAAAGCGCGAATGCCAGCTTCTGAGTCTTCAGGAATGGAGGCATCGAAGTTAGATGCGATTTGCGCCATCACTGCCAGTTCAAACTTGAGCGCATCTGGTTCACCAAAGAGCTTCGGAAAGACCTTGGTGTTCCAAGCTTGCCAATCGAAAGTGCCGTTGTTGCGTTTGACTGATGCGGAAACAGCATTGCCTAAAATTTCTCGCAATCCGTAGTAAGCAGGAACCGTTGCACTTTCCGCTCGCAATGGCATTTTGATTTTGTAAGTTTGAAACAATGCGTTCCGAACGGCTTTGACTGCGACTCTCGGATCGCTCAAATCTAGCGTTGCGGTTGATTTAGCAACTGACTTTGTCGTTCTGGTGGTTCCATTTTTTACTTTGTTCGTTGTAACCATTGGAATGAGACTCCTTTCTCATCACTTTCACCCCATTCGCCGCCAGAGGCGGCAAGGCATTGAGAATGCCGCCATTATTCGTTTTTATCCTGCCCAGCTTTGACCAATTTGTACATCGACCGTGACTGGAATTGGATTCAGAATGTGTTGAGCAACTTTAATCATGTAGCGTTCAACAAGTTGACTCACACTCAGTGCGATCGCTTCAGGGCATTCCACCAAAATCTCATCATGCAGCATCCCAATCAATTGAGCCTCCGGCGGTAATCGTCGGCTCAGTTGCACCAACGCCATCTTGGTAATATCGGCATTCAGTCCTTGAACGGGATGGTTGATCATTTCGTTCAGATTGGGACGATCGCGCCAAAGTCGCCTTCTGCCCGTGAGCGTTCTGCAATTTTTAATTGAATGCACATAGACATTCTGTTTCATCTGCTCATGCCATGCCTTGATACTAGGGTATAACTCAAAGAAGCGTTTCCGGAATCGCCTAGCATCAGTCAAACTGAGCGAAACGCCATATTTAATCAACGCCTGACTCTGAAGCTTGACTGCGCCCATGCCATAGATCAGCCCAAAGTTAATCGCTTTCGCCAGTCGTCGTTCTTCTTCAGTGATTGAGGCGGGGAGCTTGTCGAGCAAGAATGCAGCCGTTAGGCAATGTAAGTCTTCCCCAGCTTGAAAAGCTCGCTTCAGTTCTGGGTCATTGCTAATTTTGGCAACAATCCGTAGTTCAATTTGTCCATAATCGCTTTTGATCATGACGTTCCCCGGTGCTGCCACGAAACACTGTCGCAGTTGCTTCTGTCGAGGAATCGTTTGGAGTGCTGGATTGCGGCAACTGGCTCTGCCAGATCGCGCTCCCAGTTGATACCAAGTAGGATGAATGCATTGAGTCGTTGGGTGAATGGTCTGTGGCAGTGTTTCGTAAAAGCTGTCAATCAGTTTCGTCAGTTGTCGGTATTGAAGTAAAGCAGGAATGGCAGGGTGTTGATCGGCAACTGGGAGAAGCGATCGCTGTCCGGTCGATTTGATTGCCATCCCAGCCGCTGTCAGTGCTTGTTTAACTTGTGTAGCTGAGTTGGGATTGATCTCATTTGGATCTTCAGAAAACAGATTGGTCTGTTGTACTCCGGGTAATCGAAGCTGTTGGCGAATTTGAGTGAGAACTTGCGTTTGTTGTGCTTTGAGTTCAATGGATTGCGATCTCAGTCGTTCTCGATCAATGCCAAACCCATAGAGTTCCATCTGAGCAAAAGCAGGCATACACTGCGATTCAAGCCGTGCGATTGCACTCAGTTCAGCAACGATCAATCGTTGAACTAACGCATCATAAACGGGCAGTAAAATCCCTGCATCAGTCGCGGCATATTGGATTTGTTGAGCAGCTAATTTGGCTTGAGAAAAGTCGCTCTGCTGTAGTGTTTTATTGAGAGTAATGCCTAACAGCTTTTTGACGACAGCTTGCAGTGACGATTTTAAAGGGATGCCTGCTGTCCACACTTTGAATGCGAGTTGAGTGTCGAAAAAAGGTGGCTGAGGCTGCAATCCAGCTTGGGTGAGGAACTGCCAATCGAATTTGAGATGATGTCCAATCTTGAGAACAGAGCTTTGCAGCAGGGATTTGAGTTGGCTCAGTTGCTGAAGCTTGAACAAATCGACGACCAGGACAGGCTGATTGGGGACAGCCAGTTGAATGAGCCGGAGTCGATCACAGTGCGGGTCAATGCCTGTGGTTTCTGTGTCGATCGCGAGAATTGGAGCATCAAATAAGGGTGCGATCGCAGTCTCTAAATCCGCATCCGAATCAACGAACTGATAAGGATAAGCCGATCGAACAACGGAACGGTGGTGAATTTGAGCATGATCTTGCGTGTCGTCATAGCTGTAAAAATCGATGGACATGGGAAGTGGCGATAAATCTCCCCAGGCTCGTGGCGGTCGCTATGCGAGATTCCGTCGATACTGGCGCAAGATCCCAGAATCAAGCGCACGACTGGCAACTTCCGTTCGACTATGTGCGCCAAATTTCTGCATCAACATTGAAACATGACCTTTAACCGTGCCATTCCCAATGTAAAGACGAGCAGCAATTTCTTTATTGGTCAGTCCCTTCGTCAAGAGTTCCAGTACATCAACTTCGCGTGTCGTCAAATGTTCGACCATTTGCCACGATTCCTCGAATAGCTGAACGGCTGCTGTAGATTCCGCAGTGGCTTCTTGGAGTATGGGTTGCGATTTCCGTTGCAGGAGATGATGTGCGATCGCAGGATCAATCCAATGATTGCCTTGATAGGTTTGCTGCAACGCGGTCGTGATCAATCCAATCGAATGATGCTGAAGACAGTAAGAATCAGCGCCCACATCAAACGCAGATAGCACCATTTCAGGTTCTCGGTTTGCGGTCAGCACCATAATTTTGATTTTGGGATACTGCTGCTTGAGCAACTGAATTACGTCGAGTCCGGTCATTTGAGGGAGGTCAAGATCTAAAACGACGATCGCGGGCGATTTAGCTTTGACCAATGCTAAGCCTTTCTCGCCAGTTGCCCCATGACCGATGACTTCTGCTTTCGGAATCTGTTTTGGCAGCGCTGTTGTGAGTCCAACTCTGACTAAATCCTGTGGCTCAATTAAGACAATCCGAATCGTCTGGTTGACCATCCTGATCCCCCTTCTGATGTCATTTTTATACGTCTCTGCCCAGTATTAATGACATCGAAGGGGGTGGTCAGACATCATCCAGATGACTAAACGATCGCAGTCACCTGGACAAAAATTGCAGATGGCTCAATCTTCCAGTTCGTCATCGTCAAAGTCAAACTCGTCGTCCGACAGCGTCTCTGCATCAGTATCCAAAATGTTGAGGTCATCAAGTTCATCATCCAGTTCTAATCGAGCCGATTTGAGTCGCTGAGTTGCGCCTGGGAGCAGGTCAGGTTCTGCGGAGAGGGATGGCAACGCTTGCGGTTCGGTGAAACCTGCGATGTTGTCATGAATGCCCCAAATCAGTGCCTTGGTGGTTGAAGTTCCAAGGAAAAGCTGAGGCAAGTTCTCGATCGTGGGAGAAGTAATCGCTTCGGTTTTGCAGCACCAAGATTTATTGTTGCCTTCGCCTTCTTTTACCGCTTTGAACGCGACCTCCAGAACGCCCAAACTGCGCCACTTGTCACTTTTGCCGGAGTAGCGCTGTTGAGTGTAGTCTGCGAATGTTCTTTCGAGTTTGCGATAGAACTCTTCACGAGCAGATTTGAAACTCCATAGCGCCACATTCTTGAAACGGACAACGATCGGAGTCGTGTGCATCGGTTGGTTGTCGTCGTCGAGAAAGACGATCGCGTGTTCTGAGCAAGCATCCATCGTCTTCTTGTCAAACGCATTGCGATATTCGTCATACAGTCCCACTACGGTGCTGCCTAAATCTTCAACGTCGTTCTTGTAACGAATGTATTCTGGAACAAACGCTAGAACGAGCATTCGAGCTTCGGTGATCAGCAATCCAGTCACTTCTTCGGTAAGTTCTACCGTGTGCAGTTCTTCTTCGGCGGGTAGATTGATCCAGCCTGCTTTGTCCAGTTGGTCAACCGGAATCAGAATCCCTGCGGGTTTATCATTCACCACGATTCCATACGGCAATTGTGGACGACGAATTTGGTTATATGACTCATGCAGCAGTTCTGGATCAATCTCAAAAGCGATCGCTTTTGGCTTCACAGCTTTGGCAGGTTTGATAGTCGTGGTTCGAGAAGATTTTGCTTTGGTGTTAACCATAACCCAACGTTCAATTCATCATGCCAGAAGGGGCGATAGCCACCATAGTTATTTTCTGATGACCACCAAGCGACTTTCAACGGTAACCGGACGATCACTATTCCAAAAGATTTCAAGCGGCAGTTCAATCAGGATCGCTTGAGTGTGCCGTAGAAATTGCCGAAAGTTTTGCGCTTTGAGACAGCTTGTATGCTTCATCGAGTTACTCACAACACTGACTAATTGCCCCTGTGGAGACAAAAACTCGTCGTAAGCCCGCTTGATATGCACTAGATCAACGCCACGATGTTGAGGACTGGAAGAGAACGGTGGATTCATCAAAATCAAATCGTATAGCTGCATCGGTTGACAGGTTAGAAAGTCCTGTCCGACTAATCTGAATCCTTGCTGAAAGAGTAAAAGCCGAAATCGTGGATCACGCTCGATGACATCGACTTCAACGCCTTGATTTCTCATCGCTTCTGCTAGCACTCCCGATCCTGCGCTTGGCTCTAATGCTTGCATTCCGAGTTCAACTATAACCTGCTCTAGCATCATTTCTATTAGCTCTGGAGTTGACGGAAACCAACCATAGGGAGGGTTTTGCAGGATGTCGTCATATAGTGAGCGCAGCTTGAGAGGAAGATTGATTGTGTTCATAGCACAACTTCGCGAATACTATCGAGATCAATGAGGTCAATGCTAGATTGACTAACAGAAACGGCTGATTCAGAGCTAGGTTGAGCATTCAATTGAGCGAGTAATGCTTGTCTAGTCATCTCATGTTGACTCCTGTCCCAGCAGTGCATCACTTTCTTCACCCTTCGATTAGGATGCAATGCTAGAACAATTAGTTTGACCTGATTAGGGTCTGCTTCATAATGCTGAGTTGTTGCCCAGAGCTTGATCTGATCACACCAATTCAATTCAGGATCACGAATTGCCCATTCAAACAGCTTAGGAATTCTCTGATGAAACCCGACATTGATTTCAATCTGTACGTAGACTTGATCCACTAAACGAGCCGAAATTGGGTGATGTAGTTTTAGTTGTTTGCCGGACTGGAGGGTGTTCGGAAGCGATCGCTGAACTTGCTTAACCAAGGATTTCAGGGTTGAATCGCTTTCCAATAAAGGTTGAATCGGTAGCCCTATCTGCTGCTGTCGAATGGCGAACTGTAAACGCTCTTGCAGGGATTGAAACCGAGAAGACCGTAAAGGTGGCTGAAGGTTTTGAAGATCGGCAATGGTCAGTAACATACTTGCTGATGAAATGCTGCTTTCTGACTTGCCGGAAGGCAGATTGACATCTTTTAGTCATCTCCCAGATGGCTCGTGAAATCAGCCCATTCAGCAGTGTTTTGATTGTTGTCCATTAGCGCATGATCCGCATTGCTGTTCTGTCGCAGTCTCATGTCTCGGATTTTTCTAGAAAATTACTTCGTCCCTTTAATCAAGCCCTTTCAAGGTGAACAAGCGACTGGAAGTTGGTTGCTTTTGAGCGTGCTAGTTGTCGTTATCTTCCTATTACGCATCGGTGGCAAACAGAAAGGCAAGATTACGACGGGACGAATGGTTGGGACGGCTGAAAAGTTAGCTGCGCTGAATATCGCATTGAAGCAGATTCGAGAACGGAAGCATGATCGCGTGACCCTCTGGTGCGGGAAACCAAGATATTGGTTCAAAGGTTCATTGCGAAGACTTGGAACTCGCTTACAAACAGTACTTGGGAAACCGCCTACAGTTTACCTGCCTGATGCTCAACGCAGTATCTTGGTCATTGGCACACCTGGAAGCGGAAAAACTGCAAGTGTGATCGATTCCGCGTTAGAGAGTGCTTTTGTTCAAGGATTTCCCGTGATTCTCTACGATAAGAAAGGCTCACAGATGCAACTTCATGCGGCTCTAGCGGCTCGTTATGGCTATCAAGTTTGGGCGTTTGCGCCGGGGGAAGCATTCAGTGGAGTTCTGAATCCGCTTGACTTTATGCGAGATGCTTACGATTCAGTCATGGCAGGCGAAATCGGACAGGTGATCAATCGCAATGCCTCGAAAGGTGGGAAAAGTGATGAATTCTTCTCAACCGCAGGTGATTTACTTGCTAAAGCCCTATTGCAACTGGCGAAATCAACGCAACACCCTGACTTGGAAATGGTGTACGCATTGCTGCGACTCCCAAACTTAGTCGAGCGCCTCGATCATGCGATTCAGTCGCGCCAACTGGATGAATGGATTGCTACGTCTTTTAATCAATTTCTAAGCGCCAAAGATGCTGAGAAGACGATTTCTGGAATCCTCACGACTGCTGCTGCCACCTTCAGTAATTTTATCCAGGCAGATTTGCTCCGTTCTTTCATTGGCAAATCCGATATTCCAACTCGGATTGAGGGCAGACAAATGATAGTCTTCAAACTCGATGATGCGCGTCGGGGTGTGATTGGTCCACTCTTGGCAGCCGCATTACACTTAGTCATTGTTGCGAATCTCTCTCAGCCTCGCAAAGATCCCTTGATCATTTCGCTGGATGAACTACCGTCCCTAAAGTTAGAACGCTTACCGCAATGGATCAATGAGTATCGATCAAATGGTGCGTGTTTCCTACTCGGCATTCAATCGCTGAATCAGCTTTACGAGCAGTATGGTGAGAAATTAGGAAATGCGATCGCATACGCCTGTAGCACCCACATTTTATTCAATCCCGGTGACTTCAGAACCGCAGAGGAATACTCAAAACGCTACGGTGAAAAGGAAGTTACGGTACGCAACCGTTCAACCAGCCAAAGTACCGGAGTGCATCAGAATCGCTCAACAAGTTGGAATGAGTCGCTTCAGAAAGTACCAATTCTGACCCCCGATGAGATTTTGCGGTTTGAGCAAGGGAAGTGTGTGATTACAAATCCGGCGTATCGATCGCGCGGTGAAGGCTCGATTCCGTATTTGTTGAGAATCCCGATCGCACCCTCTGAGTTCACCCACCGTCAGCAGACCGAGCAGCTATGGAATTATCAAATTAAGCCTGCGTTGCAACGGCGCGTTAAAGCGATGGATCGCCAAGTGTTGACTCAAGAGCTTTATGCACGAATTGAAGCCGCAGAGCAATTGCTGCCCTTGCCAGAGGAGAGCGATCGTCAGGATGAGCAGCTAAAGTCTAGTGAAGGAAATCGCGGGGAACGCTCTCCCAACGTCCTAGATAATCTGTCTAATTCTTACTCTTGAATTAGTTAATCTAGCTAAATGGGCTTATGTCCAGTTGCCAATTAGAACATAGGCTGCCCAGAAAAACGGTTGCCGCTCGTATCGTTGATTATTGAGAATTGCAATCTGAGCGCGACGAAGTGCTTCTGCTTTGGAGATACCTGTTTGATTGACTTGTGCCAACTCATGGTAAAAGACTTTCATTAGATCTGCGGAAGCTTGATCGTTAACTTGCCATAAGGTTGCAATCGTACTTCGTGCTCCTGATTGAAGTGAAATTCCAGCCAATCCTAGTGTAGATTGAGGATCACCTTGCGCGGTTTGGCAAGCACTGAGGACAAGCAACTCTAGTGATCGCTCTCTTGATAGGTCTACAGTTTGAAGCATACCACTTAAATCGTTTACATTAAGCTGACCATCTGAGGTCAGGATAAACGTATTTTCCTTATTTGAACTGAACTGCCCGTGGGTTGCCAAATGAACGATCGGAAAAGTTGCTTTTGAAATGTTGGTTCTCAACTTAGCAGTTGTAAATGTGCTATCCAGTAAGACTTCGCTCGGAAGTTCTTTTTTGATGGCTTCGACTTCAGATTTCACAAACGAAAGTGAGTCGAAGTTCGACCTCGCCTCCGTTAATCCAGCAACTAATGCCGATAGGCTTTGAGTATTCAATGGTTTTGGAGAGAGCAATTGTAAACCAGGAGTGATTGCCACGCTGTACCGCTCGATTAAGAATTGCTGCCCATCGTGTAGGGCAGACATTGGAAGCTCTCGCAACGCACCATCCAGAACAAACACCAATGTTTTCGCCTTGCTATCAATTAGATCTTGCTCTAATGGACGAATGAGCCAGTTATACACCTGTTGGAGCATTGGCAGCGTTAACTTTAGGGTATTGCCTTGATCTAATCCATTCCGCAAATCAGAAACTAGCCGCTCAACTCGCGATCGCTTGATTTCTGTGCTGAAATACCGCAAATTATCTGATGGCGTATTACCAGGTAAGCTGACAATCACGGAGATCTGATCATCCAGCAAAATTGGGTAAATCACGGCGGCATCTTTATCAACGCGATCAATTTGTTTAGGATTCGCTGTCAGACAAGCCTCTCGAAAGAAGTTATCAAGTTCAACCAACTGCAAATCCTCAATCACTTGACGTGCGGTTTTTAGTCGATCGGGTTGATCGGATTGTAAGAGTAAGAGCACAAGTTGGCGATGAATCGGTTCAATTTCAACTCGAAATGAGAATTGAACATCCGAACTTGAAGCTGCTAGGTCTGCGCGAAGGGATTTAATTGTCGATATAGCTTGTTGATATGCCAGGATTGCTTCTTTTGAGCGATTGCCTTGAGCCGCGAGGATGCGTCCAAGTTGCCATTCCCAACGATAGGCAATGTCTCCAGCATTCATTTGCTGCGCTATCTCTAGAGCGCGATTAGTCAATGCCTCGGCATTCTGCCATTGGTGTGCTTGTTCATACACACTGCCTAAGCTACCGAGTGCATAAGATTGAGTTCTCGAATCGCCCAATGCCTTAGCTTGTTCAACCGCGATCGTGAGTGAATCCGCAATCGGTTGCGTTGCCTTGTTCATTTGTATTAGCGATTGAGCCAAGTTGATTCGTGCCTCGATCGTAGTTTGACTTTGTGGCAAAGCTTCGATCTCGCTCTGAAGCTGAGGGATTAACGCTTCTGCTTCAGTCATGAGTTTTGCTGCTTCAGTTCGTTTCACTGCTTCTGCAATTTGCAGATTGTCTATTAGCTGTTTGCGAGTGTCGAGAAGTAAACTGAGTTGATTGAGTTGCGCTTGAACTCGAATACTCCCAGGTTTCAATGCTGCCTGTTGGTAGTAAGTGATTGCGCGTTGAAAATTGTCTTTGCCAAGATTCGGTGTTCCAAATTCTTGGGCACGAAAGGTATTGCCTAAACTTAATTGTGTAAGTGCGATCGTATCCGTTAACTTGAACTCGGTCGCGATCTCTAGTCCGCGCTCTAACACGACTTTCGCTTGCGGAAAGTCTCCAATCACTCTTAGCGATTCTCCTAATGTTCGTAATGCAGTTGCATTTTCCGGTGTCGCTATAACTTGTTTAAGAGCGGAGTTCAAAGCATTTAGATTCCCACGCAATTTTAGTCCAAGTGCTTGATCAAGAATTTCGATTGCTCTACGATGTAGTCCTAAATTCTGCAATGCTTGTGCTTGATTTGTTTGGCTGATGAGAACACGATCTCGTTTGCCTTCTTTCTGATAGATTTTCGTTGCTCGTTCCCAAGTCGCTAACGCTGCATTCGTCCGTCCACGGGCAAGTTGCAGACTGCCTTGAACATCTAATGCTTGAGCGAGCGCTAAAGAACGACCGCGTGTGTTTTCTGGAGTTGCTTCTAGAACAGAAAGACTTTCTAAGATCGCTTGATTGGCTTCATCCCACTTTCCTAATTGCTGGTAAGACAGCGATAGATTGCCCAAATTCAATCCCTGCCGAATTGGGTCGTTCGCGGTCTTATAGAATTGTGCAGCTTGTTGAAACAGCTTTGCAGCGTCTGAGAATTGTTGATTGGTGTAATACGATCGAGCCTGTTGTTCCAGATTAGAAAACGACGCAACAGCAATTTGGGTGATGGCTGGTGAAACAATACAAATTAGCATTGTCAGCAGCAGCGATAGAACAAAGCGAATTAGTCTGTCACGTCGTCTCATAAACAACTCCTCAGCATCAATTTGGGCAATCTGCGATCGTAGGTAGCACGACTTCAGAGGATCGAGCCACCAAAGCAATTTCTCCATTTGGAGTTCTGATCCAGCCTTGGGCTTCGACCAGTTGTGGGGGCTGAGGCATAGTTTGCACAGCCGAGCGATTTGCAGAATCCTCCATCGTCATCAGCGGAGTTAGGATTGAGGTTCCTGGAAGATATTTAAGTGGATTCGATGGCGCACTCCCTCGTCCACTGACGACAAAGCGCCCTAAGTCTCTTCCACGCGGGCAGATCTGAGCAATCTGATTGCTAGCATCTAATAAATCTACAGGAAGTTCTGTGATGCCTTGGGTTGGTTGGACATCGGGTTGAGCGATCGTCACTCTGCCTTGAACTCCGAATTGAGAACTGGCGGTAATATCGCTTTCAACCGTTGGTTGAGATCGAGGTTGAATTCCAAAAAGACCTTGAGTATTGATTTCGACCCTTCCACCGCTCCCTGTAAATGCGTTGGCACGAATGTTGCTGTTTTCACGAGCAGGTGCAACGATAGTTTTAGCATCAATTGTGATGTTTCCGCCATTTCCTCCCGCTGCTGCTGTCGTTGAAATAGCACTACCTCGACGCATTAATAGAAGATCGGCATTTTCAATCTTGATGTTGCCACCATCTTGCGAAGCTGACTCTGCGACAATGAAGCCTCGGTTGTTAAGGCGAACCTGTCGAGCATTCACCTCAATGTTTCCAGCAATTCCGCTTCCTTCGCTATCAACGGAGACTTGGGCGCGGTCGCTAATCGATAACAATGCTGAGGTGATCCGAACATTTCCGCTACGACTTTCAGTATTACCCTCTGAGGTTGCTGAAATCAGGCTTCGACTATCGAGAGAAACAGCATTTCGAGCATTAATATCAATACTGCCAGCATCACCCCGCCCTCCAGTCGAAACGCTAACTCTAGCAAAATCCTTCATCGACATTGAACTAGTTTCGATCTGAATGTTACCCCCCTTGCCGATACTATTCGACGCAACAACGCTAAAAATTGCACTCGGAAGACTCCTATTTCTAAAGAGTCTAGTTCCAGATAGAAAAACAGTATCATGAGTTTTGATTTCGATATTTCCTGCATTTCCTCTTCCAAATGTACTCGCTTGCAGTTGCGCCCCGTTAAGTAGCGAAAGCTGATTGGTTTCAATGCGAATCGTTCCACCTTTTCCCTCTCCCAACTGCCCAGGTGCAAGAACACTTCCCACAATGTTCGAGATGATTGATTCATCTAGTAACACACGATCGCCAATCTCAAGAACAATATTTCCGGCGTTTCCTCTCCCTTGTGTGAATGCTTCAAAGCTTGCACGATCTCTCAAAATTAGCGAGTTTCCAAGAATCTGGATATCGCCTGCATTTCCGTTGCCTGTCCGGGTAACACGGTTATTAATAAAACTACTCCGTTCGATTCCGTCCTCGTCTACCCTAAAGCCTGAGAGAATCACATCCCCACGAGTCTTGATAATGACATCTCCTGCATCTCCTTTCCCAGCAGTGAAGGCACGCAAACCAGAACCGTTAGATAGTGTCAATCTTTCTGCCTCAATCTGAATATTGCCGCCGTTGCCACTTGCACCTGTGCTAGCAAAGCTAGAAATTTCAGCACCTTGATTAAGAGTCACCTGATTATCTGTCTTGATTGCAATATTGCCAGCATTGCCTGAAGTAGTTGTGATTGTACTGAGAATCGCACTGTCAGCAAGAATAAGTGAGCCTGCATTAATTTGAATATTGCCAGCGTTGCCTGTTGAATTTTTTTCGGAGGTACTCAAAATACCGCTAGAGAAGATATCTTGAGCGCCTGTAAATGAAACTGTTCCTCGCGCATTAACAATGACATTTCCAGCATTTCCATTTCCAAATGTACTTGTATCGAGTTGGGCGGCATTGGTGATCGACAACGTTCCGGTTTCAATCCGAATCTCTCCACCGTTCCCGATCGCGTTATCATCCACTAAACTTCCAATAGCTGCATCTCGGTCAAGCACAATTCCTTCAACTGCTTTAACCATAATATTGCCTGCATTGCCTTGTCCTGTCGTATTGGTGATGACACGACCTCGATTATCAATAAGAATCCGATTGCCAGCATCGAGTGTAATGGTTCCTGCATCGCCTCGACCCGCAGCAACACTTTCTATCTCAACTGGGGAGGACAGCAAATCCAAATTGATACTGTCTTGATTGATTGTAGGTCGAATAATCGCGCCACGACTTACTTTCCCAGTTGGATTAATCAAAATCTCATTGCCTGCCCGAATCGAGATATTTCCAGCCCTGCCTGTTGCACCTTGCAGTACGCTGCTGCTGATATCACTTCGGAGAATAACGATATTTAAGCTCCCAGAGGCTGTCCCCTCATTGTTTTGAAGACTTCCTCCATCAACTCTTACAGAATCTCGCGCATCGATTGTGATGTTGCCAGCGCTGCCTTGATTTTTGGTGAGTGACTGAATTGATGCCCCATTTGTGACAGAGAGTGAACCTGTTGTGATACGGATGTTGCCAGCAGTCCCCCGACCTGTTTCTTCGATCGTGCTAAAGATAGCACTACCATAGCCCACTCCCTGTGTCGTACCCTCCAAAGAAACAGTCTCACTTGCATTAATCTGAATATCGCCTCCGCGCCCTTCCCCGAAGACGCTAGTATCTAGTTTCGCGCTGTTTCTAAGCAAGAGTGAACCAGTAGTGATGGTAATGTTACCGCCTTGTCCTTTTGCACTGTCTTCGATCGTGCTTAAAATTGCACTGGGACGTAGAGATAAATTCGTACCATCAAGGACGATGCGATCGCGAACATTGATAGTAACGTTTCCAGCATTTCCTAACCCAAAGGTACTGGCATTCAAACGTCCTCCACGTAGCAGCGCGAGATTTTGAGCCTGAATCTCGATGTTCCCAGCATTTCCTTGAGCATCAGTTTCGGCTAAGCTGAAAATCGTTGTTCCATCTAGGGTAATATTGTTTTTAGCTTGAATTCGCACACTTCCTGCGTTGCCCTGACCGAAAGTACTTGCACTAATAAAGCCAGAGCCTGCAAAGAACAGTGAATCTGCGGTGATGCGAATATCACCACCATTTCCAGCCGCATTCTGAAACACCCAGTTTCTGATCGAACTTCCTGGAGTAATGTTGATCGTTCCTAACGCATCGAGCGTAATATCACCTGCTTGACTGTTAGCTGTTCCAACTCCAGGCAAGATTCCTGCTAGAACAATGCTGTCAACGATGTTGAGATTATTTGAATGAATTGCGACACTACCGCCATTGCCTGCGCTAACACCAATGCCGCTACGATCGAGAGAAACATCAGTTCGTGCTAATCCTTGTGGAAAGAGAAGATTGCCCTCTCCAAAGCCAACGCTTCCCGTACCTCCTACGGCTCCAATATCTACTCGTCCACCTCGTGCCAAAAGCGCTCCTTCTTCTAAGCGAACCTCACTCCCTACCAGTACTAAATTTTTTCCATCAGGAACTTCTAAAATGGCTCGATTTGTAATTGAGCCTCCTTTCAGTTGGGTGTACAACAATGCCGAAGGACTGATGCTCAACAAGGGCGACGGCGGCTGGGGAGCCGTTGCGCTGAACGCTCCTTGATTTCCAAACTGAATGTCGTTTGCAGTTGATCCCAAGAATGAACCTCGCACATCTAATCGTGCATTCTGACCAAATACAATCCCGTTAGGATTTAGCAAAAATAGATTTGCAGTTCCATCTACTCCTAACGTTCCATTAATATTTGATGAAGTATTTCCCGTGACGCGAGTCAAAATGTTTTGAATGCCCGTCGGATTAGCGAAATAAGCTCGTGCGCCATCGCTAACATTAAAGTCGCTAAAGCTGTGAAAAAGATTGAAACCACGAATCGCACCTCCTTCGATCGAGCTTCCCCCCAAGGCACGAGGAGCAACACGGGATTGCTCACTTCCCAGTGTTCCATCAGGAACAATCTGAGCAAGCGTTGAACCAGCACACAGAGGTGCAGTCAAAGATAGGAGCAACCAGAACAATCGCATCATCATAGATTCACCGAGCCTCAGTACACAAGCTTGCAAAGAAATCTTTGCGGTTTTGCACAAACTCTGGAGATGGACTTTTCACCTCAGATAGTACTTGTAGCGCATCTGACCATAAACGACGATCGTCATCCAGTAGGTAAGCAACTTTGGCATCGACGATTGCTTCGACAGATTGATTTTTCGAGTTTTGTTCGATTGCTTTCAGTGCAGCAAGATGTCGATTTCGTTCTGCTTTTGACATGACTGCCACCATATTCCACTGTGCAGTATCAATCAGCTTCTCGCCTAAAACCTGCCATTCATAGACCGTATCGGGTTGCAGCGGACTATCTCCTCCATACGCAATTTGCTGTGTGTCAGGTTTCAAGTTAACAGACCAAACTTCCTCTTTGGTGTTGTAGTCGCGCACGGTTAGCTTTGTAGCTTTTCCTTTTCCTGTCCAGACAAACAACGGTTGATCGCTAACCACAGTCAAGTCTTTTTCGAGCAATCCAGGAGCGATCGGACAAATACCGCTGCGACCTCCCAAAATCACTTTCGGTCGTCGTCTAAACCATGATGACAATTGAGCTTCAGCAGGCATCGATCCAGGCAAATTGGGTGCAGAGAATCCGAGAATTATACTGGCGACCAGTAAGCCAGAAGCAATTATGCGCTTTTGAGCCTTAGACATGACCTCTCCGTTTTATTGCCGATAAACTGTACGTTAAGAACACCGCAGATGGTAACAACCAAGGTAGAAGAAGTAAGGCTGAGATATAAACCTGTAGAACAATCAAGCCATAAATCCCAGTGAGTGTGACTAAGGCAACCGAAACCTGTAGACGAGTCAACTGAGTCCATTGTCCAGATCGTGAACGAATAAATAGCGCGACCGCTTTTCCCAATCCCACCGCAATCCCTACCATCCATAGATCAGGAATAGGAATCACTAGATGTCGCTGTAACCAGTGATGGGTCATATAGGCTAATGCTTCTCCACCCGTTAGCCATTCTTGACCTGTGTGGAAGCCTAGCGCAGTAGGAGCAAGTGATTGATCCGGTGCTTCTCCCACGCCCAATCGCTCATCACCTCCCGGAGCGACCAAAACAATTTGTTGAGGCAGATTTGAAAATTGATTGCTGCTATCGAGCAGGGAGCGAGCAGGGATTAACTGATAGACCGTATTCGGTGGTAATGAGAAATCGATAATCGGCTCTAGTCCAAGCGGGGGATTCCAACTGAGCAGAGTAGATACGGTGCGATTTGGAGCAGCCTGCTTGAAGGTGTCGAGCAATTGCTTACGACGATCGCTCCCCGATTGAGGCACTTTATCTAAGCTATCTCGTCCTGCTTGCACAAACGCCAGCAAATATGACATTGGACAATCAGTTTGGCATTTCTGCTCAGGCAATTGAACAAAATTCGGATATCCTTGAATGTTGCCGAGCATCGTTTGAGCAGAAGTAGTAATCCCAGTGCGTTTATTCACCCCAATCACGCTACCATTCCGTTGAATTGAGGCAAACGTGATCCAGGCTCCACGATTAACGGCTTGCTGAACCGATTTTTTCAGTACTAGATCGCCTTGTGGAACATTTTTTTGCGGAGTATCTAGCAACATATCAAAACCAATCACGCTTGCGCGGTTTTGTTGTAGTCGATCGAGAATTGCTGCAAGATACGTTCGATCAAGGGGTCTAAATTGAGTAATCCCCGCAGTATTCAAAGACTCTGTATCCATCTGAATCAGAGCAATTGGGGGAATCTTGTTCGCCGGAATCTGCGCTGTTACGTTTCGGTAAAGCGATTGTGTGTAGAGCCGCCCATCGCGCAGTATATCTTGTACGGGCAGCAGGGAACTGAGTAGAATACCTGTCGTCAGTGCGATCGCTTCAATCCGCGTAGGTAGCAGTTGGCGCAATCGATTTTTCCAGGACGTTGTAGCAAGTTGAAACAGATTGGCTCCAGGGTGACAAAACAGTGAAGGAACAAGCGAGGCAGATGGATAAGTATGGCTCTTTTCCAGTTGCAAGAACTGCCTTGCTGCCAACACCGCATCATAGATATCAAAGCCTTTTCCTAATCCTTGTAGAAAATGAATGAGAAACTCTTGAGCAACGCGGTTGTGAATCGGCTCGCGCATCACAACGACTTGTCCAAAGCCAAGATCAACTAATGAGTCAGCAATGCTTAATCCACTGCACGAATTAAAGATAGCGACTTGTAGTCCTTGCTTTTTCGCAGTGATTAATTGATGTTTGATTTCATTGATTGAGATCGAAACTCTAGGTGCAATTCCTAGTTCTCCGCCTGTCAAATCCGCTTCATTGCTGTGTCCCGCAAAAAACAGAACATCCCACCCCTGCTCATCTGCGATCGCACTCTTAATTTCCTTGATCACTTGATCCGCACTCTTTTCTGGTTGCCAGCCTACAAATTTGATTTCTGCTAGCTTTGAGAGCGATCGGACAGCCTCTTGATCGGCTTTAAAGTCGAGTCCGGTATCATCGCCCAGAATAGCTAGAATCCGAACACGTCTGGATCGAAATGAGTTTCTTTGAGTCGGCGTATTGATGTTGAGCGGAGATCGGATGATTTGGATAGCTCCGATCGTAGAGAACTCTGTTCCCAGTTCCCAAGTTTCCCAAGGAAAGCGATTAAGCTCAATGGGCGCACAAGTAAGAAATACGCGAATCGGCTTGGAACTGTTCGGCATTTGACTGGCAGAAGCGATCGTCGATCGAATGTCGTAGAGTTCTGCGCTCCGCAACCATCGATGAAACTCATACATGAATTTCGCTTCTGCTCGAACCAGTTCCTGATGCCAATCAATTTGAATGACACCCGTTCCTCCGGAGATCGTTCGTCCCCGTAGATGCCCAGATTGATAAAAATTGAGGTAGGTTTGCCGCCAAGTCTGATAAAGCTGAGTAAGTGTTTGTGGGTAGTTTACTTGCACACTCAGGCTTTGTCCCTGTCCCCAAGTGAGGTCAAACAGACAGCGCTGCTCAACTTTCTGAATTTTGAGGTGAAAAGTTTGGGTGTGATGTCTCATCGCAGTTTCTGAATGATACGGGCGGTTAGTTCTCGACTATTTCAACTCATGCATAAATTTCTAGTTTGGTGCATCAACTTGAAATCCAAATGGCGGAATCTCAAGGATATTAGTTTGATTCACAGTGACAGTGACTCGAAATCGTTCATTCCTACTCCCTAAGACCTGGGCGTAAACGACGCTCTCATTATTTTCTTGTAAGGTTCGCTCAAACAGAATCTCTGTCTCATCTTGAATAGAAAGTTTCAAACTTTGAGGCATCAATGAACCAGGTTCTGTACTTAATGCAATCAGCAACACCCACTCAGAAGAGGTTTCTAGTGGTATCCAGGTCACAGCATAAAGTCGAAATCTTTCTTGCCCAAATTGCAGGATTTGATAAGCCCCTCGCGCAGTTGCGGGAATGTCAACTCCCTCTGATTCTAAAAACGATCGAATCCCTTCAAAATCATCTTCGAGCGATCTCAGCGAGGGTAGACCTGGCGAGGGTAACAACAACCAACCGAGGTTTTGCGCGATCTCATCAATTTGATCCCGGAACCAAAGCCCGACATTAATTGAAGGTGGGTCATCAGAATAGAGTAACTTTACTAAGCTAGGATCGCTCAATAACGTTAAGCCTTCTTCGATGGAAAGAACAGTCCAAGGGAGTTGATCTCGAAGATTTTGTGTTGCTAGTTTTTCTCGAAGTGCAATCGTTGATCGCGGCGCTTCGAGAACAGGTAACCGCATTGCACTCGGCTCTAAACAACGGAAGTTTAATAGCAACGCACTCGCATTGGGATTAAACCAATCAAACGGAACCGCATAAGTCCAATCTGACAGAGGGTTGAGTGCGCCTAGATGCTGACGGAATTGATTATAATTGAGAAAGCCTACAATTCCTACTTTTTCCTCTTCTTCCAATACCTGGACTAAGACGTAGAAGTGCGCTACAAACTCTGGAAGATCAAACGCTGCGATCGACACCTTAATCTGATGATCAATCTGGTTCCCAACCGGAATCAAGCAGACCTTAAATGCTCCAACTTGTATATTGCAGGCTTCAGCCATCAGATTTGCATAACCCTCGCGCCAAATTGAAGCTTGATCGAACTGGGTATTCAATTCCGGCGATCGCTCCCGAATCCATTGTTGAAATCCAAATGTTGCCAGTGCAGCAAGATACGCTTGCCAGCATTGCTCAAAATCGAGAATGAGACTGCTGAATTGCGCTGCTTGTTGAATTTGTTCGGGCAACAGTTCAATTTGCGCTCGATCTAGCGCATCCCAACTTGGGAAATCAAATTCATCCAGTATCGGACTCGGTAAGTTAGACATAGCTGTACTTCCTCGAAGCGAGATAATGACAAAGACGACGGGCAAATAAACTCCGAAGCGGTTGATTTCGGATGGGTGATAGTGCTTCGGTTTCGGCTTCAGCGATCACGCTCGAAAGTTGCTCGTCTAGAATCGAATCTACCTGTTTTTCAAGTTGCTGTAGTCGATCGACATCTGCATAAAGTTTGGCTTTATCCATCACTCGATCTCGCAAATAAACGAGTGATTGCTGCCGGATATCTGTTCGCAGATCCGCGAGTTTCAATAATCGAGTTACTTCATATTGTTTCTTCAGCCCAACTTGTGGAGCGATTTCGCCCATTGATTGCCCCTGACAGTGAAATAGATGCAACGCAGTGAGAAATGCTTCTTCAACGGGTCTACGCCTACGCTGGAAGTTTTCTAAGACAGTTGGAATGACTTGAGCGATCGCACTGTCCAAACAAGATAGGAATTGATCTTGATAAAACTTGAGAAAGTCCAATACTTCATCGTCTTCAGGCAAAGATTCTACCTGATCGATGACGGGTTGTATGTCTGGTTCATCAAGCGAGACTGTCTGAACCGAACCTCCTCTTGCAAGGATTCGGGCACGTCGGAGCTTACTAGCGATCGCCTTCAACTGATTCAAAATCGTCTCATGATCGACGCTTTTCTGAGTCCGATTGTATAGCTCGATCGAGATTCGTTCTAACTGTTCAATTGTAGGGGGTTGACACGGTAGTCTCGCCCCAGAACGCCGCAGTCTCAGGCGATCTTGTCGATAAACGGCATGAAAGCTGTACAAGAGTGCTGAACTGTACTGAATCTCGATACTCGGCAAATAGTAGCTTTCGCTTAGAATCTGCTGAAGGGAGTTCTGTTTCGTATCATTCAAAATTGCCCAATCGCTGACTAAATAAACCCCATGCTCCAGGAGAAATCGCTTGAGTTCTGGATGTTGCTTGGCTTTTAGGTTGATCCAAGTCGAGAGAGAAGCCTTGTCCGGATCGAAGGAGTGCAAAATTGTTTTCCATAGAGATTCGGTTGAATGCGACCTCCCATCGTCATCAAGTACAAAAGGTAGTACATCCCAGTAGGTAAATCCGTTGCGATCGCCAAACTTAGAACTGAGATTGCGACAGACTTGATCGATTTGATGTGAGATAAAACACCGCAAACACAGAGCGGCTTGTTCCTCACCAGACTGAAATCGCCGCCACAGTTCGCGCTGGATGGTGACATCTGGCACTTCTGCCTTTGCCGACTCATCTAGCAACTGCTCATAAAAATAGGTCTTTGCACTGGTCATGATTTCAATCCGCCGCCTGCCTGCTGAATCTAGCTTTACGAGTTGCCAGTAGTGCGATGCGAAACTCACGGTTTTTACCCTACTTCAGACCGACCGTCCTATTGTTTCATCTTCTTAAGGAAAAGTCACGATTTTTTGGGTGAATTTACGGAACTTCATTAGCTGCGTCGATCTTATTTCTCTCGGTTCAAGGCTCTCTATGATTACCTTATAGGTCTGGTGCAAGACGATACGCCTTCTAAACTCCATGAGAGATTAAGATTCGATTCTCTAAGGCATCACATCATCTCTACTCTATGAATTATTCTCTATTGAATTTGGGGAACAGCCCACTACGATGACAGGTAGGTGTGGTACTTTCGAGAAACTTTTCGCGCTTTGAGAATACAGCCAATTAGTAAGCAGTACGACAACAAACCCGCCATTCCCTGAGCTACCGAACCCAATCGACTACTCACATTCCAAACCGCATGAATGAATGATGCAACAAAGTATCCAATAGTTAGACAACTCCAACGCTTGCTTGGTTTGAGATAGCTGAGTCCAATGTAGTACCCGAAGCATCCGGTGTACGCCATGTGACCAAATACAGAACCAACAATTCTTGGAATGAGCAGTTGCAATCCGACAAGCTGACCGACACCCACACCACTTTGACTCGCAATTCCTCCGATCGCAGTTGGAACGTATTGTCCCAATGTTTCGATCAGTGTGAAGCTCAATGCAGAAGCGGCTCCCAGAATAATTCCATCGAGTGGTTCGGAAACGCCAATGCGTCGTCGCTGAGAAGATTCGAGTAACTGTCCCCACCAAGCTACAACAAAAATTGGAATCGCTTTCAACAACTCTTCTGCGAGTCCTGCACCAAAAAAGAAGGCGATAAAACTGGAGAGCAACCCTGTCTCCTGATTGGGAATTTGACCTGGTAGAATTTCTCGAAACACTAGGATAATCATCCCCCATATCGGAGTCATTAACAGGAAAGGAGTCATGGTGATCGTGCATCCAATAACCCACCAAGGCTTATTTTTTTGACAAAGTTGGTAGATTACACAGAATCCACTTCCCCCTAAATAGAGTGCTAATAGAAGATTGAAAACGGCTGGATTCCCTAGATTGGCAAATAGTAAAGTTACTGCACCAACCGTCAAAATTCCCGGCACTAGATAAGAAGTGCGACGAGAAGGTTCCTTGAGAAAAGACAGTGGAATAATCTGGCTGTATCCTACATTGCTTAGTTCAAGCGATTTAAAGGATTCTTCCGAATCTGCCGCCTCATGGGTACTTTGAACAATCGGCTCGTCAGCTAAAGTGAGGCTCACTTGAATCTCGGTAGTTCCTATCACAATCGTTGTAAGACCATCAAGCGGTGTGAGATCGGCTAACGGATGACCGTTGATCAGAATCGGGTTGCTTTTGCGTAAGTTCTGAAGGTAAAACTTTTTGTTGCGATCGTTCCATGTGATTTCAGCTTGGAGTCGAGAAATTCTGGGATCGGAGAACACAATGTCGCATTGTTTTGAATCTCGTCCTAACCGAATCGCACTAGCTACGCTGTCCAATGAACTAAAGTCGATTGTCCGAGATTTTATTGCACCTGCCTCATGCCATTGCAGTGTAATTGTATTCATGGCTTAATTGCCTTGCTCCCCCAAAGTTGAAAGTGAAATCGAGTTGCCGAGTGCCATTAGAGTTTGCTTGAAATTGGCAGAACGTTTACGAAAGTCGTCTCCTTGACCAATGTCAAATGCTAGCCCTCGTGTCACTACTTCCAACAGCTTCAGATAAATGTGGTTGCGGTGGTCTTGAGTTCGCATCACCAGATAGATTTGATCAATCTTGACCTGTTTAATTCTGTGCATGACTTCCTCAATAGTCTGAGTCTCGCAATCAGGAATGTGAGGGGGAGCATCAGTTATAAGCACAAGCACTCGACTGGCATCCGGGTCAAATGGTTGATTGAGCGCAAGCATCATTGCGTCTAAGCTACTCTCTGGTTCATCTCCACCTCCTTGAGCCTTCAAGCTAGAAATTTCTCGACGAAATAAGTGAGGATCATTTGTAAAGGGTTGTCCGTTAAACTGAATAACTCGTTGTTCTTCCTGAATTTTGCAATCGCGAAACTCGATTAAGCCCATTCTGGTACAAACAGATTGTGACTCGATCGATTCAACAAAATCAATAATCACATCTCGCACAGCATCAATTTCGCCCTGCATACTGCCCGTACAATCAAGGACAAACATAATGTCCACCTTACGCTGTATGTATAGCTGCTTGTGAACTGGCGTGAACTGATTTGGAGTCGCCTGATCGATAACTTGAACTTTTAGAGTTGCCTGACCGTTATTGACAACTTGAACTTCTGGTGAAGATGTATATGCAATATCCTGATTTTTCCAACTCGTCGAAAGATGACTACCGCACTGTAGGCAAAACTTTGCAACATCAGGATTGACTGCACTGCAATGAGAACAGGTTTTCATGGAAGATGGCTCCTAAAGATAAGAAATCAGCTTGGAAGTACAACGCGCAAGAAAATGTCACCAACTTTTAACCGAGTTCCGTCAAGTAACTCAGTTGGTGCGGCATTCGGTTCGAGAGCAACACCACTGACTAGCGTAGGGTTGAGTTCACTATTTGGAAGAATAGCTTTCTGACGGATATCGCTGACGAAATAACGATTTCCCTGTCGAGTAAAAACGAGATGTCGTCTACTAATACTGCGATCGCTGCCCGCAATATCGATTCTTCCCAATACAAGTTGCTCACCTGGGTCAACTCTAACTAAGGTACAAGCGTTTTTATTTGTACCAGATTCGACAATCAACAGCGGGTATTTCAAGTTCACCTGATATGGCTCTCGCGGAACTTCCGGCACATCAGCACGAATTGACTCACCGCATAGCGCTTCAATTACCTCATTCACAGTGGCATAGCGTTCTTTTGGATCTCGTTTGACCATTCGAGCAAGCACCTGCTTAGCATTACTGTAGAGATCGCAAGAGAAATCTGAGAGTACAATACATTCCGTTGGAGGAGGAAGTTGCTTCAAAAAATTTGTGAATTCATAGAAGCCTCCACTGCGCCATCCTTGCTTTGCCCAAAATGTGTATCCCATAGACATTTCATAGAGGATCTGACCTAGTGCATAGATGTCAGTACGAGCATCAGAGAACTTAGAACCCTCAATCGAAATTTCTGGTGACATATAAGGTGGGGTTCCCATCATGTCACCTGTTTTAGTGAAACCCGTCGCCTTGAACTTTGCCAACCCAAAGTCAATTAGCTTTACGACATCATTCTCTCCTACAAGAATGTTTGCTGGCTTTAAATCACGATGAATGATGTTATTTTTGTGAGCATCTGCTACTCCTCTGAGAATTTGGTCAAACAGAAAGCGTTTACGAGCGACTGTTAATGTCTCTTCTCTTAGGACTCGATCAAGCGACTTTGCTGAGAAGTATTCAAACAAGATCAGGAACGTACTATCATTCCATTCCCGGAGTCCAATCACTGGGATTATGTAGTTTGAAGAAATAGTGACACTTGCTTCCAATCGGACACGATGAACAAGGCGGCTACTTGGTTCAATATTCTGAATGATTTTTAGAACATAAAGATTTTTTGTTCTAATATCTTGAACCTTCCAAACAGTTCCGAATCTTCCAGCACCTAACAGTTCTAACAGTTTAACTTCTTTGATCTCTTCGACATGAATTGGAATAAATCCACCTTGAAAAGCCTGTAATTCTTGAATGAGCATAGCTGAAGTGAGTATTTTGCTGAAGCAGAAGTTTTGAGCAGATTTCAATGCTTAGAACCTCTCAAGAACCTGAGAGGTGAATTACTCAGATGCTAGTCACGAATAAAATTCATTGATGCAGGTAATCGAACCTGATTCGCAACACAATTAAACGTAACAAACGATCCATCAGGACGTTTCTGGCGATAGATGTTGTCGGGAATGTATCGATCGGCGGGTTTCTTCGTAGTTGCATCAACTGGATCTGCTCCAAACAACCAGAAGCCACTCGGAGATTGTCGAAGCTTAATTGTTTGCACAACAGC
Source organism: Leptolyngbya sp. AN10 (assembly GCF_050565645.1). Classification (NCBI taxonomy): domain Bacteria; kingdom Bacillati; phylum Cyanobacteriota; class Cyanophyceae; order Leptolyngbyales; family Leptolyngbyaceae; genus Leptolyngbya; species Leptolyngbya sp. AN10. The sequence continues at coordinate 86,178 of NZ_JBNXVP010000031.1, forward strand.
TTTTTTCTCGTTAGTATCATCGTCAAAATACTCAGTTTGCATCGTTCCTGACTCTCCTCTCATGGTTAATGTAGATAGATGCACTGTGCTTCCTACACTGAACTGAAGTTGCCAAACTCCATCAATAAACGACACTGGCGAAAAAACTTCCTCTTGTACACCACAGAGATTGATGGTAGTGGTTTTAGAAATTGGAGAAGGCTGAGGAGTAAGACCTGGAAGGGGTGATGGTGGAGTGCTTCCTTCTTGTCCTGGAGAAGATGGGACAAGATGAAATAGAAGTCCTGAGATGAGTGCGATCGCTGCAATCTGGAGGAGTGCTTTTTGAGGAAGTTTACCTGGTCTATCTTCTACATCAATAACAAATGTTTTGGCAATGCGATCATGAAGCGCCTGTTTCTCTGGATTGAAAAGCACCATCAATCCAGCGAGTAAGTTACCGAGTGCAGCAATTAGCACGACAAGACCAGCAAGTGCTAAAAGAGATGAATTCTGTGCGTTCACAGCCGCAAAAATCGCTGCTATAAAAATGACTATCACCCATATACCTTTGCTGAGGTATCGAATTACAGCTTGTGAAACGGTGAGTTTCTTGCCTTGGCTGTTCGTCACCATGATACCCAGAGCCATTTTTCCCAGTGTCGCTTGCTCTGCTGAACTTTCTAATAATACAAAATAAGCACCAGCAATCAAAACAGCAACAACCAGATAAGCAAGAATTTTGGCAGGAGATTGAGGTTGAGTTTGTCCAAAAACAACGAAAGTAGTAACGATGATGGTGACAAAGTTATCGATAAACATTGCTAGAAGCCGTTTAGGGATACCAATGTAGCGGGGATTAGAGGTTGTGATTTGCTGCGTATCCATGTTCTTTTCTCCGAATAACTAAACATTTTGTGATGCGATCGTGGAGCGCTTGCTTATAGTCTGTGAAGCCAGCCATGAAGAAACCAATCAACAGGATGTAAGACAAAATTTTGCAGATATGACGACCGTAAGCACGTCCCAGCTTAATTTTTCTGCCGCTTAGATCAGTCACTTCAATGCCAACTAATGCCTTACCCAGTGTTCCTTGCAACGGGGAACTGTCCATAACGGGAGAGTAGATTAGGGAAATGAACATATAAGCACCCAAAAGACTCCAGCCATAGCTTTCTGATGTTGCATTTGCAGGTGAATATAAGACCAAGCTTGTAACAAGCAGAAGAATGACATCAATGAGATATGCCATCGATCGCAGTGCAAATCCAGCAGGTCTTAATTCTTTTGGTTGTGTTGGTTCTTTTGGTTGTGTTGGTTCTTTTGGCGATACTTCCAAATGCCACCAATCGGACAAGCTTTGCGGACGTGCCTCTGCATGGAGTTGAGTGGCTCTCAGGATTAATTCTCGCCACGGTTCAGATAAGCTTGAAGTAGGAGTCCAATCTTGCAGAGTACGACTGATGGATGTCGGCGGTAGACTCCCGATGAGCATCTCATGCAGCATCATTCCAAGTTCAAACACATCGCTCCATGCTCCAACTCTATGAGTATGACCAGCTTTAAGTTCGATTGGAGCGTAAGCTTCTTTGTACGATCGAGTAGTATTTGTGCCCAATCCCTGTTTGGCAGCCCCAAAGTCGATAAGCACAACTCGATCTTTCTTCGTGATCATCACATTCTCTGGAGAAAGATCGAGGTGATAAATCTGCTGCTGATGCGTCGCGCTTAACGCTTTGACCAGGCTAGATAGAATGACCTGAACTCGCTCCGGTGGTAAAGTGCGACCAAGTTGCTGGTTAAGTACCTTTCTCAATGTCTGTCCATCAATCAGTTCCATCACTAGAAAAGCCGTTCCTTTAGCTTTAAAGGAAGCATAAACTTTCACGATGTTATCGATATGGTTTAGCTGGGCAAGTGTAGTTCCCTCTCGCAGAAAGCGCTCTAGGCTTCGGTCATACCTATCTTGTTGAGAGACAGGTACAACCACCATACCTGTATTGTTATTGCGACAGGCATGTTCCTGTGGGTAAAATTCTTTGATTGCGACAGGTCTGTTTAACGAAAGGTCAATCGCACGATATGTGATGCCAAATCCGCCTCGACCCAAAGGATACTCAATACGATAGATGTTGTACAAAATAGTTCCTGGCTCTAAGCAATCCTTCAGTAAGGATGGCAGGTGAACGCCACAGCTCGGATTTGGGCAATGCTCGGTATCAATTGAAATGTTTTCATAGCCGCAATGTAGGCATTGCATAGTATTCACCCCTTGCTAATTAAGCTTAAAAAATGTGATTCAATCAATCGAAGATTTCCAACATCCCGTCTGAGTATCCATTGCTTTGTACATCCACTTGCTTCTAGCGTGAAAAGGCGAACCGAGTCATCTGAACTACGAATTTCCTGAATTCGTAGTTCTTTACCCACTGAAGTAACGCTACTTGGGCACTGCGGCACTCCAATAAGTAGGGCTTGCTGAAAAAGTCATTCTGTAAAAACTGGATCACAGACTTCTCTGAATCTGCATCCTTTTATTTATGCGATCGCCAATTGCCATTGATTCGGTTGTCGCCGTGTTCGATGTAATTCAAAG
>NZ_JBNXVP010000032.1:0-83741 GCF_050565645.1 Leptolyngbya sp. AN10
CATAGTAAAATCAGATGCAAGGTTTTTGCACGGTTTATAGTGCTTTATCTTGCATTTTATCAGCAATTTATCCCGCTGAAATTCAGTCCTAGAAAGCTTCTTAGACTTCCTCAGCAAGCCCTATTTACGGATAACCATTTAACGTTCATCCTGATATACGAAAGCGTTGTATTGCTGATTCTGGTTTGGTTTCTGAAGAAACGAGGCTGGAGCTTTACACAATTAGGAGTCACACCCAAATGGAAGTCCACTTTCATAGGCATCGGACTCTTTATCGCGACCTGGATTGCTTGGATTCTCGTTTATGTTGCCTTAGTAGCGCTGTTTCCAGTCATTCAGGAAATCGAACAGAGCAGAACATCTACACCATCTAGCCTCGCTCTCTGGAGAATTGCACTTGTCTCAATGCTCAATCCAGTGTACGAAAGTCTGTTTGTCTGTGGCTATGTCGTTACTTTCTTCAAGAAGTCAAACAATCTCTGGATTGCAGTTCTGATCAGTACTGTAATTAGAACGGCTTATCATTTGTACCAACCTCTGTCTGGAATCCTCTCTGTATTCCTCATCGGTTTGATATTTGCATATGTGTATGCCAAAACCAATCGATTATGGGCAGTCATTGTTGCTCATGGAATCTTTGATTTCACAGGTTTGCTTGCATATAGCCTTCAGTCCTAACAAATTCTAAATTTGAATTTTTGAACTATCTCTGTGGAGGATAGGAAATGCTATCCTCCGTTTTTTCACGTCATCGTCCTGCGACTCCATCTTCTCTCGCGGCACGTTGAACAGCAGCAGAAACCACGGTTGCCACTCGTTCATCGAACACAGATGGGATGATATGTTCTCGATCGAGATCTTCTGTCTTAATCAAAGATGCGATCGCTAGTGCCGCCTGCAAATACATATTGGTCGTGAATGCCGAGGCTCGACAATCTAATGCACCCCGGAACACACCCGGAAACGCCAACACATTATTAATCTGATTCGGATAGTCGCTTCGTCCAGTTGCCATTACTGCAACATCCTCTCGAACTAACTCAGGCTGAATCTCAGGAATTGGATTTGCCATCGCAAACACGATCGGATCAGTTGCCATCGATTTCACCATTTCAGGGGTGACTACTCCAGGCGCACTCACACCCAAGAACACATCTGCACCCTTCATTGCATCAGCAAGCTTTCCAGATTGTTCTACTGCAAAGGCGCGTTTTTGATCGTTTAAGTCTGGTCGATCGACAGACAAAATCCCTTTCGAGTCACACATCGTGATCCCAGTTGCACCGCTTTTCTGTAATAGAGTTGCGATCGCGACTCCAGCAGCACCCGCACCATTAATCACAATCCGAATCTCTGACATCGGTTTCTTTACGAGCTTGAGTGCATTCGTCAGAGCCGCAAGCGTGACGATCGCAGTTCCATGCTGATCATCGTGGAACACTGGAATATTCAACTCTCGCTGAAGTCGCGCTTCAATCTCAAAACAGCGAGGAGCCGCAATATCCTCCAAATTCACGCCGCCAAACACCGGAGCAATTCGCTTCACTGTTTCGACAATCTCATCGGTGTCTTGAGTCGCTAAACAGATCGGGAACGCATCCAGTCCACCGAACTCTTTAAACAGCATCGCCTTCCCTTCCATCACAGGCAATGATGCCTCAGCCCCTAGATTTCCCAACCCTAAAACTGCGCTGCCATCGGTAACGATCGCCACCATGTTCTGTTTCACGGTCAATTCATAGACTCGCTTGGGGTCTTGAGCGATCGCAGTACAAATCCTTCCCACCCCAGGAGTGTACGCCATCGCGAGATCTGCCTGTCCTCTGAGGGGAATCTTACTAACAACGCTAATTTTGCCACCGCGATGCAGCGTGAAGGTTCGATCGTAAACATCCAGCACTTTGATATAAGGTAAATCTTTCACCGCTTGCACGATCGTTTCCGCGTGTTCGGTACTCGCAGCATCGACCGTAATATCTCGCATCGAAATATCGCGAGTTTGTTCAATGAGATCAATCTGTCCCATATTGCCGCCGAGGATCGAAATTGCTTTAGTAACACTGGCAAGCATTCCGGGACGGTTGGGAACCTGAAACCGGATCGTCAAGCTAAAACTGGAATTGGGAGTTAGAAGGTCTGACATGGGAGGAGTGATTTGCGACTCGGCAAATCTTACCGCACTTGAGGATCATGAATTGTAAATAGCGAACGACTAAGGATTATCTTCAAATGCCAACGTTATATACAGAAATTGAAATTCGCGCCGCTCGATCGCAGGTCTGGCAAATCCTGATCGACAAAGAGCGCTGGAAATATTGGAATACTTTCTTATACGATTGCGATCCTTCTCTGCCATTTGTAGAAGGTCGCGACGTGGCGCTTTCTTTGCTGCGAAATCCGGGAGAAGAGGAAGTCCAGTTTCGCCCGATCGTGACTCTGGTACAACCCAATTACTGTTTGAAATGGCTGTCTACCATTCCCGGTCTGCGAAATGAACACGTTTTAGAACTTCAAGATACTGGGGTCAATCAAACACGATTTCTGTACCAGCAGAATTTCTCTGGAACGTTGGCTCGATTCTTACTACCGTTCATCCGACAAGATGAGCGCAAAGGCATTCAGCGGATGGCATGGGAACTCAAGCAATATGCAGAAAAGCTCAATCGTTGAGAAGCTGATCGCGACGAATGACAGCATCAGAGCAATTTGGATTCAACTCGATCGCTTTTTCAAACGATGCGATCGCGTCCTGTCGCTTTCCACTCCGACTCAAGGCGACTCCGCGACTGTACCAAATACGATCGCTATTCGGGTTCAGACTCAGTGCCCGATCATAACTCTCGATCGCGCATTCATGTGACCCTAATCGATCGAGTGCATTTGCCTGGTTGTACCAAACTTCGTACAGCGTCGGACGAATTTCTAAAACTTGCTGGTAGCTTCTTAAAGCTTCTTCGTAGCGTCCCAAGCGATAAAACAGATTTCCCAAATTGTAGTGAGCAGCGGAAAAATGGGGTCGAGTTGCAAGAGCTTGCTGGTAACTGTCGATCGCTTCTTCAAATCGCTTCAGTTGAGTTAAGACAATTCCCCGGTTGTACCAGGCTTTCGTGTAGGTCGATTTGAGTTTGAGCGTTTCTTCGTAGCTATAAAGTGCTTCATAGCTTGATCCGAGTTTCAAGAGTGCATTAGCTCGGTTAAACCAAACCTTGTAGTTTGCGGGACACAGTTGAATCGCTTTATCGTAGCTGGCGATCGCTTCTGCGTACCGTTGAAGTTGAGACAGCGCCATTCCCTGCAAATTCCAGGCAGGCTCGTAATCCGCTTTGAGCAAAATCGATTCTTTGAAGCTCTCGATCGCATCGTGATATCGTTTGAGTCCATAGAATGCTTTTCCCCGTTCAAACCAGGCAACAAACGAACTCGGTTGACGCTGTAGAAGTTTATCGAGCGCCGCGATCGCGTCCTCATAAATCCCGGCTCGACTAAGTTGCCGAGCTTGCCTAAGGTAGAATTCGACTTGAGAATCGACGGTATCGCGCATAGCTGAACAAGGGTGAATGCAATCCCCGTTTAGTATGGACAGCGAAAAAGAAAAGCAGACGAGTTTAATCTCATCTGCTCTGATCTCAAAGAAATTGAACGTGCCGTGGCGAATAAAATTCGGTGGGCAACCCATCCGCTCTAAGAGGGAGGTTGAAAAGTAGCTGTTCATCGCCTGAATCGCCCCTCGAATGGAATTCGGGGCTATCGGAACGAAGTCTGTTGAAACAGACTGAAGAGTTGACTGCAAGGGCTTTCAGTCCCCTTCAGTGGACTTTGTTCCGATAGACCGTGATTTTCAATCACGGGCGAAATGTCATCGAAGTGAAGCGTCTTCCTATACTTTCCAAACACGCTCTAAACCTTGAGTGGTTCTTCCTGCCGCGATCGTGCGACTGGCGATTCGGCTGGAACTAATGTCGTGTCGGTGATAATCCGCGCTCCACGGGCACGAGTGACATAACTCCAAACCCACTGAATCATCACGATAAGCTTGTTCTCAAACTCAATCAAGAAGTAGACGTGCGCCACAATCCAGATAAACCAAGCAATAAAGCCAGACAGATGAACGCCACCGAGATTCGCCACGGCTGCATTTTGTCCAATCACCGCAAGGCTACCGAACTCTTTGTAGAGGAATCGATCGAGCGATCGGTTTTGTAATCTCGCTTTGATCAGTCGCGCCACATACTTGCCTTCCTGCATCGCTACAGGTGCAACTCCCGGATAAGGCTTTCCTTCGGGATCAGCACAGTGAGCCAGATCGCCAATCACAAAGATATTCGGATGATTTGGAACGCTGAGATCGGGTTCAACCATGACGCGACCGACACGATCGAGCGATGCCCCAGTGCGATCGCTAATCACACGACCGACTCCAGAAGCTTTCACTCCTGCTGCCCACAGAATCGTTTTTGCCGAAATTGTCTCGGTCTGATCGTCGGATTCGAGCGTCATTTTCTCGCCGTCGATCTGGGTCACTTTGGTTTTTGTCCGTACCGTGACACCCAATTTCGTCAATTGTTCAGCCGCTTTCACGGATAAATCAGCGGGATAAGGAGGCAAGACCCGATCCAACCCTTCGACCAATAAAATCTGAGTCTCGGTGGTATCAATGCTGCGGAAATCTTGCTTCAACGTATGGTTTGCGAGGTCTGCGATCGCGCCCGCCATTTCCACACCCGTCGGACCCGCGCCCACCACAACGAAGGTTAACAACGCCTTGCGCTTTTCGGGATCAGTCTCTTTCTCGGCTGCCTCAAATGCTAGGAAGATTCTGCGGCGAATCTCGATCGCATCTTCAACCGTTTTCAAACCAGGAGCATCATCTTTCCACTGATCGTTACCGAAGTAGTGATGGCTCGCTCCGGTTGCCACGATCAACGTATCGTAAGGAATCGCTCCCCGACTGGTGATCACTTGCTGGTTTTCAGAATCGATGTCTCTTGCTTCGTCCATTAAGACGCAGGCATTTTTTTGGCGGCTGAGAATCGATCGTAAAGGGGCAGAAATATCCGCAGATGAAAGGGTTCCAGTTGCGACTTGGTAGAGCAGCGGTTGGAACAGATGAAAATTGCGTTTATCAATCAAGGTCACATCTACATCGGCGTTTTTGAGACTCTGAGCGGCATACAAGCCACCGAATCCACCACCGATAATAACCACACGATGCTTGGGCGGTTGCGTCACAGGTTCCATAGGTTGTCAACAATGCTTATGTGGGCGGGTGAAAGCTAGAAAAGCGCACTCTGAACATAGGGATACAGTCCGAAGAGCCTAAAAATGATTGGGTGATTCAGTTCAACTCATCAATTTCGGTTCCTCGCTCCTCGTTCAAAAATGCCCGGTCTCTACTCAAGTGTAATTAGCCCGTTCGTAATTTTGTGACAAATTGTAACTGAAATTGAAAGATTTTACTATCGCGTCACAAAACGATGATATTCGAGTTGTTTCTTTCATCTTCTACGAGGTTCGAGACGGAAAAACAGGACAAATCTGAGAGTGTCTATTTTTTATGCTTCGTGCTCAAAGTAACGGCTATCTTCTGAGGTATCGACTCTATTGCTTTCAGGAGAGCCTCATGCAGAAGTACGACAATACAACTCAAGCTCATAGTAGCGCATGGATTTTTCAGGCGTGGGCATCGTTCGCGATTTCGGTGACGGCAACCACGATCGGAATTTGTTATCTGCCTGTAGACGGTTGGGTGAAGGGGTACATCGGAATGGGGACGCTGTTTACGGTGGCATCGACGTTTAGTGTGGCGAAGACGACACGCGATATGCACGAATCGAAACGGCTGGTCTCGCGAGTGGATGAGGCAAAATTAGAGCGGATTTTAACGGAACACGACCCATTTAAGAAGTAGTAATGGAGGTAGAGAGTGGGGGGTAGGGAGTAGGGAGTATAAGATAATTATTTTCTTACTCCCCACTCCCCACTCCCCACTCCCCACAATTCACTAAAATAAATCGCAGTCCCTCGATCGCTCTCTCCATGACTCAACCGCCTCTGCCCCCGCGCCGATCGCAAACCGTTCTCGGCAATTTCACCCAAGCTGTTAAAACGACACTCACGCGAATTAATTTCTCGAAGCTGAGATTAAAACCTGATGCGCGAGTTCCAGAATTATTAGTGCAAGATGCAGATGCACCGAAGGCACAGGTGTTTCCGCTATTGGGCGATCGCTATTCGATCGGACGCAGTTCTAAGTCGTGCGATATCGTGGTGCGAAATCCGGTGGTGAGTCAAGTTCATGCTGTGGTGAAGCGCGATCGTAAGCGGAAGTTTTTAGGATTGCCGACTCGATCGAGGTTTATGATTCGCGATGAAGGTTCGACGAATGGACTTTATCGCGGCAAACGTAAGCTGAAATCGAAAATTCTCTACAACGGCGATGTGATTTCTTTGGGTCCGCCTGAACTTGCTGCATCGGTTCGCGTTCAGTTTAAAGATCCCCTGCCTTGGTATCTCAAAACGATTCGATATGGATTGTTTGGAATTAGTGGGGTGACGGCTCTAACGGTGGCAGTCATTGGAATCGAATGGCAACGCTTTTCGGTTTATCCGTTGCCGGAATCGGTTCAGGGTCCGGTTGTGGTCAATTCGCGAGATGGACAACCGCTCCGGACACCGAGAACCGATCGACATGTTGAAATCCAAAATCTCTCAGATTTTTCTCAATTCCTACCCGATGCGGTGATGGCTTCTGAGGATTCGCGGTTCTTCTGGCATTTAGGCGTTGATCCGATCGGAACCACTCGCGCTCTGTTTACGAACGTTCGAGGCGGTGAAATCCGAGAAGGCGGAAGTACCCTGACTCAGCAACTCGCGAGAAGTATCTTGCCGGATTATGTTGGGCGACAAGATTCGGCTGGACGGAAAATTCGAGAAGCGATCGTTTCTCTCAAACTCGAAACCGTCTACAGCAAAGATTTTCTGCTGAAAATGTACATGAATCGGGTTTACCTCGGTAGCGGGATTTATGGCTTCGAGGATGCAGCACAATTCTATTTCGGCAAATCAGCTAAGGATTTGAGCTTATCTGAAGCCGCGACTTTAGTTGGAATTTTGCCTGCACCGAATAGTTTTAATCCAGTTACGAACTATAAAGCAGCGGTTGAATATCGCGATCGAGTTCTTGAACGAATGGCGCAACAGGGTATGGTGTCGCAAGAAGAAGCCGATCGTGCCCGTCGATCGCGGATTGAGATTAGTCCGAGAGCGCGGCAAGAATTACAAAGTGCGATCGCGCCTTATTTCTACAGTGCCGTGTTTGATGAACTCGAATCGCTGCTCGGTGGCAGTCTTGCGAGTGAAGGCAATTTCATTGTAGAAACGGGACTCGATCGACGAATGCAATCGAGAGCCGAAGCTGCTTTGAGAAATAGCGTCGAAACCAGTGGCGCAAGTGCGGGCTATTCGCAAGGTGCTGTGGTCACGCTGGATGCTAAAACGGGTGAAGTTCTCGCAATGGTAGGCGGCACTGATTATCGAGAGAGCCAGTTTAACCGGGCAACTCAGGCACTTAGACAGCCTGGATCGACCTTCAAAATCTTTGGGTACACAGCAGCTCTCGAACAAGGCATCTCTCCCGGAACCAGTTACTCTTGTGCGCCCCTAAACTGGGGTGGACAAGTTTATGCAGGCTGCGGAGGAGGTTCGGCAGATTTCTACACGGGAATGGCACAGTCGCTCAACGTTGTGGCACTGAGAATCGCTCAAGATGTGGGACTTGATAAAGTCGTGCAAACGGCACAGCGGATGGGTGTGAAGTCGAATTTAAAAGCGGTTCCGGGACTGGTTTTAGGACAAAGCGAAACAACCCCTTTAGAAATGACCAGTGCGTTTGGTGTGTTGGCAAATGATGGGGTTCGGAATCGTCCGCATACGATTAAGCGAATTCTCGACAGTGGAGACTGCAAGAATCGCGAAGATATCAATACTTGTCGGGTGATTTATCAAGCTGATCAGGATGGCGAGAACAATCAGCGAGTCATTCAACCGGAAGTGGCGCAAACGATGACGACTTTGCTCCAGGGCGTTGTGCGATCGGGAACTGGACGTGCTGCCGCGATCGGACTCGGTGAAGCAGGAAAAACCGGAACCACGAACGATAATAAAGACCTATGGTTTATTGGATATGTCCCAAGTCAGTCGATCGTAACTGGAGTTTGGCTTGGAAACGATAATAACGCTCCAACTGACGGAAATAGCGGGCTTGCTGCGAAACTTTGGGGCGATTATATGCGGCAGGTTGTGAAATAAGGTTCGTAACTTCCCTCCGCAGGAATACAGGTTGTAGTTCTGAAAAATTTTCAGCTATTGACTATGTTCAATTCGTGCTTCCGAAGAAATACGGATTGCTAATTCGCGTTTCGATGAGAATTTGCTAGATTGAGAAGCATCTGATTTATTTAACGAAAACTACCTGATTTCGGTCATTTTCCCGTAGTTATACAGCAGGGCTTGACCTCTTCCTTAAGGCGGATTGTGAAAAATCTTTGCAAAACCTTTAATACTTGCATGGATTGTAAATCTACCTTTACCGATTTGGCAGACCTCAGATGACAACTACAAGGGTGCAATTACGAAATTCGTCTTCTACCGCGCCGAAATCTGCGAAGTGTGATTCCCTTTTTGATGCTCACACCATGACATACTCCCTTTTGAATACGATCCCGCCTGAGCGGGTCGGTCTTAACGGCGAATATGACCATAGCGGTTTGGCGAAGCGAGTTCTTCAGGCTTTCCAAGCTCATTTCCCGACTCAAGATTTGGCAGGATTGCGAGTAAATCAACGTGGCAAGGTCGTGATCTTGCTGGGAAGTTTACAATCGACAAAATTATTAGACCAGTTAACGACGATCGCGCTCGAAGTGGATGGCGCGATCGATGTCGAAACTCACGGGATTCGATTTAGATAATCTCGAATTCAATGCCATACGTCGATCTCAAATCGCAAGTGTCGTGATCGACGATATTGGTGTCACTTAGTTCGAGATTGTAGAAATCAACCACGTCGCCATCGAAGTAGGGTCCGGCGTGCCAGGTTCCGATGTCGAGTTTGATGAAACAATTTCCGGGAATGCGGAATGCAGTGAGATCAGCGATCGCTGGATTTTCTGCTGTTCCTGGAGGCGCAACGACGATTAACCATTCTTTGCCTTCGAGCGAACCCAGACATTGAGTACATTGCTTGTGTCGAGTAATTTTATGAAACTTTCGCCCTCGATGCTTCAGGCACATGATGTAGAAGCGAGGAATGCCGTTCTGTAGATGCAATTGAGCATCTTCTTGATCAAAACTTTTCCCGTCATTTGAGGCTTGGATCAACTGCCCAAATGGACGAAAGTTTTCAGCGGTGATCAGACTGGCTTGAAGTTGTTGAATGGTTGGAGACGGCATTAAAATCTCTCCCGTGGTTTATGGTGAACCTTTCTTCAGATTGACGATCGATTTCTAAATTCCTTCTAGGATGCCATGAGTAACTCGTTACAGAGGATATAACTCATGAATACATTAAAACGAATTCGCCAAGCTGTATTGTTGGTTTTATTGATGGCAGTGGTGCTGTTTGCTCCGATGCAGGCGGCATTTGCGGCAGATCCGTCTTATTCTCCTGGTGCGCCTGATAGTCCGCTGAAGAAGGAAAAGACGCTGTTTGAAGGTCGTCGCAATGTCAGCACTGGAGAACAACCGCAGGCGAAAGATTTACCAGAGAAGATTCAGCAGGATTTGAAGAACATCGACAGCGATCGACCCAAGACGACGGGCGAATGGAATCGTGAAGCACAGGAAACCGCAGGCGAACCGGGTAAGCGCTTAGGTCGGATTGCAAAGGAAACGGGTGAAGCGGTGAAAGATTTTGGAGGAATGTATCCTGATACCGCAGAACGCAGTGGCGATGCGTTGCAAGAAAGTCTCGATCGTTCTAACTAATTCGTTTCGACTGGATGTTGACCGTAGTAGGGGAGTGCCTCCGACCAGTGGGGGCGCTCCCCTTTTTGCCAGTGTTGAACTGCGATCGCTAAAATTCCCTCAACAGATTGCCCTTGATTCGATTCCGCTTCAATTCGCTGATCCAGGGTGTGCTGTTCTAAACTTTTTGTCCATTGTTCTGCTGACATGACTGAATCGGGTTGCAATGCAATTCCATTCTGATAAATCGCTGTGTAGAGTTCGCCTCGTTGAGCAGGCATTTGAACCGCGATCGTTCCAGAGTGATTGTGTGCGATCGCAGCTAAACTCGAAATTCCGAACAATGGAATCTCTAACTGTTGTGCCAAAGTTCGAGCAGCAACGACTCCGATTCGAGTTCCAGTAAAGCCACCAGGACCGATCGCAACTGCAATAAAAGCAAGATCTTTCCAAGATTGCGGTTTGAGAAATTCTAATAGATGTGTGTGTAACGAGCTAGATAAGTCGCGACCGAGATTGAGAACGATCGATCGCTGATCTTCCTCAAAGTTAGAAATCGCCAATCCTAGATCCGGACTGCTGGTGTGAATGGCTAAACCGTACATCGTTACTTTCTCTTGATCTGCACTGAATAACATAAACGATCGCCGCGCGAAATCGATCTTCCATGTACGATCGCACAATTTCCTTCCGTATAAGCCGTGTGCTGATAAACAATCAATGGATGTCCAAGCGGCACTTCTAATAGTTCTCCTGTTTCATCATCCGCCTGTGTACATTCAATCACTGCATCAAGTTTTTCTGTAAAAATCCCATGCTTTTCCAGAGCCGTTAAGCTAAGTTTTTGCTTCAGATCCTTCTCATAAGCTTTTCCTAACTCTGGAGCAATGTAAGTGATATCAACACAGCCTGGAACGCCGTTAAATAACAGTACCTTCTTTTGAAAATAAGCGGACTTTACCGATAGTATTTTCCCAACTTCTGGCGGAACCATCACTAATTCAAATACTAACGATCGAACCGTTACCGTAACATCCTGTTCTGCCATATCTGCTTCAAGCAACAACGGACTAGAGAGCCTGTGAGTGACTTTTTGATGATCTGCAACGAACACGCCTTTTCCTTGTTGAACCGTGACTAAACCTTGCTGCATCAAATTCGCGATCGCTCGTCTTGCCGTAATCCGACTCACCTCAAACTCTGACATTAATTGGTGTTCGCTCGGTAGCTGATCGCCGGGTTTGTATTGTCCATTGATCATACGATCGCGGAGTTCTTTAGAGATCATACTGTGCAGAGGAATAGGCATCATTCGTAGCTTGAGATACAGCGATTTAGTGATATATTGCTATCTTGCTTGTTATAACAAGTCCAGCTTCTTAAGGAAAAAACGATGAGTTCATCTGTTTCTGAGTCTAACTTGGTTGAACCCGAATCAAAGCGTCCGTCACCGTTGAGTAACGAAGCTTTGAAGAACTTGAATACTCGATCGACCTCTAAAGGATTGTTCCAACTTTCGGCACACTTCACAATTCTGGGTATCAGTGGCTATCTTTGGGGCACGAATCTAGGGCATAACTGGTTCATTGCAATTCCCGCTGTGATTGTCTATGGATTCGGCTTCGCTGCAATGTTCGCACCCATGCACGAATCTTCTCACCGAACTGCATTCGAGAACAATTTATTGAATGATTCGGTTTGCTGGCTTGCAGGTGTGCTGTCTTTCTACAATGGTGCGTTCTATCGCCGCTATCACAAGTGGCATCATCGCTATGCTCAAGACTTTGATAATGATCCAGAGCTAAGTGATCCGCTTCCTCAAACCTTAGTAGATTATTTGATCATGCTAAGTGGCGCTTCTTGGTGGTGGGGCAAGCTGAAAACTCACTATAAAGTTGCCACTGGACAGCTAAAAGACTATCCGTACATTTCGGAAGAATCGCGGGATAGTGTCATGTTTGCAGTCCGATCGCAGTTAGCCGTTTATGGAATTGCGATCGCGATTTCTGTGATCGCTGGTCATCCTTGGTTTATTACCTATTGGCTTTTCCCCTTGATGGTTGGACAGCCGATGCTCCGAATGATTCTGCTTTCAGAACATACCGGATGTACGCATGATAACAATCCATTGACGAATACTCGATCGACAAAAACGCTCTTTCCGCTTCAGTTCTTGATGTGGAATATGCCGTATCATGCTGAACATCATCTCTATCCCTCGATTCCATTTCATCAATTACCTGCTGCACACCAACAGTTAAGAGAACATTTCACCTACAAAGATCAAGGCTATGTCGAAGTAAACTACAGCTTTGCTAAAAACCTTGTATGAGTCATTGTTTCACTCTGAAAGACTTTCCGCTGTACTGTGGTGCAACATTGCCCGAAGCCCAGATCGTGTATCAGACTTACGGGACATTGAACCACGATCGAACAAATGCAATCCTCTATCCAACCTCATACGGAGCGCAGCATACTGACATCGATTGGCTCATCCGCCCAGACGGAATCTTAGATCCAACCGAATGGTTTATTGTGATTCCGAATATGTTTGGGAATGGTCTATCCACTTCACCGAGCAACAGCGAGATTGAAATAGAAAGCATTTGGTTTAGTCACTACGACAATGTTCGTGCACAGAAACAGCTACTTGAGGAAGTCTTTCAGATTGAACAATTAGCTCTCATCTATGGTTGGTCAATGGGCGCACAACAGGCATATCACTGGGGTGCGCTCTTTCCCGATCGCGTTCTCAGAATTGCTGCTCTCTGCGGAACCGCTCGAACAACGGATCACAATCGCATCTTTCTCCAAAGCTTACGAACAGCATTAACCGCTGATCCAGCTTGGACAGGAACCCGATTTGAACGATTACCCGATCGAGGTTTTCGTGCCTTTGCCCATATCTATGCAAGTTGGGCAGCTTCCCAAGCTTTCTATCGTGAAGGTATCTATTACCAACTCGGCTACAGTTCCTTAGAGGATTACATTGCTCAATTCTGGGAGATGAACTATCGCAAACGTGATCCGCACAACTTGATAGCAATGATCGATACTTGGCTGCATTGCGATGTCAGCGACAATCCGACCTATCAAGGCGACTATATTGCTGCGATGAATGCGATCGAAGCCAAAACTTTTGTAATCCCTGCAACAACTGATTTGTACTTTACACCGGAAGATTGTGCAGCAGAAGCCGCTTTGATTCCGAATGCAGAATGTCATTCAATTGAATCTATCTGGGGACATCGAGCAGGCAATCCGTATCAATATCTGCCTGATGCTGCATTTATTCGATGGCTAATCCAAACCCTACTCCAACAATCACTATGACGCTTTCTCAAACCGCTCAAGCTCAAGGAATTCGCTACTTTCTGATTTCGTTCACTGACTTGTTTGGAGTCGCTCGATCGAAGTTAGTTCCAGCCGAAAGCATTGATCAAATGGCGACAAGTGGAGCGGGATTTGCGGGATTTGCAGCTTGGTTAGATATGACTCCGGCTGATCCAGATATTTTGGCGATTCCTGATGTCGATAGCTTGATCCAACTTCCTTGGCAGCCTGATGTTGCTTGGTTAGCAGCGGACTTGCACACAATCAATGGTGAACCTTTAGAACAAGCGCCTAGGGTGGTTCTGAAGAAGGTTTTACAACAAGCTCAAGACTTAGGCTATCGAGCGCGAACAGGTGTTGAATGTGAGTATTTTTTGCTGAGTGCGGACGGTGAGCAGATATCGGATTTGCGCGATCGACAAAGCAAACCTTGCTACGATCAACAGTCCCTCATGCGCCGATACGATGTCATTCGTGAAATCTGCGATGCAATGTTAAAACTCGGTTGGGGTGCATATCAGAACGATCACGAAGATGGAAACGGACAGTTCGAGATGAATTGGATGTATGCCGATGCGTTAATTACCGCCGATCGACAAGCTTTTTTCAAATATATGGTGAAGTCGATCGCAGAAAAGCATGGTCTCCGAGCCACTTTCATGCCCAAACCGTTTGCACATCTGACTGGAAATGGTTGCCACACTCATCTTTCACTGTGGGACAATGCGGGACAAGAGAATCTATTCTATGATCCTCAAGGCGAACTGGGACTCTCTCAACTCGGCTATCAATTTATTGCAGGTGTCTTACATTCGGCTGAAGCGCTTTGTGCCATTACGAATCCAACTATAAATTCCTACAAGCGCATCAATGCACCTGTGACTTTATCCGGTGCAACTTGGTCGCCAAATACTGCTAGCTACAGTGGCAACAATCGAACCCATACTATCCGAATTCCTGATGCTGGAAGGTTTGAGTTTCGTTTAGCTGATGGAGCCGCAAATCCTTATCTATTGCCTGCTGCACTGATTGCAACAGGGTTAGATGGTATTGTGCAGAAGCGCGATCCGGGGGTTCGACGAGACAACAATATGTATACTGATCCGCTGCCTGCAAGTGAAGTGAAACTGCTACCAAAAAACTTGCTAGATGCGTTGCGGAGTTTGGAAGCAGATGAAGTGATTTATCGATCGCTCGGTGAACCATTCACGAAAGCCTATCTCAACCTCAAACACCAGGAATGGAATCGGTTTACGAGTTGTGTGACACCTTGGGAATTGGAAAACACACTAGATTGTTAATATACCAGTAGATGTCTTAGGAACTATACGTACGCGAAATGTTTGCCACTATTGACATGATGCCGCAGTTGGAGCGGGTACAGGCGCAGCAGTCGGAACAGTAACCAATCGTCGCCATGCAGTTCGTAATACGGCGAATGGTGCAGCGGTCGGTGCTGTGATCAATGTTCTCACACCGAAGCCACGTCGATAGTTAAAGTTCACTAGATTCTGAGGGGTCAGGGTTTTCCTGATCCCTTATTTAATGCTTTCAAGTCCTCAATTAAATTCGTAAAGAATCGAGTAGCATCGACTTCTGTTGAGATCCAAGCGTTTGCAGGCTGTTTTGCGAGATTACGATCGTCGATCGCCGTCATTCCTCGCGTCCATCCTTCCCGCGTCTCAATCTGCACTCTCGCCCGTCTCCACACCATTGTTTCCGGGTAAAACAAATACCCCAAAGTCGCTGCATCATGCACTAAAAAGCCCAAAGTACCATCGGTTTCCCGATACTTCAAGGCAGTGCTAATCATGAACTCACAGAGATTTGTCAGGAATTTGGATAGTTCGCTGGTTGGGTTGGATTGAGCGTGCAGCGAAGCTGATCCGTACCGGATCGCATTTCCCATTTCTCTCGTAAATACCAATCGCCGCGTCACATCCAAGGAAGTAATCACCAAATCATCTCGACTGTTCAAAACAATCTCTGCTGCTTCTGGATCAAACCACAGATTAAATTCTGCATGAGGCGTAACGTTCCCTGGACAATGAAAAGCACCGCCCATAATGATAATTTCCTTAGCTTTTCTGAGAATGCCAGGATGTTTCTTCTCTGCCGCTGCAAGATTTGTTAGAGGCGCGATCGCAATGACGGTAATTTCTCCCGGCATTGCGTTTAATCGATCGATCAATATCTCATCCGAATATCGAGCCGTTTCATAGCGATGAACTGGAGCGGGAAGCTGTGCGGAGAGATTGCCCATACCATCAGAACCATGAATATGTGAGGCATCGTCTGAGGAGTGTGTGAGCGCAACTCCTCGCCCCACTTCCACCTCTGCCAACCCTCCTAAACTTAGAATCCGACTCGCACTAGAAAACGTCTTCTCAGTCGAAACATTCCCGCCTGCTGTCGTCACCGCAACAAGTTCTGCCAATCCCTGCTTCACCAAGCTCTGAAGCCAAAGCAGCGCAAAGATATCATCGCCACCCGGATCGGTATCGAGAATAATTTTAGGAACAGTAGGGAACATAAACAGATACTAAATCGATGAATGATTATCCAAATTCTATTTGAAATTAGTCTTTCAAAATCCGTGCGCTACAATCCTTCTTGAAAGCTTCTTAACACAGCTTACCGTATGAAAATCAAGGCAATTATTTGGCAAGAAGACGTTGTGTGGTGTGCTCTGTACCCGCTCTTCCTGGATGCCATGCTTGGGGAGAGAGCTACGAGCATTTATTAGAAATGCTGGAAGATGCGGTTCAGGACTGGTTGGAAGTTGCCAGCGATCGCGAAGAGCTTGAGCCAGAAAAGCAATTGATTGAGCTAACCCTACGAAAGCCATTTCCGGCAAAATGCTTTGCAAAATTGTAGAGCGAAATGGCTGGGAGCTAAAGCGAATTACGGGTTTGGAGTCGATCGGATTTGGTCGTTGCCAGGTCACACTGTCGGAGGAGAACTAATCATGGGTTGGAAATCTTATGATCTCGATCGCATTGCTCAAAAATTAGTCCTGAATGCCAGAACAAGAGATCCACAATCACTCAATCAGTCTCACAAGATGCGAATGGCAGTTGCTTATGGGCTAGAACGGTTTTGGGGTGAACATTTGCGCCTCAGTGGAAAAGAACAACAAAAATCAGACTACTGGAAAGAGACGTGGGATGAACTCGTTGCCATCATGAAACGAGCAGGCGTAACGATTCCCAATGATCCAGCCAATGTCAACAATGTTAAACAAGTCCAAGCAATGTCGGAGAAGCTATGGGCATTGAGATTAGAAGATCAACGAATCGCGATCGCAGTTCTGACCCAACTCTGTGATTGCATTGGTTTCCTGTTCGAGGTTGCCTTACTCAAAGGGATGAAGATAACCGGTGTGGTACTAAGCGACCAGTTAAATCGCTGCATCAGCTTTCACACGACTTTGAGAGCGAATCCAAGCAATCAAAGACGCGCCCAGAATTCTAGCCCCGAATGCGCCAATCAAAATATCAATTCCCAAAAAGAACGAAATCGATAGCTCTGGCAGCACACAATGAGCAATCACATCCCCAAACAGTGCCATACGTTGCACAATGAGGTAGCTTCCGACCACTGGGCAAAGGATGCCGACTAAAAGCTCGATCGCTAAAGCATTTCTCATAAACTCAAAGCCAAGCGGTTCTAGCAACACTTGAGGCATACTGATTAGCAAATAAGGGTTGAGTTGAGAAGCTCACTGCATCTAGTCCCCTCATCTCTCGATAGCTAACCGCTAACTGCTGAACCTTCAACATTCATTTAGATTTGAATTAAGTGAGAACGATTATCATTGTAGGATAAAGACGTTCATTTCAAACTTTAAAAAAGTATGGATAAACCATTTCGGCTGCGTTGGACTGTGGCAACGATCGCAATTGCTCTCAGTGGTTTCGCCTGCACGCCTCAGTCACCCTCCACTAATCAATCTGCCCCAACTCCGCAAGCCTCACCCGTGTCAGAAGGTGTCCCTAAAGTTGTTGCAACTAATACAATCCTCTGTGATTTAACCAGGCAGATTGCAGCAGCGACGGTGAATTTAACTTGTTTAGTCAAGCCGGGTGCAGATCCGCATGTCTATCAAGCGACTCCCGAAGATCGTAAAGCGATCGAGCAAGCCAATTTAGTGCTGTATGGGGGTTACAATTTTGAACCGACCCTGATCAAACTGATTCAAGCCTCATCTAATTCGGCTCCAAAAGTTGCAGTCAATGAACTTGCAGTTCCCAAGCCTCAGCAGTTTGAAGAAGATGGAAAAACCGAAGCTGACCCTCATGTCTGGCATAATGCTCAAAACGGAGTACGAATCGCAGAAGTGATTCGCGATAACCTTGCAAAAATTGCTCCGAACAATGCCACACTCTATGCGGACAATGCTAAAAAAGTAACCGGAGAAATCGGTCAAATTGATAGCTGGATCAAAACTCAGATCAGCACCATTCCTCAAGCTTCTAGAACATTAGTCACGACCCATGATGCACTGGGATACTATTCACAAGCCTATAACATTCCTGTTGCAGCCCTTGAAGGCATCAGCACCGAAGAAAAACCAACGGCTGCTAAGGTCAAAGAGCTAGTCGGGGAAATTCAAGAGAAAAAAGTCCCGACGATCTACGCCGAACTCTCGGTCAATCCGCAGGTGATTCAAACGGTCGCGAACGAGGCAAACGTCAAGGTTGCTGAAGCAGAGATCTATGCAGATGGATTGGGTGAAGCAGGGAGTCGTGGAGAGACTTATCAAAAGATGCTGATTGCAAATACAATAGCGATCGTTGAAGGATTGGGAGGTCAACTGACTCCGTTCCAATCGAAATAGTTAGCGCGACTCTAGAAAACAATGACAATCAGGCTTCTCAATCAACGATTCAACCAGCGCATTTAAAGCTGTTGCCGCTAATAGTCCTCCGCCCAAGGTTCCAGCGATCGTAATCGAGGGAATCTCTAAGTGTATTAATTGTCGTTTTGCGGCAGGCGCATGACTAAACCCGATCGGCATTCCAATCACTAAAGCAGGCTGAATCTGCTGATTTTGAACTGCATGACAGACCGCAAGCAATATCGAAGGTGCATATCCAATCACAACAATCGATCCCATTGAAATTTGCTCAATGCTCTCTTGTAGAGCTTGTTCTCGCCAAAATGCTTGCTCTGCTTCGGGTGCAGAAGAAATGTGTGGATTCTCAATCAAGGCTTTAACGGTGCAACCGAGATGAGCGAGACGAGTTTGATCTAACAGAGCTGCGATCGCAGCAACATCCGTCACAATCTGACATCCTGCTTTCAATGCGGTTCGACTCGCCGCGATCGCGCCATGATTCAGCTTCACAAACGGAATTAAACTGACATCCCCGCAGGCTAGAACCAATTTAGACAGCAAATCTATCTCAATCTCAGAGCGATCTGAAAGATTTGGTAACAACTGTTGCAGCGACTCTATAAACATTTCAGGATGAGCATCTACGGCAGCATCTAACCCGTTCCAAAGCTGCTCCAACTGATCTAAATTCGATTGAGTTTCGATCTCTAATAACTTAAGTTGTGCGATCGCATCTGCTTGAATCGCTTGGCACTGTCGATCGCGCCCCAATAATCCCTCTAATGCCGTCGCAGTTTGCCGAAGGCGGATCATTTGCTGCATCACCGCAGAATATTGTTGTTGCAGTTGTGAGATGAGCGTCTGGGATGTCTCTGTATCATCGGCTTCAAGCAGCTTGCGGATATGAGAAAGCTGGAATCCTTGCTGCTTGAGTGCCACAATTCGCTTCAGTCGCTTCACATCTTGATCCGTGTAAAGGCGATAATTTCCTGACGATCGCTGCGGTTGCGGCAAGAGTTCTAATTGATGGTAATGGCGCACCATCCGAGGCGTGATTCCGGCTCCAACCGCCTCCGTGAGTTCTTTAATCGTAAGAGACTGCATTGACGTGACTGTAAACGCTTTCTTCTTGACATTAACACTGATGTCAACGTTTAGCCTGGGAATATCGCGACAACACAAGCGCCATGTTCAACGTTCCTCGGTCACTCCAAAATCACTCAGATGCTCTTGCTGCAATCATTTGCGCTATTCTTGTTTTACTCAGCGCAGTTGCATTACATCTCAATTGGCTTGGATTAGCATTGTTGCTATTACCGATCGCTTATGTGATTGGCGGATTTGAGAGTGCCCGTGAAGGGTTGACAACGCTCTGGCAAGAGAAAGAACTTGATGTTGACTTGCTGATGATTGTGGCGGCACTGGGTGCAGCAGGATTAGGACTCTGGCGGCAAGAGTATTTTCTCATCATTGATGGAGCCGTTTTGATTCTGATTTTTGCAATCAGTGGAGCATTAGAAGGGTATGCAATGCAACGGACGGAACGGAGCATTCGCAGTTTGATGAGCCTGACCCCAGATACCGCTTCAGTCATTCGTCAAGGACAAGAAAAGCAAATTGCGATCGCACACCTGCAAGTCGGGGATGAGATTATTGTCAGACCGGGAGAACTGATTCCAACCGATGGTGTGATTGTAGAAGGCTACAGCACGATTAACCAAGCTGCGATTACAGGGGAATCGTTGCCTGTTGAAAAAACAATCCATGATGAAGTTTTTGCAGGCACGTTGAACGGTGCAGGTGCTTTGAGACTGAAGTTAGTTCAACCGCCTGAAAGCAGTCTGATTCAGCGCATTGTTCGATTAGTTGAACAGGCTCAAACCGAAGCGCCTCCCTCACAGCAATTCATTGAGCGATTTGAAAAACAATATGCAAAAGTGATTGTAGGACTGGGTTTAGTGCTTGCGATCGCGCCTCCCTTTCTTTTTAACTGGAGTTGGGAAACAACCATCTATCGTGCGCTGATCTTTCTAGTGGTTGCGTCTCCTTGTGCATTGATGGCAGCGATCATGCCGACCTTGCTATCGGGAATTGCAAACGGCGCTCGACAAGGGATTTTATTTAAGAATGGAGGACAACTAGAGAAAATCGGACGAGTGAGCGCGATCGCATTTGATAAAACTGGAACGCTCACGACGGGTGAACTACAAGTCGTTAAAGTGGCAGCAATGGAAGGTTGCTCCAGTGATGAAGTATTAGAACTTGCTGCGACTCTAGAAGCATATTCAGAACATCCCATTGGAGTCGCGATCGTTGAGGCAGCAAAGCAGCAAAGCACGACTCAGCACATCAAGAACATTCAGGCTGAACCTGGTCAAGGCATTATTGGACAGGTCAGCGGTCAAACGGTTCGAGTTGGGAATCTGAAGTTTATTGAGCAAGCGATTTCCAAACGGAGCGATCGCTTGATTCAAGAAAGCTTACAGGTTCAAAAGGATGGAAATATGATCGTTTACGTTGCCGCAGAAAATCGAATGATCGGATGGATTGCGATCGCGGACACCATCCGTCCGGAGGCTTTAAACGCGATCGCACAACTTAAGAGATTAGGAATTCAATCCATTGTGATGCTCACTGGAGATAACTTTTCGACTGCAAATCGGATTGCTCAAACTCTTGGGATTGATCAAGTCTATGCAGAATTACTTCCAGAAAATAAACTTCAGATCATTCGCCAGCTTCAAGAAAGCAATCAATCGGTTGCAATGGTAGGCGATGGCATTAATGACGCGCCTGCTCTGGCTCAAGCGACGGTTGGAATTGCAATGGGCATTGCTGGAAGTGATGTCGCTTTAGAAACCGCAGACATCATTTTGATGAGCGATCGACTGAGTAAATTAGTCACTGCAATTCAGCTTGGTCGGCGATCCCACAACGTCATTAGACAAAACATCATCTTCGCTTTGAGTTGTATTGTACTACTGCTAATTACGAATTTTGGTGGCGAGATATCCCTTCCACTTGGGGTGATCGGACATGAAGGCTCTACAGTACTGGTCATTTTAAGCGGACTACGTTTACTGAAGCCCTAAAAAGCAGCGTGTCAAACTTGAGAAAATGCTACTTGACTAAACTTAGAAGTCAAAAGGTTGCAGAGAACAGAGAGAATCATTATCCTCAAGAGGAAAGATTTGTTTGACCAAAATCATGTCTCAGACGCTACCTCGTCTTACGTTGATTTCGTCGGCTTCTCCGTTGGGTGATTTACCGAGTGCGATCGCACAAGTCACTCAGCAGTATGGCACCCTGTTTGAGGTTGTTCCGCTGTTGCTGCATCAGTTGGATCGGGTTGAGGATGGACTCGAAACAATTCAGCGATCGAAAGCTGTATTGTTTGATTTGCGGGGCAATCCTGAAAGTGCGATCGCATTAATTCAACGGGCACTGATCGAAACTCAAGGTGAGGAGATTGCCTTTATTCCCGTATTTGGCGGCGGTCCGAGCGTGATGGCAATGACGCGGATGAAGGCGTTTGCACTCTCCAATATGCCGTCAAGCGGGACTGACTATCGGCAAATGAAGCAGTCTACCAGGTCGATGGTAGAAAAACTGCCACCTGAAGCTCAGTATCATGCGCGAAACTGGTCGAAGTGCGTTAGCTATTGGACAAATTCGGGGGTTGAGAATCTGGCGAATCTGCTAAAGTTCGTCGCGGCTGAATACGCTGATGTTCCAATTCAGGCAGATGAACCGATCGTATATCCAGACTTCGGCTTTTTAGATCTCAACACTCATCAGCGTTACTCGTCGTATCTAGAGTACGTTGCAGATCATCCACTTGATCCAAACTGTCCCACAGTTGCCGTTCTGTTTTACAGTGGCACGAGTATGACCTTTAATCTACAAGGCGGGGCAGAACTGTTTGCAGAACTCTCAGAGTCAGCAAATGTACTACCTTTCTTCGCGGATGGCATCAAAACAGCAGAAGCATTAGAACAGCATTTCTTTAACAATGGAGTTCCGATTTGTGACGCGATCGTATCTCTTTTATGGTTCCGATTAGATGGCGGACCCTTGGGTGGAGATGCAGAACACACGATCGCATTATTAAAAGCATTGGATGTTCCGTACTATGTTGCGGTCACTTCTAACAATCGCGAGATTGCAGTTTGGGAGCAGACTGCTGAAGGATTACCGCCTGTTGAAACGCTCTCGACTGTTGCTTTTCCAGAATTGGATGGTGCGATCGATCCGGTGATTATCTATGGCTTAAATGATCAAGGAGCCGCAACACCGATTCCGGGACGTGGGAAACGATTGGCGCAGCGAATTTTGAAGCGGATTGCATTGAGACGAAAGACAAACATAGAGAAGAAAATTGCGATCGTCATTTTTAACTATCCACCGAGCGAAGGTACTTTAGGAACTGCTTCATTTTTAGATGTATTTGCTTCAGTGGAACACCTTCTTGATCAATTGCAGCAGGCAGGTTACTCAGTTACGCCTCCAGAAGTGGGAACATTGAAAGATTTGTTTCTCGATCGAGGTTTGCTACACAATGGCGATTTTACTTCGGTTCATTTGACTGCTAACCATGCGATTCGAGTACCGTTAGAACAATATTTGCAGTGGTACGATCGCTTACCCGATTCGATTCAGAAGCAAACTGAGTCGGTGTTTGGTTCGCCACCTGGGGATCTAATGAGCGATCGCAATGATCTTCTGATTGCAGGAATTGAGTTCGGCAATGTTGTTGTTGCGATTCAACCGTCGCGGGGTGTGCATGAAGATCCAAGTAAGTTACATCATGACGATAGTTTACCTGCACATCATCAGTACATTGGATTCTACCGATGGTTAGAAGAAGGCTGGAATGCAGATGCTGTCGTTCATGTGGGAACGCATGGAACATTCGAGTTTTTGCCTGGAAAACAAGTTGCATTAGATGAAGGTTCTGCGCCTGACGCTTTGTTAGGGAATCTGCCGAATAGCTATATCTATCATGTAGTGAATGTTTCTGAAGGGACGATCGCGAAACGTCGTAGCTATGCTCAATTAGTCAGCTATGCGTCTCCGACCTTTGTTCCTGCTGGACTTTATGAGCATTTGACCCAACTCGAAGATTTGCTTGATGAATATGAGGATCAGAAAACGAAAAGTCTACCAAGAGCGATCGCGATTCTCCGCCAGATCATTCAAGTGTGTGATGCAAATGATGTTCTATTGTTGCTCACGGATGAATTAAAGCAGAACATCGAAGACTTATCTCTCTATGAAACTGCCTTAGAAACGCTGCATATTGATTTATTTGAGCTTAAGCGTGTTGCGATTCCGATCGGATTACATACCTTTGGACATCGATTGCAAGATGAGGCATTGATTGACTATCTAACTTTGGTTGCTCGATACGATCGTGCTGAAACGCCATCTTTACCAAGATTACTCGCTCAACAATACGGCTGGAACTATGATCAATTACTTGATTCTGCGGATTCTAAAGTGATTGAGCTAGGTGAGAAAAGTCGATCGCTGATTGCAGAGTTCTTACTAGGTGAAACCGTTCAAGAACCATTACAACCTACTTTTAATTATTTAGACGCGATCGCAAAACAAATCGCGGCGACTGATGAAGTGCGATCGCTGCTTGATGCTCTAGAAGGTAAATACATCGAACCCGGATTAGGTGGCGATCCGGTACGAACTCCGCACACTTATCCAACTGGGCGGAATACTTATCAGTTTGATCCGACTAAATTACCAACTGATAGCGCTTACGATCGAGGCGCACAAATCGCAGAAGAAACGCTATCTCGATACTATGCAGAACATGGAACTTACCCAGATGCAGTTGGTGTGATTCTGTGGGGATTTGAAACTTGTAAAACTTATGGAGAAACGATCGGGCAAATCTTGCGTTATATCGGTGTAAAGGTCGATCGTGGACAAGGCTATTTTATGCGTCCGGTTGTGATTCCGATTTCAGAATTGAATCGTCCTCGCGTTGATGTTACCGTTAACATCTGTGGTTTCTTTCGTGATTTGTTTCCAAATCTCGTTCGATTAATCGATTTGGCATTTCAAATGGTCGCTCAACTGGATGAGCCATTAGAACAAAATGCAGTTCGACGGCATACTTTAGCTGTGAGCGAACAGCTTGATTTTCGATTAGCTTCGGCGCGATTATTTGGTCCGCCTCCGGGTGAATATGGCAACCGCCTGAGTACGATGATTGAAACGGCGGCTTGGGAGAGCGAATCAGATTTGGGAGAAATGTACATCGATCGTACTCAGTATCTCTATGGCGATCGCTTAACTGGAACCGAATCCCGACAGGCTTTTACTGCTGCATTAGGGCGGACTAAATTTATTACTCAAGTGCGCGATTCTCACGAATTTGAAGTTACTGATATCGATCACTACTACGAATTCTTTGGTGGAATGGCACAAGCGGCGACTTTAATTAGCGGCGATCGACCTGAAGTTTTAATCGCAGATACAACGAAAGAACGAATCCAAGTCAAAACAATCACCGAAGCTGTTCGTCAAGGTGTGACCAGTCGATTGTTTAATCCAAAGTGGATTGATGGAATGTTGAATCATGCCCATCAAGGGGGACAAGCGATCGCCGATCGAGTCGAATATTTACTCGGCTTAGATGCGACTACGCGGAGTGTAGGAACTGCTACTTGGAGTCGAGTCGCTGAACGGTTTGTATTCGATGCAGAAATGAGAGAGCGAATGCTAGAAAATAATCGATATGCAGAAGCGGAAATCATTCGGAAGCTAGGTGAAGCAGATCATCGTGGATACTGGGACGCAAACGAAACACAACGCGAACAATTACAGCAAATTTATTGTGACATTGAAACTCAAATTGAATTAGGCTTGAAAGCAGAAACAACAGTGAGGTAAATCAAATGGCAGCAGAATTTAAACACGTGATGCTAATGGTGAAAGATGTGATGGCAAGCGTCAAGTTTTACAGTGAAGGATTAGGAATTCCGGTCAAAATGGCAAGTCCGGGATGGGCAGAACTTGATGCTAATGGAACCACGATCGCGTTTCATGCCGCAGAAAGTGTGAGCAACGTCGGAGATTCGCCGATTCTCAGTTTTCATGTTGAAGATGTGATGAGTGCGATCGCAACTTTAGAAGAGATGGGCGCAAAACTAGAAGGACGAGTCAGAGAACCTGCTTTCGGAAAAGTCGCGGCGGTGCGAACTCCTGACGGTCACTTATTAAGCCTACTGCAACCCGCGATGCAACCGACCGGGGCATCAATGGCACATTAGAGAGTAATAATTCTCGCATTCAGCCGATCTGCAACCTGTGGATCGTGACTGGTGACAATCACTGCGCCGCCTGCTTGGGTAAATTGTTTCAGTAGTTCCAGCATCAAACTGAGAGATGCCGCATCTTGTCCAACGGTGATTTCATCGAGTAGACAAATCTTGGGACGACGAGCAAGAACTGCTCCCAAAGTCAGGCGGCGTTTTTGTCCTTGAGAGAGCGATCGAGGATGTTGTTCTGCCTGTGCTTGTAAATTCAACTGCTCTAACATCTCTAACTTATCTTGAACTTCTTGCTTGACTGATTCTGCAAATAGCTGATGATTCGGATTTTGCAGCACAAAGCCGACTGAACGAGCAACATCGGCAATTCGACGCGGTTGAGGTTTTCCTAAAAGCCCGATCGTGCCTGTCGTCGGTTTAAGAAGTCCGCTAATCAGCTTTAACAGTGTTGTTTTACCACAGCCATTTTCACCTTGGAGTAAGATTGTTTCTCCAGCGTGAAGCGTCAGATTAGGGAATGGAGGATAGCCACCCCAACTTAGATTTCGGCACTGTAAAACAATCTGATTAGATTGAGATAAAGGCGCTTCAAAGCTTGTCTGAGTCGTTAATTGCTCTTGCTGTAGATGAAAGGTTTGAGTTGCGATCGATTGCACTAAATCTAGTCGGTGTTCGATTAAGACGATTGCTTGTCTTTGTGTCGATCGCGCTTTCAATAGTTCAATTAGGAAGAATGCACTGGCGCGATCGAGATAGGCAAACGGTTCATCCATGATCAGAATCGGCTGCTCCATTGCCAAAATACAAGCAATGACTAATCTCTGTTTTTGTCCGGCTGAAAGCTGCCCGATTGCCCAGTTTCGTTGTTGAGTCAGCCCAAATTCATTCAACGCAGTATCAATTAAGTTCGGAATTTGATCAGGCGGTAGGTTGAGATTTTCTAAACCAAAAGCAATTTCATCACTCACACGATCGGTAAAAATTTGTGTTTCAACATTCTGAAGCAGAAAACCGAGATAGCGCGATCGGGTTTTAATGTCCCATTGCAAAATGGACTGATTTTGATAAAGAATATTGCCGCTTAAAGTCCCGGCGGAATAGTTCGGTACGATGCCCGCTAAACAATTGAGCAATGTACTTTTACCGCTCCCCGTCGCACCTGTGATCAGAACAATGTCACCCAACGAAACTGATAGATTGATTCCCTGTAAAGCAGGCTCGGTCTGTCCTGCGTAGGTGAAGGATAAGTTCTCGATTTTCAGTTCGTTCATAGTTCTAGATGAGCGACGATGCCGAAAACTAACAGTGCTGCGATCGTAAACACTGTATCTTGAGCTTGCCAAGTTAGCGGTTTACTAATTGTTCTAGGTGCATCTGGATCATAGCCTCTGGTTTCGAGTCCGATCGTCACTTCATCGGCATAGCTGACAATCCGAAAGACCAACGGCACAAACAAACTAGAGAACCAGAGATGCGGCTGTCGGCTTAAATCAACGCCTCGTAGTTGATTTGCTTCGAGAATGCGCTGGGATTCTTGTTGGATCACAGGCAAAAATCGCCAAGTTAACATTAAGCTTAATACAAGAAATGAAGGTAATTTGATCGCTTGCAAGGCTCGAACGAGATCAGTCGGAGAAGTCGTAAAAGCAAATACGGGAGCCGGAAGTAAAAGCGCTAACAATCTAAGTGCATAGAACAAAGCAAGCTGCCAGTTTGCTAAAGTCCAAGTTCCGAAAGCAACAAATCCAATGAATGCGATCGCACTAATGACCGCGTTTTTCGCTTGAATCCGAATCGAAGTTAGAAATAGAATCAGTAAAACAATCACGAGAAATGCGATCGCGTCCAACGTTTTCAGCGATAGAGCAACGGTTACGATCGCTAAACTGATTCCGATCTTTAACAATGGATTGATGCTAAACAGGAACTTAAACATTAAGCTTTCCAGCCCGTTGTAGTTGCGTGACGATTTTTTCGCCCATCCACCACCCGATCGCGCCTGCCACACCAGAAAGCAGCGTCATTGGAATCAGAATCCAAGCTTGTGCAATCCAGGCAGCAAAGACTTCTCCAGCGGTATAAGCTCCCACGATCGCACCCGAAACCGTTGCCGTTGCGAAAAACACTGCATTTCCAATCAATCGATCTAAGCGATTTCGATACCCGCCTCGAAACCACATCACTGCCTCTGTAATCAGCAATGCAGCCACTAAGAAAGCAGTAATAATCCAAGAAATCCGGCTTAATAAAAGTGCTAATGTTCCAATCATCAAAGCAACACTACCGCGACGTTGCAATCTCGCCATTCCCAATGTCAGAAAAATTCCGGCGAACGGTGCCCAGACGATCGTGCGAATTCCTGGTAGTGGAATCGATAGCGTTAATGGAACTGTGATCACAGATGCGATCGCAATTCCGATCGTCATAAATGCTGCGAACACATAATCTCTCAGTTGCCAGCGTGACATTGTGACCTCCTAAAAATCTGCTCGAATTCCTGCTAACACTCGGATTCCGGGAGCCGCGATGTTTACTGTAGGAAACACATAGTCGGCATTGAATAAATTCTCGATCGTTAAAGTGAGTTCAGTCGATCGCGTAGCACGATAGCCAATCTGAAAATCGAATACAGTTGCGGCTGGACTGCCCTCGCCTTCGACATTGTTTGCTAGTAGAACGGTTCCTTGTCCCCCATAGATCCGAGACTGTAAGAAACTATTAAATCGTCCGTTATCATATCGCAACCGAACTAGCGCTGTGAACGGAAACACTTCAAGCTGTGACAATCTTGCTCCGGATGTGTCTCGACCGGAAACATAAGTTAGATTGCCATCAAGAAACCAGCCGCGTGTAAACTGATAGCTTGCCGAAAATTCCACGCCCTGCAAAATTACATTTTTGTTTGCAGTTTCCAGGGTGGCAAATCCTGCTGTTGTTTGCCGAGGAACGATCGGGTTAAACCCAAGAAAATCAGAAATGTTGTTGTAAAAATAGCCTAAACGGGCTGATACATCTCGCGTTTGATATTCAAAGCCGATATCGAAGTTATTGGCGCGTTCTGGATTTAGATCTGGATTGGCTACGATCGCGCCTCGTGTTGGTGCAAAGAAAGATCCATCTGCGTTACTACCAAACAATAACTGTAGCGTGGGTGGACGAAATCCCTGAGCAAAGTTAGCTCTCAATGCAAGCGCATCTGTCAATCGATAGATACTTCCAACATTGAACGTAACCGCACTATCGTTACGTTCTTGATTGTTATCTGCTTCAGAATCAAACGCATCAAATCGTAAGCCTGCTGCCAAGGTTAGGTTCGGAATCACTGTGTAAGCTGACTGCACAAACACACCGTTAAACGTGCGAGTTCCTAAAACGCCGCGCTGATTGTTCAACAGATCAAACGACGAACCTCGATCGCGGCTAAAGTCATAGCCATACGTTAAGATAGCATCTCCGATCGAACTATTTGCCTGAGCCGAAAACCCAAACGTCTCGGTTAATCCACGGCTCGAACTTGCTCCCGGAATTTGAATTGCTGGAACAACGATCGGCGGCAAAAATGGACCTCGACCAATCGTTCGACCTGGAATTGTTAACAGGTTGTTTAAGTCGGTCTGATCCTCAAACCGTTGATAGTATCCTCGAACTGCAAAGCTTGTTCCTCCCGGTACACCTTCATTGATATAAGCTAATGAATAGCGATCGCGATTTTGATAGGCATTCTGAGCGCTGGTAATCTGAAACGGACTTTCTGGCGGAGTCGCAAATCCAGCTAAATCGACATCATATTGACTGGTACGATCGAGCCGCAATTCTAATCGATCCAATCGACTCAGATCAATCCGTCCACTTGCATAGCCGCTGGTTGACTGATAGCTAGTTCCCAACGGAATTAAGTTACCTTTTCCATCTCGCGCATCGCCTGCGGTGCTAAACGATCCACCGACAATAATATTTGGAGCTTGAACTTCTAAGTTTGTGGTGAGTTCTGCGGCTCCACCCCCAAACAATTGAGTCCGGACTCGAAACGGGCGATCGGGTCTAGGAGTTGTCGTAATCACATTCACTACGCCACCAAACGCATCGGCTCCGTAAATCGAAGAGGCAGGACCTTTCAGCACTTCAATCCGCTCAACCCGGAACGGATCGATCGTGCTAAAGTTCGGACCAAATTGACGATTTGGCAATCGCTCCCCATCAACTAACAATCCAATTCGCT
This sequence comes from Leptolyngbya sp. AN10, assembly GCF_050565645.1. Classification (NCBI taxonomy): domain Bacteria; kingdom Bacillati; phylum Cyanobacteriota; class Cyanophyceae; order Leptolyngbyales; family Leptolyngbyaceae; genus Leptolyngbya; species Leptolyngbya sp. AN10. The sequence continues at coordinate 29,645 of NZ_JBNXVP010000032.1, forward strand.
CTCCAGTTAGTCCCCGAATATTCAGCGATCCGGTCAACAATCCCAGGCGATTTACCGTGATCCCTGGAACCGTTTGCAGATTATCGACAATCGATCGCGCTAAAGGACGTTCGCGTTGAAGTTCGGCTTCGGTTTTGACCTCCACAGCAGCGGGAGTTTGCGATCGCAAGGTAGGGCGGCGATTTCCCACTACAACCACTTCTTCCTCGTCTTCTTCTGCAACTAAAGTCGGAACACTTACCACGATCGCCTGATTCTGCTGCGACACTTCAACCGTCGGCGCTGTAATCGTCCCGGTAATTTCAATTCTCAATCGTGTGGCATCGATCGGTGAAACGATAATTGATGCAATTCCTGCTCCTGGATTGTCCTGACGAAAGGGTGTTCCACTTTTCAGTTGAGCATTGAGAACCTCAAACGTGACTGTGTTTCCAGTAATTGTTGGCGCTGTTGTCGAAACACCCGTACCAGGTTCCAGACGAATTGCCAGCCCAGTGCTTGTAGAATTGACTTGAACCTCGATCGCGCTTGTCGTTTGAGCGATCACAGGACTCGCACCAATAGCAGCGCAGACAACAAAAGCCGTGGCTAGTTGACTAGATAAATATTGATAGTGTCGCATCATTCCTCACACAAATCCGATCGCTGAATTCAGCAGCTTAAGCGAAATTATCCGGGTACTACAATAATCAGACTCTATCCTAGAATGAAGTCCACTTTTGATTAGATTGAATTGCTCCCAATCACTTTATCAACATAAAAAGGAATTTTGCTATGCCCACCGAGGGGATAACTTTAGGAACCGATGTGTACTGTTTGACTCAACAAATACAACGGACAAATCTGTAATTCCACAGGTGTATCCAAAATTATCACTGCGGTTGCGGTAATTGCGATCGCGAAATTACTGCCTGTTCGTTCAGATGCTTAAAAATCCGAAACTAGCCCAATTCGATAAGTCAAGCCCGGTTGATAGATGCGATTGACTCTTTCGTAACTACGATCGGCAAGATTTTCGAGGAACACGGTAAGACCTAATCCACGAGTGACCGGAATCCGTAAACCTAGATCAAAACTAATCCAAGACGGTGAAAATTCACGAGAACTATCGCCTGCAAGCGTAAATAAAGCGCGTCGTGCACCGCTGAAGTAGCTGGCAAATAAATTGACTTCCCAGCCGTTTGAGGCGTAACCGATGCCAAATCTCGCCACCGAAAACGGAATTGTACTCAACTGCAATCCTCGTTCTGTACCACTGCCGATCCTGGCATCGGTGTAAGTGTAGTTCACGAAGGTTGACCATTGAGGAGCAATCTGCCAGCGTAACGCGGCTTCAATGCCATTGGTATTCACTAATCCAATGTTTGCCCATTGTCCGGACTGAACAGCAATACGATCGTTTAATCGACTGCCAAAGTAAGTAAACTGTGCAGCAAAGCTCTTGGAAAGTTGCACATCAAAGCCAGCCGTCCAAGATGATCCGGTTTCAGGTTTAAGATCAGGATTCGGTAGCCAATTATGAACCGTATCAAAAGCGTAAAGTTGATCCAGCCCCGGATTGCGATGAACAGATACCCAACTTCCTCGTAGTGCAAGATTCGGTGAAAGTGCCCAACGCGCTCCCACACTCGGATTAAGATAACTCCCAAATTCGCTGGTGAAGTTCTGGCGTAAACCAAATTCTGCTTGAAAGTTATTTGTAACTTGCCAAGTATTTAAGGCAAATAAGGCAGCTTGAAAGCGATCGCGATCGAACTCACCGTTAAATCGAGCTAGTCGAGGCAGTGTACTAAATGCTTCTCCGGTCAGCAGCGAATTTTGTAAGTCAACCCCCCAACGTAGATTGTTTGTTTTGCTCGTCTGCCAATTATGTTCGACTCTGGCATTCAAGCCGCGAGAATTGAGAATTCCTCGACGAAAGAACGTTGCTTGTGTCGGTCCATAGGTGCTGAAATAATCTTGATTAAATGAAAGCGTTGTATTGAGGGTTGAGTCTTGTCCACCGCCTAACAGTGCTTTCCAGGTCAATCCTAAATTCACCGTATCGTGATCTAAGCGATCGCGCTGCAATGGAAACCCAAAGTACAACAATCCGCGCCGACTCGTGACGGTTGAGACATCGAAACTGAGCGAATTACGATCGTTAAGATCTAAGCTCAGACTGCCATAATAGTTATCTTGCGTCGAATCGCCATTGAACAATCGCCCATCTGGTCCTCGATTCGCGGCTCCGATTGGAACACGGTAATCATTGTCTGCTCTGAATCGCTGATAGCTAAACAGATAATCAACCGCTCCAAGCGAACCAGAGTAACTGCCTCGATAGTTCGAGGTACTAAATGATCCTAATTGAGCAAAGCCATTAAACTGCGGTAAGCCACTCCCTTTCTTGGTGACGACATTCACGACACCGCCAATTGCTTCAGAGCCATAAAGTGTCGCAGCGGTTCCGCTCGATAGTTCTACTCGATCGATCGCGCCTGTAGGAATGGAATTTAAATCAGTTCCACCATGATAAGTACTGACGTTTGAGCCGAACGCTCTACCATTAAGCAGGAATACCGATTGATTGATCGAAGCGCCTCGATAAAACGTTCCCGTGTGAATATCTGCACCAAAGCCAGCATCATTAATGGCAAACCCAGGCAAACCTCGAAGAATTTCGGCTAAACTATCTGCACTCTCGCGCCGAATTTCATTGGCATCGATCGTATAAACCGGAGTCGAGGTTGGCTTCTGAAGCTTTCCGACTCCAATAATTTCTTCCTCTTCTTCCTCTGGAGTTAAGGGCGGATTCAAGTCTTGTTCTGCAAGTTCTAGACTATTGCGCTCGATCGACCGCTCAGATTGAAGCAGTCGGGCATCAGTTAGAGGTGCTTGAAAGTCTCGAAGATTAGAGGGTGTCAATTTTTGCTGCGAGATTGCACTACCCAGTGAAGTACTTTCAGAGTGAGTGATATCCGAAGAAGTTGATTGAATGAAAGATTTCTGTGCTGGCGCTTCCACACCATAGCTTAACCCAGTTACTAAACAGATCGATGCTGCGCTAGAGATAAACGCAACGCCAAAAAAAGGAAATTTCATCAGTTTCGTGCTTCTACTGCTTTCTAGGCTTGCAGCCTAAACGCTTTCATACAATTGTTTGTATAAAGGTTTAGCAGGTTCACTGTCAAAAGACGAAGCGTCGTAGTTCTACAATTTGTCGAACTTAAGATTGCAACAGCACGAAACGACAAAGCAGCAGAATCGTCACCGTATCCAAAATAGAACAATTCTGCCAATTGAAGCAGTTTATCTAAACGCTGACTTACTTTTTCTTGGTCGCGATCGCCATTTTCACACCCTCAATTTTCCGAATTTCATCCATCACGGCAACAATCTCACCATGCTGCACTTTCTCATCTGCATTGATGACGACGACTGCTTGCTGGTTTGCTTGAACTAAAGTTCTCACTCCGATTTCTAGTTCAGACAGTTGCACAGGTTGTTTATTAAGCGCGATCGCACCATTCGGCTGTACACTCACTGCAATTCTCGTCTGCTGCTGAGTCTTTGCAGTCGCCGCACGCGGAAGATTGACAGGCAATCCTTCTGAGCGTGTTAGAAACAGCGTCGAAACAATGAAAAAAGTCAGCAATGCAAACACCACATCGATCATCGGCACAATGTTAATCGTGGGCGGTGCATCATTCTCTTCAGGAAATAGCATAGGAATTTGACCCAAAACAATTAAGAATGTAATCGAGATAGATGATGGTCTTCGTAACGGCGGCTATAAATTAGTTCAAATCGATTCGCGTATTCTTGGATCAAAGCAGTTTGACGAGTGAAAAAGCCGCGAAAGATACTAACAGCAAACAGATTGAAGATTGCTACGACCAAGCCTGAAGCGGTTGAAACCAATGCTTCACTAATCCCACCCGTGACTCCTGCCGTCTGACTACCCCCCACGTTCCCAATGTTGAGCGAGGCGAATGAGACAATCAATCCAGTTACCGTTCCCAGCAAGCCGAATAAAGGAGACAAACCTACAATCATGTCAAAGACATTCGTAAACCGCTTCATTCCTGGCGTTTCTGCTTGTGCTTCAGCCTGCATTGCTAACCGAAACTGTTCGGGTGTAGGTCGATCGAGCGACAAGGCTGATAGCAAAATTCGTGCCGCAGGCAGATCAATGTTCTTTTTCAGAAGCGCGATCGCTTCTGTAATATTGTTTTCTTGATACAACATCAAAACCCGCTGCATCAGTTTGGGTTGGCGTTTGATAATTCGACTCCAAAATCGCGATCGCTCAATGATCAGACCGATGGCTGCAACAGAAAACAGCAGCAATGGGATCATCACAATCCCGCCCGCTTTGAGAAGGTCGATCGCACTATTCATTACAGCTACTCCAGCTTGCTTCTGTATCCTTGAAAACAAAATGACAGCTTCTTGTGTTAAGGCGACAAGAAGACAGATTCAAGCAGCGTAGATCTAATGCAAATTACTGTCAAGTATTTTTCAGGTTTTCTCAGTATTAGAACGATGAATTCGTCGCAAACTGTCGCAAACTATTGTGTTGAAAGTAATTACTGATGTAAATTCGCCGCAATATTTTTAACCTGATTAGTGGTTGACAGATACTCGATCGACCATTAGCGTAATATAAGAAAATCGTCTGATGCAATTCATTATCAATAAATTATGAGTTCCGTTCCAGAAGTTGTTGAACAACGCAAAAAGGAAGATGCAAAGCTGAAGCGATTTTTACCCTTTAGCTTTACAGGCGCGATCGCGCTACATCTGATCCTCATTCCTTTGTTCCTACTCTGGAAGCCAGCAACACCGCCGACTGTTGCCGAAGACGAAATCGAAATTATTGCAGAAGATCAACCCGACGAACCGCCCCCTGAGACTGAATCGGCAACCGCTCAAGATGCAGGCGGCAGCGGTGGCGGCAGCGAACAGTTTTCGCTATTTAATCCCAATCCTGGTGCTCCTCCTCCACCGGATACGGTCGCGATCGCACAAGTTCCAGAACCCGCGATCGAACCCACTCCAATTCCAGAGCCGGAGATCGCTGAACAGATTCCACCGACCCCTGCTCCCACGCCTTCTCCGACACCGACTCCCACGCCTTCTCCGACCCCTGCTCCCACGCCTTCTCCGACACCGACTCCCACTCCTAACCCTACGCCTTCACCGAATCCTACGCCTTCACCGAGTCCATCTGCCACACCCACCACGCAAGCGAGTCCACAACCCGGACAGAACAATCCTGCAAATAGCCCGATAGCATCTCAGCCAAATCAAGCGAGTGGAACTAGCACCGGAACCGGAAATGGAACTGGAAACGGTTCTGGCAACGGAACTGGCAATGGGATCGGGAATCGTGGAACCGGAAATGGAATCGGTAACGGAACTGGCAATGGAACCGGGAATAGTACAGGCTCCGGGCAGCAAGCAAAGCCGAGTTCATCTCCTCAACCTGTTGCCGTTCGTGAAGCTCCACCGCGTGAATCTTCAGATCAACCTGCTCAATCGCGCCGCAATCGCCCAAAATGCAAAGAAAACTGCGGCTTAGATCGGTATTTTGGTGCAGAAGGTTCAGCACGAGTTGCTTTTGATGTCGATAAAGACGGTAACGTAACGAATGTGCGAGTGCTAGAATCGAGCGGAAATGCTGAAATCGATCGACAAGCAGAAGAAGCCATTCGGCGACGCAAATATAGCCCTTCAGACAGCGGATTCCAGGGGCGCAGCATTAAAGTCACATCCGAGCAAGAAGGCTCGGACTTCCAGCGTCGAAATGCAGAACGTCGTCGCCAAGAAGAAAGTGAACGCGCCGCACGAGAAGCCGAACGCGCCGCACAAGAACGTTTGGAGCAAGAACGGATTCAACGTGAAGCCCAACAGCAAAAGCCGCCTGAATCTGCAACTCAGCCGAGTCCATCCCCTCAAAGTTCGCCATCGACCCCTGCTACACCGATTGCACCATCGCCGGAACCTGCTGCACCGTCGCCGGAACCTGCTGCGCCACCTCCAGAACCTGCTCCTGCTCCAGAAGCTCCCCCACCAGCAGAACCTGCGCCTGAACCCGTTGCCCCTGCTCCAGAAGCTCCCCCACCCGAACCTGCGCCCGAACCTGTTGCTCCTCCCCCTGCGCCCGAACCTGTCGCACCTCCGCCAGAACCTGCCCCTGCTGAAGCTCCTCCTGCTACGCCCTAGTCTGCCGCAACCCTTGATTTCAGCGGAGGTCAAAGTACAGTCACTTGGCTTGTGCTGCCAGCAGTATTGATATAAATTCCATTGTTACTCTAAACTTCCTTGAAACATTATTCTGTCTCCAACTCACGATCGCTGTTTCTCTCTATCGGACTTGCGATCGCGCTCCTTGCCACCCTGATTCTTGCTCTGTCTAAAGGTTCGGTGTCACTGAGTTTAGTAGAAGTCTGGCAAGCTTTACTGAGGCAAGGTAATACGACTCATCAAACAATCATTTGGGATTTAAGAATTCCTCGAATTGTTGCGGGGATGCTAGTCGGGGCATCTTTGGGGCTTTCTGGTGCAATGCTCCAAGGAATGCTGCGAAACAGTCTGGCAGATTCCTTTGTGTTAGGGATTTCTTCAGGTGCAGGACTGGTTGCAGTGGTTCTGATTACGATCGTACAAGTTCAATCTTTAGTGCCGATTGGGGCATGGATCGGCGCATTAACTGCTGCGGCTACGGTTTTTGCTTTGGGGTATCAGGGTGGAAGAATCGTGAGTGAACGGCTGATTTTAGGGGGGATTGCGATCGGGACATTATTTGGCTCGGCTCAAACCATGATGATTCTATTTGCAGAGGAGGGAAGAATTCAGGGTGTTTTGAACTGGCTGATCGGCAGTTTGAATGGACGAGGTTGGACTGATATCAATCTTGTTGCTCCTTATATTGTGGTTGCGCTGATTGTCGGTTGTTTGCTGGGTAAGACGATCAATCTACTCAATCTGGGGAATGAAATGGCAGCCAGTCTGGGGGTGTCATTAGTGCGATCGAGAATTCTCATTGGGGCATCTGCCAGTCTACTTGCTGCAAGTGCGGTGAGTATTTCAGGATTAATTGGATTTGTTGGATTAGTTGTGCCGCATGGCGTTCGATTAGTGGTTGGCAATGACTATCGTTGGGTGTTGCCATTAAGTGCGATCGCGGGTGCGTTGGTTCTGACTTTGACGGATTGGATCTGTCGATTGGGTGCGATCGAGTTTCCGGTAGGAGCCATGACTGCATTGCTCGGATCGCCTTTGTTTATCTGGTTGCTTTATCGTCGTCGTCGAGGAGATTCATAATGCAGATGCCTCTTTTAGAAGCGCAAAGCTTGACAGGCGGTTATGTCGAGCGAGCGATCGTGCATGATATCTATCTCTCATTGCTGACCGGAGAGTGGCTGAGTTTAGTCGGTGCAAATGGTTCAGGGAAATCAACATTGCTTCGCTTGCTCAGTCGAATTTTGACTCCAAAACAGGGTGCAGTTCTACTTGATGGAAAAGCAATCCATCAGCAACCGCCGCGAATTGTTGCCCAAAAGCTATCCCTTCTCCCGCAACAGCAAACAATTCCAGAGGGATTAACGGTAGAACAATTAGTTGCATTGGGACGCGCTCCGCATCAAACTTGGTGGCAATGGGAATTGAGTGCTTTAGATCAGCAGAAAGTGAAAACTGCGATCGCACAAACTCAACTTCAGGATTTTACCAGTCGTTCCGTCGAAGAACTATCAGGCGGAGAACGTCAACGGGCATTCTTAGCATTGGCACTTGCTCAAGAACCGAAAGTTTTGCTACTGGATGAGCCAACAACTTATTTAGATGTTCATTATCAACTGGAGCTATTAGAACTCCTTCTTAAGCTCAATCAAAATCATCAGCTTACAATTATCACAGTGCTGCATGAATTGAATTTAGCAGCGCGATATAGCGATCGAATTGCTCTGCTCAAAGATGGATGCCTAAATGCGATCGGACAACCGAATGAAGTGCTAACCGTCGATCGATTAGCTGAAGTCTTTGGCATCCATGCTGCGATCCTAGAGACTCCTGTTGGACTACAAATTTGCCCCTTATATTCTCTATCATCGGAGGATCGTTTGCTTTAGTTTGGTACAGGCTTGCTCGATCGCGCTAATGCTTCCGGGATTGACTAAGCCAAAGTAATCCATTGTGTGAACTTGATTGTTTTGTACTGCTTGAAGTTGGCTCCAGAACGATTGCGATTTGAGTTGATTGATTTCGCCTTCGCTTGTATCAATCAAAATGATCCTCTCTGGATTAATTTGAAGTAGCTTTTCGGGTGAAAGCGTGACATAGCCGCTAAATTCAGAAGACCCTTGGAAATCTGCCACCACATTTTTTGCTGAGAACTGATTTAACAAGTCTCCAGCCCAGCTTGTTTTATTAGGTGAGAGAATTGGCTTTCCATTCGCAACAATCAGAACTGACGGAGATGAAGCAGCTTGAGGCTGCAAAAAAGCTTGATAGGACTGAATTAAGGGATCAGGATTTGCATTGAGCGCAGTCGCGATCGTGCGAGTAAGTTCTTCGAGCGATCGCCAACTATTCACCTCAGTTGTTAGCGTTTGAATGCCTGACTCTTTTAGCTTTGCGAGTACCTGATCATGAAATCCTTTTGCACCAATGACTAGATCTGGCTTCAGGGACACAATCTTTTCTAAGTTGGGTGGAGTACGTCCTTCGCTGACTCGTGGAAGTTTAGCAAGATCAGGATTCTGACTCACAAGCCGACTGCCAGAAATTCCAATTAACTTCGTCTTATCCAGTCGATTTACAATGTCTGCGGATAGAGAGGTCAGCGCAACGACTTTAGCAGCAGGCTTGATGTCTGGTTGAGTTTGAGAGGTTGGAGCTTGATTTGTAGATTGCTGAACAGTCGGCATTTGGCAGGAAGCCAGCAATAGGATGAGGATGAATGGAGTGAGTTTCATAAGATTAGAATCGATAAGTAAGACCTGCGCGGACACTTGTACCGGGTTGAGCGAAGCGATCGAGATCTCTCGGAGCCGCAGCATTGATCAAGGTGCGAACATCCTGATATTCAAAGTACTCAGTGTTAAAGAGATTGAATACGCCAATGTTAAAGCTGATCATCGGCGTAATATTGTAAAACCCGATTAGATCAAACACAGTGTAAGCCGATGGTGTAAATGATCCAGCAGGGCGATTTTCGCTTAATCTGGGTTGCGCCACAAAGCTTCCAATCAAATCTGCACCCCATCGATTTTCTGGCGCACGATAGCGCAATCCTACAACCGCTTTGAAGGGTTCTACACTATCGAGCGGTTCATTTGTGGTTAGATTGTCTCCAACTGTCCAGCCTAAACTAGCAAGTAAGCTGAGTCCATGAGGTTTCGAGCTAAATCGGTACTGTCCGCTAAGTTCAACGCCGTAAATTCTTGCTTTTGCTACATTGCGAGACTGAAATAGTGAGACGGGCAAGCCAGGAACGATCGTAAAACTCTGCCCTACATTTGCTAATCGCTCAATAAAGTTGTCATAGCTGTTGTAAAAGCCTGTCAAGCTAAAGTTAAACTGCGAAAATCCGCCGCGTAACCCTAGCTCAAATCCGTCACTGGTTTCCGGTTCCAAGTCAGGATTTGAAAGCGTTTTATAGCGAAATGTTGGGCTAGTCAGATTAGTAAATCCAGCATTGATCTCACTGTAGAGTGGGGCACGAAAACCACGCGCATATCGACCGACGATCGCGAGTTCTGGAGTCGTCTGCCACACAAATCCGAGACTGGGCGAAACCGCAGAAGAAGTAAAATCCGCAGCAACCGCACCAGGATTTCGGGCATAGATAGCATCTGGACTTGTCTCTAAGCGATAAGAGTCAAATCGTAATCCTGGAATGAGTGTAAAGGTTTTACCAAATTCAATTTCGTTTTGAATGTATGCGCCAAATCGCAATGTATCTGAATCTGGAAAGTCCTTGACTGGAAAGTTATCTGCGCCAATGACATTTGTGCTAGTAAAAACATTTCCAGCAGCATTAAATCTTTGTTCAAGTCCGTCGCGAGTTCTTTCGTTTCGAGTTGTAGAAACATCAATTCCATAAGTCAATCGATTCGTAACGTTGCCCAGATTGAAGTTACTTTGAAGTTGAACACCGCCCCCAAAAATACGATCGACAAATGAATTATTCAAGTTTCGCAATCGTCGTCGATCGACTCCTGAACCCGTCCGTACAAAGTCTTGAGTGCGTTCTTCTTCGACCTTGGCGTTTTGATAGTAAAGCTGTAATTTCGCGCCACTCAAGAAGCTACGACTGTTCGGATCATCATAGTTGTAGGACAAGCTAAAGCGCGATCGCGAAGTGGTGTAATCGATCGTCTCATCCTGTCCGCGAAAGCCCATCGGACCAATCAAATCTCGAACGGTTAAAGGACTGACATCAAAGTCATCAAAGTTCAGAAATCGCTCTGCGGTAAAGTCAAGGCTACTCGTTTGATTCAAACGATAAACGAACTTACCCAGATAGTTATTTCGCCCAACTCCGCGATCGTCCACAAAGTCATTGTTTCCTGGAACAGTTGCTTCTTGAGCATCGCGGCGAGTGTAGCTGAGTAAAAATTCTAAGTCTCCAATGCGATTCGCAGTCACCCCATTAAACACAAAACCGCGATCGGCACTATCAAAGCTTGTCGATAAAACTGATAAAGAGTCCCGTTTACCAAAGCGATTGAGCAAATCTGAAGGCTCGATCGTTCTAAAAGTAACCACTCCTCCAAGTGCATCACTGCCATACAAAGCTGAAGCGTTTCCTCGAATGACTTCTGCGCTTTGCAAGGTTTCAATTTCAAAATAGTCTCGTCCGATCGAAGGAGTGCCAAACGTGAATTGATTGGGGGTGCGAATTCCATCGGTTTGAATCAGAACGCGATTGCCGCCCAGTCCACGAATTGTGATGTCCTGAATGCCATAGCGTCGATTGTTTCCTACACCTACATTTGGCTCATAGCGAAAGAGATCCCGCAAGTCTTGGACGAGATTTTCGTCAATCTCCTCGTCTGTAATCACGTTGACGGTTGAAGGCGAAAGTCTCACAGGTCTGGGAGTGCGTGTCCCGGTGACTGTAATTTCTTCTTCTTCGGGGTTTTCTAGCTCAGGCTCGATCGGTGTTTGAGACAGTTGTTTTGCTTCTGTGATGGGTCGATCAAACTCTGATAACAGTGTTAGAGTTTGTTGAGTATTTTTATCAGATAAATCGGGCTGCTGTATCTCTTCTGCGGCAATTGCAGGCAGGGCAAGCAGCATACTTAGAACGGGTACACTCAGCCAGATCCGCTTCAATTTCATGAGATTAACCGGGCTTTATTAACGACTTCAAGATCGATAGACAAGTCAATAGGGAGAGACAGAGCCGTGGTCAGCTTTGCTGTGCCAAAGGCATCGCAACCTTACTTTTCTGTCACCCTAAATGAGAAGATTTTCTATTAGCTAAGAATAGAATTAATTGCAAGTTCTTGTCAATAAATCGATCGATGATTATCCGCCGTTTTTTCTCTGTTGGTGAAGAGTGACGATCGCTGACTCGTTTTTGAAGTGCGATCGCGCTCAACTTTGCCCTTTTGGTGTGTTGACGAGATATTTTTCGAGGTCATCAAGGACAACATCTGTAGCAATAAAAGTTGCCCCATTCCACGCTAAAGCATCATCAATAAAAAATATTCGCCTCTGTTGTACGGCTTTTAGCTTCTTACTGAGAGGCTCGGTGATAGATTTCTCAAATGCTTTTTTGTCCTCTTCACTACTAGCCAGCACAAATATGATGTCACCATCTATCATATCTAGCTGTTCTGCTGAGGTGAAGTTAACGTAGCCACTTTCCGTTTCAACGTTCTGCGCTTGAGGACGTTTTAATCCTACGTCATGAACAATAGAGCCACAAAATGAGTTTTTCACCATAATCCAGAAACCCCACTGGCTGCTAAAACCAAAAATAGATATTTCTTTGTCTTGATAGCGATCGCCCAACGCAGCTTTCAACTGATCAACTCGCTGATAGTATTGCTTCCAAAGCTGTTTGGCTTTCTCTTCTGTGCCTAAAGCCTTGGCGACAAAATCGTGGATTTATATCTGCCTTTACACCAATTTCATACTGAGTGCCTCTACTAGGCTGAAAAGGAGTTCTGTCAAACGATGAGCCAATCGTTGGTTCAAAAGATTGAGCAAAATTAGCATAGAGCGAGATGGGCTGAATCGGTTGATAGACAATCCCCACACGCGGACTAAAAGCATTACCAGATTGAACGGGTGTAGGATCGCCAAAAGCTCCGGTTTGAGTAAATGTATCAAAGCGTCCTGATAGGAGCAGTTTTAGATTATCTGCCAAAGTAAGGCGATTTTGTAAAACAATACCCAACTCATTGGTAGCAATAAACTCTGTGAATACTGATCCGAAGGTTTCGCGAGGTTGCCCAAAAATTGGATTGAAAATATCAATCTGAAAGGCATCACCTTCTTCCGTTCTGGATTGGAAAGTGTTTCTGCCTAAATCTAATCCAAGAAGCACTTCATGTTTAATAGATCCAGTAGAAAACTCGCCAATGATATTTGTAGCTAGTCTGTATTCATAGAATTGGTCAGAAGAATCTCCAGGAGTTACAGGTACTGTACGATTATCAGCAGCTAGTGCGCCTGGGAACGTGAAAGGACCACCCGAACTATAGCTATCGAAGCGAAACTTAGCGTTGAATGACCAGTCTTCACTAAAACGGTGATCCAACGCAGTAGTAATTCTAAATTGAGTGATGTTTTCTACTCCTTCATTAACATTGCGATCGCGGGGGATTTGACCATTAGGATTCGGTAGAACTGTTCCGATTAAGGGTAAACCAAGAGGAACTCTATCACTGCTTAAATTCTTGTAAACGCTCTCTATACTGAGGTTTGTATTTTCTCCCAAAGCGGCAGTGATTACGGGAGCAATGACTAGGTTTCGTAAATTATTACCCTCCAGAAATGAACCTTGACTGCGATAGGAAGCATTCAGGCGATACAGCACCTTCTTTTCTGGATCAAGGGGACCCGATAGATCTATCTCACCACGATAGAAACTGTAACTTCCAAAGGTGGCTTCAGCAAAATAATAGGGATCGCGTAACGGCTGCTTGGTGACATAGTTCACCGTACCTCCGGTAGGGCTGATTCTCTAAAGGAAGTGAAATCTCTGTAGTCCTATAAGTTCGTTGAGCATCAAAATATCAGCAACAGAACAATACAGGTTCTAGAAGTTTTCTTCTACTAGAGAATCAACCCTACCCAAATTTGGGGGATTTAGGGGGCACTAGCCGCTCGAAACGAAGCAATCCAAGACTTGTGTGTACACAGTAGGGACTGGAAGTCGGGGCTAATAGAACCAAGTCCACTCAAGGGGACTGAAAGCGCATTTCAGCTTCTTCAGTCCGATGAAACGGACTTCGCACCGTTAGCCCCGAATTCTATTCCGGGGCGAGATAGCGCAGAGGACGAAATGCCTAAAATACGTCTTGTTGGGAATGGTGCAAGATTTAAGTTAAGCAAAAATTGAAGAAAATCGTCGGCTTACGGTATTAAGAGGCACAGAATTGGTCAGTCGATACGATCTCAGTTTTAGCAATTTCCTACAGGCATCTTCGCTGTACCACTTGTTTAGGGGATGCTTTGCGCTCAGGTTAAGCGCGTCATATCAATCTGTTCCATCCTAAGCATAAACCTCGACAGAATGTGAGAACTCTGATTTAATCAAGGCTTAATAGAGTTTATTGACAAAGATTGTCATGTCTTTACCTACCGCTCTCACCGCCCGTAATCTTACACTCGGTTACGAAGGAACCTCGATCGTTCAAGATCTGACTCTCGCCATCCCGCCTGGACAAATCACGGCTTTAGTCGGTGCAAACGGATGCGGAAAATCGACGCTTCTACGGGGATTAGCAAGACTACTGAAGCCGACCAGTGGAGCCGTTTACCTTGACAGTAAATCAATCTTTAGTCGATCGACAAAAGAAGTTGCACAACAATTAGGACTATTGCCGCAAAACCCGATCGCACCTGAAGGACTGACGGTAAAAGATTTAGTCGCTCAAGGACGATACCCTTATCAGAACTGGCTGCAACAGTGGTCTACTCAGGATGAAAAGATTGTGCAGCGGGCATTGGAGACAACTGATCTAGAAGGGTTTAGCGATCGCTCTCTCGACACGCTTTCAGGTGGACAACGCCAACGCGCTTGGATTGCAATGGCACTCGCACAAGATACCGAAATCCTTTTATTAGACGAACCCACAACATTCTTAGACTTAGCGCATCAGATTGAAGTGTTAGATTTGCTGTATGGCTTGAATCAACAGCAGGAAAGAACGATCGTCATGGTGCTACATGATCTCAATCAAGCTTGTCGCTATGCAGATTATCTAATCGCTGTTAAAGACGGGCGAATCTTTGCAGCAGGTGATCCGCAAACAGTAATGACAGAAGAGACTGTTCAAGCTGTGTTTAATCTAGACTGTCGCATTTTTTCAGACCCGATCGCAGGGACACCAATGTGTATTCCAATCAGTCAGAGAGCAAGGGAGCGGCGGTAATGCGCCTATCTGGGGAAGCTTATGATGAAATGCTGCCTTTGCTTGAGGTTCAGCTTGATCCTGAAGATGAGTTCGATCGAACTTTTGCCGTCTCACAGGTAATTGGTGAGGGCTACACTCGATCGGTTGAACTGTGAGATAGCTTAGGATTGTGGAACGGCATTCAAATCGAGCTACCAGAGCGTGAGTCATGGCTCAGTTATCACTTTCATCTCTCAGGACAACATCAAGATCGATTAACTGAGGTTGATAACAATCAGTTTGCGCTGTATGGCAGTGGACTTGCATCTAAGGAGTTGATGATGGCTCCATCCGACTGCGATCCGCTTCTGGAGGTTCACATCAATATGCAGCCAGAACTATTCCGATAGTTTGTCGGCGCTATCCCTCCCTGCGCTAAAGCGTCAGGGTTTCTCGCGAGGTTCCGATGAAGTTTCAGAAGTGGCGCAAGCGATCGGCTTTGCGAATCGGAGCCATTTCGCGGAAGCGTTTCGCAAGAAGTTTGGCGTGAATCCAAAAGATTATCAGATGCAGCGGCGGAAATTAGGAATTAGCAGTTAACCAAGTTTCCAAATCGCTGACTGTCACGAAATCTAGCAGGGCTTCTCCTAATGATTCGAGTTGTTCAGAGGATAGGACGGAAACGCGATCGCGCATCGATTCAGGCAGTTCTCCAAGCTTCTTCGTCAGTAGGCGAAGGATAAGGGATCGCGATCGTTGCCGCGCCAGTTCCTGCTCCTCTTGTCTGGTTTCCCGAATGGCGCGTGGCTCTTTGGTGAAATCTAGTCCTAGCATTGCTCGAATCTCCAATCGACTTAAGTTTTCAAACTTGTAAACCATTATAGAGGTTACGATATCAATCAGATTTGCCCGTTCTCGCTCGGTTAAGTTTTCTTGCTCAGTTCTTTGTAGCAGCGATCGTGCAACCCCTGGAGCCTCCGTTTCATTGGCGATCGTTAGCACTGTGGCGGCAACTGTCACAGGTAATGTACTAACATCTTCCAATTCATTCAAATAAATTCGATGGACTTGCTCTCCGTTCAACAGCGATCGATGCGGATAAACTTTGCTCTGCTCAAGGCTTCGGAATGGATAAATCACGACTGCTTGCCAATCTGAGAAGCGATCGCTGTTCCGGTAAAAATACAGCAACGATTCTCCAAAAAGACGTTCATAGAGCTTTTCGTCTTTCTGCATTTGAACTTCGCAAAAGTAAACCGTTCCTAGCTCCGACTCTGGTGGCAGAAACACACCATCAATTTCAAATTTCGGCTCTTTCACGGCTACCGAATCAAAGCGATAGTCTGCGGCGTTACTCGGTCGCGCTCTTAATAGTTCAAAGAGCAGTTGGGGAGAACGCTGGAACATTTGATAAAAAATGGGATCGCGCCGCATTGCATTTTACTCAGGTTTACTCGGTCAAGTGTACTACTGCTCGGCTTTTGTCGCAACGCGATCGCATTCGGTCAAAAAAGTTCCGCTAGGGGTCAAAAAAAGTTCCGCAAACCGCCAAAACCGCTTGGAGTTTGCTGCATCAATCTCTTATTCTTGTTGATAATGCTTTTCGGTACTGGTGTGAGAGATGTTGAATCGGTTGCAGTGGTGGACGATGGCGATCGCGAGTGGATTAATTTTGGAAGTCGCGCCTGTACAGGCAGAATCACAGGTTCATCAGGTGCGGGATCTTCCGCGATCGTCTGTCACTGTAAAAGAGTGGCTTTCGCAACAACCGCCGGAGAGTGCTGCACCTGTTCGCGTAATTGCAGTGAGGTTGAACCCGACGCAGCAAGGCGTTGAGGTAGTGCTGCAAACGGAGACAGGACAGGCATTGCAAGCGACGCAGCAGGCGGATGGAAATACGCTAGTCTTGACGGTTCCGAATGCGGTATTGGCGTTAAGCAATGGGCAGGCGTTTGAGCAAGAGAAACCTGCTAAGGGTATCGATCGAATTTCTGTGACTCAAGCCGATGCAGCGAGCATTCAGGTCAGCATTACGGGACTGAATGATTTACCGATCGCTGAGATCGTTCCGGGACAGGGATTAGTATTGGCAGTGACTCCAGAAGCAGGAGAAGAAGAAGAGATAACAGTTACAGGAGAAGAAGGGCGAGGCTATCGGGTGACTACTTCTAACACCGTATTAAGAACCAATGCCTCACTCCGGGATACGCCTCAGTCTATTCAAGTGATTCCCCAGCAAGTGTTGCGAGATCAGAGAGCTGATGTAGTTACAGCCCTACGCAATGCCCCTAGTGCAAATCGGCGAAAATAAAGCAGCAGCTTATTGGAGCTTCGGCTCAAAGCCCTGAAACTTCCAGTTGAACGGCTTTGCCATCGTGCAATTGAAGTACTGACTAAACAACTATGCACTGAAAGTGCATAGGTTCCTCTAGGGCTGAAAGCCCAAGTTAACTCATTCCAGCATGAAATTGTCGTGATCCTGATTTGATGGATTTCGATGATGTTCCAGATACTCCGGCACTAGCTCTTCCGTCAGATTACCCGTACTCCATGCCCTATATCCAATCGCCCAAAAGTGCTCACCCCAGTATCGTTTCTCCAATTCTGGATACTCCTGCTGTAGCAATCGCGACGTGCAACCCTTGATCCGCCTCACGATGTCACTGATAGATTTTGACGGCGGATACTCGATGTGCATCTGCACATGATCCTTACTCACCACCCCTTGAGGATCTTCACGTCCTCCGCATCACAAATCTGGATGATCAATTCTCGACACCGCTTCTGGATCTCACCTTTGAGTACCGGATATCGATATTTCGTCACCCACACCAGATGGGCACTTAAGCGGGTGACTGTGTGGCTGCCTCGGCGTTGGTCGCTCATAATGGTTTTTCTTTCAAACCTATCACGCCTCCCTTTTCCAGCCATCGGGAGATGTGTAGCAACTAAAGTCTCCCACTAAAGTGGGTAGTTTCAACTAGCGTGCTGAGACAATGAAACAAGTTTTTCATTGGATGGTGAGCGGTAAAAATCCCGTTCTACCATCTTTTTTCTGCCTAATTTAATTTTTGAATACGTCTTTTGAAGAAATCGAAGTTGAGTTTGCACCAACTGGATCGATGGATCAAGAACGGGAAGGGATTGTCTCGGCTCGGGCAGATGAATCGTATTGTATTGGGGACTTGAAGCCGTTGCCGGATTTGTCGATCGAGGTGATCTTCACGAGCGGTGGTCCAAGTAAATTCGCGCGGTATCAAGCCTTGGGGATTCCTGAAGTGTGGTTTTGGCAGGGTAGATTGTTTAGCCTGTATCATTTGCGTGAGAACAGGTATGAGCGGATTTATCGGAGTGAGTTGCCGCATCTCGATCGATTAAACCTTGATGTTTTAACGCAATGTGTTTTGATGGCTCAAACTTCGCGACTTGAAGCGATTCGGACAATGAGAGCTGCCGTAAAAAGTCAGACAGATTGACGGAGACGACAATGCTACAGTGAGTCGTGACATTCAAAGATTCATAGTATGAGTTTATCGACGCTGATTTTGGTCGCGATGGCAGTGGGGATTGGGTTTGGGGCAGGATTGCATGATTATTTTCCGACGCTGATTCTCCCGCTCGATCGCTATTTGCTCACGCCAGTTGGAACGGCATTTTTGCGGCTGATTCAGTTTGTCGTTGTGCCGATCGTGTTCTCTTCGCTGATTTTGGGTTTGACTCGGATTCAGAATGCGGCGCAGGTCGGGCGATATGCAATTAAGTTGATTTTGAGCTATTGCGTTACAAGTGGGATTGCAGTGGTGTTGGGAATTGTTCTTGCGATCGTGGTTCAACCCGGACTTGGCATATCAAGTTCTGGTAGTGTTCAAATCGAAGTTGCTCAACAACAATCATTAATCGATTGGTTAGTTAGCTTAATTCCAACAAACCCGATCGAAGCGCTTAGTACAGGCAACTTGCTACAAGTCATTTTCTCGTCTGCATTGATTGGAGTTGCAATTCAGCTAGTTGGAGAAAAGGCGGCAAGCTTTGTCAGCTTTGTGGAAAGTTGCTATGCGATTAGTGAGAAAGTTTTATCGATCGTGCTTTATGTTGCACCGATCGGTGTTTTTGCACTAGTTAGCTCAGTGATTGCTACTGAAGGACTTCAGTTAATCTCTAAGTTGTTTGCTTATGTCTTTTCGCTGTTTGTTGGATCAGTGATCATGACTTTGTTCTATTTGTTAGTTCTAGGAATTCTTGGAGCTAAGCCGATTAAACTGCTTCAAAGTCTTGCTCCAGCTTTATCTTTGGCGTTTGGGACAGCGAGTTCTAATGCTGCACTTCCAATCTTGCTAAAGGATATTCAAGCGGGATATGGACTACGCGAAGACATTGCGAGTTTTGCGATTCCATTGGGAACAGCATTGAAGCGGGACGGATCAGCCATTTTACAAGGATTTAATGCAGTGTTTATTGCTCAGATGTTTGGGATTCCGTTGACTCCTTCATTGTTACTTGCGATCGTACTCAGCACATTCTTAGTTTCTTTTAGTACTCCAGGCGTTCCTGGTGCTGGAATTATCATGATGACGACGGTTCTCACGGCTTCGGGATTGCCTTTAGAAGGAGTTGCCATTGTCGCAGGAGTCGATCGATTAACCGATGGCTTTAAGACTGTAATGAACATTATTAGCAATGTTGCAAATGCAGTGATTCTCAATGTCTGGGAAAGTGCATCAGAACAAGAGACGACAGAGCTAATCTAAACATTACATATCGTACAGGAACTCTTTCAAGACAACGCAATTTCGTCCTGCTTGCTTCGCTTCATACAATCCAGCGTCTGCTACTTCGATCCAGGCTTTCGGAGTAATGCTTGAAGAAGGAACAACACTAGACACTCCTAAGCTCAGTGTGGCAAATGGCGAAATTAGCGAGCCACTGTGTTCTAGCTGCATCGCTTCAACTTCCGATCGAATACGTTCTGCGACTATCAGCGCTCCATTTGCATTTGTACTGGGTAGCAATACAATGAATTCCTCACCCCCATATCGTGCCGTCACATCAATCGATCGCTTCACCGATCGACGAATTGCGGCACTCACTTTTCGCAAACAGTCATCTCCAGAAGCGTGACCATACGTATCGTTGTAGCGCTTGAAATAATCGACATCGCAGAGAATCACACTCAGTGGAGTTTGCGATCGCCAAGCTCGTTCCCATTCGCGTGTGAGAGCTTCATCAAACGATCGACGATTTGCTAACTGCGTCAGACTATCTTGCATCGATAAGATATTTAATCGTTGAGCTTCGATCGTCATGCCGATCATTGCTGCGATCCCGATTGCAATTGCACCCGGTACGATCGGAACCCACCAGCCTAGAAGAAATAAGCCGTAACTTGCGGCAACTGAAGCAAGGATTAAACAGACTGTCCAGCCCATTTTGTAGAAGAACGAATCGCGTCGAACACTTAACCAGGCGCTAATGCTCGTTAAGCCGAGAATAAAGCTCCATTCTGCCCATTCTGGTAAGGTTTGAATTAAGACTCGTCGATCGAGTACTGCGCTGATGATTTGGCTGGTAATATTGGCGTGGAGTTCGACTCCAGACATTGGTTGAGGGCTGGAACCAGAGGCACTACTGTATGAGGTGAAAAAGAGATCCGATGCGCCTGCGGAAACATCGCCGACAAGCACAATGCGATCGCGAAATACAGTTGGGGGAATGTTGCCTTGGATCACGTCCCACGCGGAAATCATCCGAAATTTTCCTTTGCCACCACGGGGATTCAGTAAGATTTGGTAGCCGCCTGCATCGGCATTGATATACCCACCTGAATTTGAGGTGAAAGGCGGGAACTGTACTTCGTCGAGTTGTAGGACTGAAGAGTTTGGATTGGGCAAGATGCCTTGAACTGCGAGATATTCGATCGCGATTCTCAAACTGAAACTCTCGATCGGGGAATCGGTGGAGGGAAAGAGAAATGCTCGTCGCACTCGCCCATCTACATCCGCGATGATATCACTTGCACCGATCCGATCAGAGTTTCTCAGGATTGGATTTCCTGGAACGGTCTCACCTCGGTCGCCGATGACTTTCTCAATGCCGATCAGATTGGGAGTCGTTTTGAAGAGTTGTGTGAGTCGATCGTGTCCCGGTTCAGTCGCTAAATTGCGGTACAAATCTAAGCCGATTACACGCGGTTGTTGTTCTCGAATTCGTTCTAAGACGGTAGCGACCGCATGATCGGAGATTTGGGAATTGTTGAGCTTTTGCAAATCGGACTCAGTGAAACCCACGAGGACAATGCGATCGTCTCTCGGCTCGGTGGGGCGGGGTTGAATGAAGCGATCGAAAGCGGAGAGTTCGAGGATTTGCAACAGTCCAATGCCGCGAATTGCCAGAATAAAGCCTGCGGTCGTGATGCCCGATAGGAGCGCTCCTCGATATTGATAGAGCCATTTTTGTCCCAAATGGGTGAAGTGGGACAGAACCTTAGAAGCCATAACGGGCAGCGCGGCAGAAAGCGGAGTGTGCTTTTTTAGTTATCCCAATTTCGGAGGGTCAAAATCGTTGGATTTGGCGGGGCTGTGTCGATTAATAAAGCAAAGCCCGATCGATGAATCTGCGTTATGAAATCTGTTGCTGGAATTGCTGCTGTATTGCTTTTGATGCCTACTCCCGGTTTTGCTCAAATTGTGCCTGCGGCTGGAAGTAGCACGATCGCGCTTCCTCAAGGTCAACAGATCCAGATTCGGGGCGGAATTGGGGCGGGAGCGAACTTGTTTCATAGCTTCGATCGCTTTAACCTGGATGCAAATCAGACGGCAACTTTCTTCGCCAATCCTGCAATTCAGAATATTCTCGGTCGAGTAGTGAGTGGTGAAGCTTCGAGAATTAATGGCTTGCTACAAGTGAGTGGGAATGCCAATTTGATTCTGATGAATCCAGCGGGAATTCTGTTCGGGGCAACGGCTCGATTGGATGTGCCTGGATCGTTTACAGCGACGACTGCGAATCGGATTGGTGTTGGCTCTGGAGTGTTTAATGCAGTTGGTACAAATGATTATGCCCGTTTGATTGGAACGCCATCGAGTTTTGATGGAATATCAGGCGGCATCTTCAATGCGGGAAATTTGACTGCGGGGCAAAATCTATCGCTGTTTGGTGGAACGGTTTTGAACACTGGAACTTTGAATGGGCAGACGGTTTCGATCGCAGCAGTTCCCAATGGGATTCGTGTCACTCCTGAAGGTAGTTTACTCAGTTTAGAGCTTCCGAATTCTGGTGATATTGCAACTCGATCGTTGCCAGAATTGCTTACAGGTGGGGAATTACAGAACGCAACGCAAGCAGTGGTTCAAGATGGAATTCCGACATTAACACAGGCGGGAACTGCGATCGTGAGTGGAACTATCTCAGGATCGAATGTTCAGATTGTGGGCGATCGGATTGGATTAATTGATGCAACTGTGCAAGGGGAATCGATTCGAGTTGGCGGCGATCGACAAGGGATGGGAGAATTTCCACGATCGCAATTTCTATTTGGAAACAGCGGAACTCAGATCGAAGGAAGGAATGTCATTCTTTGGTCAGATCAAGCGACTCGATTTCACGGTTCGATTACTGCAAACAATGGATTTGTTGAAACTTCGGGCAAGCAAACCTTAGATGTCTCTCAAGCCAGAATTAGCGCAGTGGGTGGTACTTGGTTACTTGATCCGTCAGATATCACGATCGTATCAGGTGGAACTGGAACACTGACGAGCGGAGTATTTGATCCGCCAAATGCGGGTGCTTTAATCGATCCTGCTACGATCGAAGCTGCCTTGAACAACAATACAAGCGTAACCCTAACGACTGCGAATGGTTCGGGAGGCAGTGGCGATATTACTTTGCTGAGTTCTATCACTCAAACCGGATCACAAGCCTCTTTAACCTTGACAGCAAGACAGTTCTTTAGAGAAAACAATGCTCAAATTAATCTAAGTGGCAATAACTTTTTGGTCTTTAACTTAAATCAGGTTGCACCACTACCGAGTCTTTCTGCACAGTCCATTCAAACCGCGATCGATGCGATCGGAACTGGAAGTGGACCTGTTGACATTAACTTAGGTACTGGCACTTATACGATCGCCGGAACTCCGCTCACAGTTTCAACCAATAGAAATTTAACGATTAATGGGAATGGTTCAGCGAATACAACTCTAACCGGGAATAGTTCAATGCGAGTTGTTGAGGTTAGTCCGGGTGCAAGAGTAACGCTCTCAAATTTGACGATCGCAGATGGTAGCACTCCTTTTGGGCTATTGGGTGGTGGATCGGGTGGCGGAATCTTCAATCAAGGCAACACCGTTCTCAATCGTGTTGTGATGGCAAACAATACTGCAACGGGTACGGGTGGCGGCATTCGTAACTTTGGTACTCTAACGATTAACGACAGTACGTTTAACAATAATTCAGCCGGATTTGCAGGAGGCGGAATTCGCAATAGTACAGTCCTATCTGTGAATAGAACTATTTTTAACAATGGTAGCTCGAACTATGGCGGCGCGATTTCTAATCTTCAGGATGGAACACTTACTCTCTTTCAAGGTGTCTTCAATAACAATACAGCAAACATTTACGGAGGCGCGATCGCGAATGATGGAGCAATTTCGATTATCCAAACCGAATTTGCGGGAAATCGTGCAATTACGGGTGTTGGAGGTGCAGTAAGCAACACTGGCACATTGACTATGACTGGGGGGAACTTCATCAATAATGCAACGGGCAGTAATCCGGGAAATGCAGGGGGCGCGATCGCAAGTTTTAGAGATTTGAATCCTGTGCCTCAAGTGACGATTATGGATGCTAATTTCGCCCAAAATGCTTCATATCAAGGAGGCGCGATTAGAGTATCGCCTGAGTCTCGTCTTAGTGTCCAGAACACTCGATTTTTTCAAAATCAAGCCTTTACCCTTGGCGGTGCGATCGATACTGCTGGAACAACTGAGATTAGTGGAACTCTGTTTCAAGAAAATTCTGCGTTTGGTTCTCCCAATCCTGGCGGGGGTGCAATTTATACGTCGGGTAGCTCAAGTGTTCTGAACATCTCAACTAGCCATTTTCTAGGAAATCGATCGCAAACAGGAGGAGCGATCGATAGCTTTCTCCCAAATACAATCACTATTGATAGAACATTGATAGAACAGAATGTTGCAGATGGGGAAGGCGGCGCAATTTTAAGCGATCGAGGTTCTGCTCTAACAATTACAAATAGTGAGATTCGCAATAATCGTTCTACAGGGGACGCTGGAGCGCTCTATATCAGCGCAAACAGTAGAATTGAGAATACGATTATTCAGAATAATGTTAGTGCTAGTGGGAACGGCGGCGGAATTTATACGATCGGTAATGTCAGTCTGATTAACAGTCGATTGATTGGAAACACCGCTGTGAATGGTGGGGGATTGTTTATTGACCCTGGATCGGTCGGAGATGCAGGAACAGCGACGATTACAGGAACCACGATCGCAGATAACCTTAGTACCGCAAATGGTGGAGGGATTGCAAATACAGGACAATTAGGAACTACTAACACAACGTTCTCAAACAATACAGCTATTCAAGGTGGTGGACTTTTTAGCACTGCAACCAGCAATTTATCAAATACAACGCTCTCTGGAAATACAGGCGGCGGAATCTTTGTAAGTAATGGAGTAACTGAGCTTCAAAGTACAACGATCGCGAATAACACAGATGGGATCTTTAACTTTGCTGGAACTGTGAGATTGAGCAATACGATCATTGCAAATAGTCTGAATTCTGATGTTTTTGGTTTGTTTGATGATTTGGGTAACAATCTCATTGGTATCAGTGATGGCAGTACTGGGTTTACGGCAAGTACTTTAGTAGGAACGCGATCGACTCCGATCTCTGCGAATCTTGCACCCTTAGCAAACAATGGCGGATTAACTTCAACTCATGTACTCTTACCGAATAGTCCAGCGATTAATCGAGGCGGCAATCTCAATATTTCTTCTAAGCTTGATCAAGCAGGTCGTCCGCGCATTCAAGATACTACAGTCGATATTGGTGCATTCGAGTCTACGCCAATTCCAACTCCTCCCGATCCAACTCCTCCAACTATTCCCCCTACACCATTCATTGAATCTCCACTGATTGAACCACCGATTGAGTCTCCACCGATTGAACCTTCAATTGAGTCTCCAATGATTGAACCTCCCACAAGTGCGGCTCCTGAATCCCGTACAGAACCTCAGAGATCCGTTTCAACTGTGATTGAATTAGAGCGATCGCTGTCTAATGAATATGCACAATACTACGGATTTGAACTGCCGAAAGCAGCAACTATGCAGGACATTCAAGACACGCTTGCTAGAGCGCAGCAAAGTAAAGGAGTGCGATCGGGAATTATCTATGCGCTCTTTGTTCCGAATGCAATCACACCTGCTCCGAAGTCTGGAGAAGTATTAACTGATGGAATTGAGCCGATCACACCATTATTGCGATCGCAGTTAAAACAACAGAACGATCGATTAGAGCTTATTCTCGTTACTCCAACTGGACGGGCAATTCGCTATTCAACCACTGCAACTCGCGCTCAAGTGGCACAACAAGCGAAACTCTTCCGATTAGCGGTTTCTGATGTGGAAGATGAAGGGTATTTAGCACTCTCAAAACAGCTTTATCAGTGGTTGGTTCAACCTTTAGAACGAGAATTACAGAGCGAAGGAATTCAAGGACTAATCTACTGTTTAGATGAAGGATTGCGGACTGCTCCAATTGCAGCAATGGCAGACGATCGCGGATTTGTCGTCGATCGGTATGCGATTTCGATGATTCCTAGTGTGACCTTGCTCAATCGGGAGATTCACACGCTCACTGCTCAATCTGTGTTAGCAATGGGAGCCGATTATTTTCGAGAACATACACCCCTTCCAGCCGTTCCAACTGAGCTAGAACTAATCAGCGAACAGTTTTGGAAAGGCAATCGCTTTCTCAATCAGGACTTTACTCTAGAGCGATTGCTACAAGAGAGACAACGGACTCAAGCTGGAATTGTTCATTTAGCGACCCATGCAGAATTCAATCCGGGAACACCTGAGAGATCGTATATTCAACTGTGGGATCGATCGATTAAACTTAGCGAAATGTCCTCGATCGCTTGGTCGAATCCAGCCTTGCATCTATTGGTTCTGAGCGCTTGTGATACTGCGATCGATAGTGTTGACGCTGAACTTGGATTTACTGGACTCGCAGCGGCTTCTGGCGTTCATTCTGTGATGGGTAGCTTGTGGGAAGTTTCGGATGTCGGAACATTGGCGCTCATGAGCGAGTTTTACATTCAGCTTCAGAAAGTTTCGACTCGTGCAGAAGCGCTCAGACGTGCTCAACTCGCGCTCCGTAATGGTACGGTACGAATTGAAAATGGGTCACTCGTAACCAGTACAATTCGCGTTCCTTTGCCGCCTGCTTTGCAGCAGAATTTAGAGCCTCGATCGTTCGAGCATCCCTTTTATTGGTCAGCTTTCACACTTGTTGGAAATTCTTGGTAGAAAAATGATTTTCTCTCCGGATTTTGTGCTCGTTTCGCTGTAGATTAGAGTATTGCTTAATACAGCATCTTCCTGAATCCCCCTTAGAAGCATCGATTACCCCCCTCAAACAACCCTTTTACAATCGCCCCCAGTTTCGACTAGAGCTTTTCTGGTCAATTTCGGGGCGATTGGTTTCTTGATGCTCAGGTTTCTTGATACTTAGAGTGGCACGATGTCTAAACTATTTTCTGCTTCACTTGCGATCGCAACCTTCGGCTTTGTGATGGTGAGTCATGTTGGTGGGCAACTCATTGAGTTCGGTTCCGCTGCGTCTGCAAATCAGCCTCAACAGCGAGTTCGATGGCGACCAAATCCCAGAATGGGGAGTGCTCGCAGTACGTTGTCGGGTGGCAGACGCGGGAGTGCGATCGCTCAGTGTGATGCGACTCGAATCATGAAGCCTGCAACTTTAACCTTATTGGTTCCTCAAGCCAATCAAGGATTGTTCACGACTGTGGCAAATCCGACCTTTTTTTGGCACACAGAGACCGATCGACCGACCCAGGCTGAATTCATTTTGTCTGACCCGAACCAAGCGGAACCTGTGTTCACCAAAACGGTTGCAATCGATCGCTCAGGTATTAGTCGCGTTGCACTTCCCGCCGAATTCGCGCTCAAAGCAGGAACCCGCTATCGTTGGACAGTTCTTCTCTCCTGCAATGGTGGAGCCTCCAAAGAAGTCGTCGCCCGCAGCTTTGTGGAACGGATTGAGAATGCTGGCATACAACAACAAGTCAGTTCACGCTCAAGTGTCGATCGTGCTTCCAAATTTGCGGCAGAAGGCATTTGGTATGACGCGATCGCGACGTTAATCGAGGCAGCACAGCACGATCCGAACAATTCACGAATTAAGGCAGAACTACGATCGCTACTCTCACAAGTGGGAAGACCCTCGATCGAAATCGCTCAGGTACTTGAGGCAATGTTTGGTTCGTAGTGAGTTTGAACTTTTAACGCTCTGGCGGGTCACGAACCCGCTTTTTTTGTGTTTTGGAATCTACCAAAAGTGCGATCGTGCTTTTCTTTACCTCTATCTTTGTGTGGACGACGATCGGGTTTGGAAGGTCTACGCTGCTTCAAGATGTCAACGGTAGGAAAAACGTGAGCGGGGCGATTTCAAAGTTAGAGAAAATTGCGATCGTCCGGGCATTACCAGGACTGGGAGATTTTCTGTGCGCGATTCCAGCCCTACGTGCCCTGAGAGCGGCTTTTCCCGAAGCAAAGGTTACATTCATCGGCTTACCCAATTCGCAGGGCTTGACAGAGCGATTTTCACAGTACATTGACGAATTTGTGGTGCTGCCGGGTTATCCAGGCTTACCGGAACAGCCTGTAAATCTAGCCGCATTACCGGATTTCTTTGAACAGATGCGATCGCAGAAATTTGATCTCGCGATTCAGATGCATGGAAGTGGGATTGTGACGAATCCACTAACTTTAGGCTTGGGTGCAACTCGAACGATCGGCTTTTTTCAATCCGGTCAAGCCTGTCTTGATCCAGATTCGTTTCTACCATTCGTTGAGACAGAGCATGAGATTTTAAGGTATCTCCGATTATTAGAATTTGTTGGGATTTCAGCTTCAGAACCAGAGATGGAATTTCCGATCGCAATGGTCGATCGACAAGAGTTTCAAACCTTGTCTCAGCTACACGGATTGCAGCGGTATGTGTGCATTCATCCGGGTGCGAGTGTGCGATCGCGGTGTTGGTCGGGCGATCGATTTGCAGCAGTTGGAGAGCAGCTTGCTCAAAAGGGTTGGCAGATTGTTTTGACTGGAACTTGTGAAGAACGAGGACTAACAGAATCGATCGCTCGATTGATCAAAGCTCCAACGATTAATTTGGCAGGGCGAACGAGTTTAGGAACATTAGCGGCACTGTTAGAAAACTGCAAATTGTTGGTGAGCAATGATACGGGAATTTCTCATCTTGCTGCGGCATTGAAAGTTCCGAGTGTGGTGATTTTTAGTGGTTCTGACCCTCAGCGGTGGTCGCCTTTGGATAAGCAGCGACATCGATCGATTGTTCCGCCTGCTTCGGTGGGTGATGTTTTGGAGCAAGTTGAATCTTTGTTGCAACAGGAGTCGAGCTATGTGGCATGAGCAAAAGATAGTGGTGATTCAACCTGGGAACAATGCCGAGAATTTGCGATCAGGAATGGGACAAGTGCGATCGCGCTTTCCAATGGCTCAGATTGTACTGTTGTGTGCGGCTCAATTGAGTCGAGTGGCTTTATCGATCAGAGATGTGAATCAAGTTTTGGTGCATTGCGCGATCGATGAATCGGGATTATCTGATGTTCCGGAGCGATTGTTGAATCTGATCCAACTTTTGAAAGTTGAGCAGTTTGATGCAGCGATCGTTTTGCCCGATGAGAATCGATCGCCTTATCCGTTTGCCTATGCTTGTTATTTGGCAGGGATTCCGGTGCGGCTTGGGGTGTCTTGTGAGTTTGGAGGCGGCGTGTTGTCAGAGTGTGGAGCGAGTGTTGAGGACTTGCTAGAGCGAGTTCAGGAGGCGGCGTGATACGAGACGGAATCGTGCTGAGTCGATTTAAACGAGTTGCGAAAGGGATTGTTCAACGCATTCAAGAAGTGCTAAATGCACAAGTTTTTGTCGTGGACGATCGAGGAATGATTGTTGCAAGTACGGAGGCTGACGCGATCGATCATTGTTTTGACGCGACATCGAATCTTAGATTGCCCTTCCAAGTTGGGCAACAACGAGGAGAAGTGATTCTGAGCCATTTGGAATCGGATGAAATTTCACTCAGGCTCACGCAGGTTTTGATTGAATTGATTGTGAATCAGGCATCGTCGATCGCGCATCAACCTTTACAGCCTGAACTGAAAAATAAGTTTATTCATGATCTCCTTCGTGCCCCTAGCCGAGATGAATCTGAAGTATTGAGAGAAGCACAGATCTTAGGCTTAGATTTTACTCGTCCGCGTGCTGTGATTTTGATTGATGCGGCTCAGTATCTATTGTCTTGCCCAACTAAGCCGTTTGAGATGTTAGATGTTCAAACGCAAAGAAGCATTCAAGTCATCATTGGAAGC
Organism: Leptolyngbya sp. AN10; assembly: GCF_050565645.1. NCBI lineage: Bacteria > Bacillati > Cyanobacteriota > Cyanophyceae > Leptolyngbyales > Leptolyngbyaceae > Leptolyngbya > Leptolyngbya sp. AN10. The sequence goes on from NZ_JBNXVP010000032.1 coordinate 58,857, forward strand.
ATTGTTAAATTCTTTCATCTACCGAACGATACAATCTGCGCTTACATTGGTGGTAGTGAAATTGCAGTACTCAAAGCCAGTAGCACTCAGGATTTAGAAGCTTGGGCAGATCAGAAAGATCCAGCAGGGAATCCATCTTGGGCGAATTTAGCAGCACTGAAACGGGCAAGCACAGAATTATTAGATCAACTGCGATCGCAAACTCAAACAGATCTAAGTATTGGAATTGGGCGATATCATCCGGGAATTCAGGGATTAGCTCGATCGTATCAAGATGCAAGAGCGGCATTGTCTCTGGGTCATCATTTTTCTGGTGATAATCGCGTGTATTGTCTGGATGATTTGGGTGTTGCTGCCTTTATTGGCATCTCAGACGAAAGCACAAAAATTGATCTCGCAAAGCATTTATTAAGTCCGTTAGATCAAGAATCAGAACTGATTGATACGCTACAAGTTTTCTTCGCTGAAAATTGCTACCCGTCTTCTACTGCAAGCAAGTTATCTATCCATAGAAATACTCTAAGTTATCGTCTTGATAAAATTACTTCACTCACCGGACTAAATCCCCGTCTATTTGATGATGCGGTTCAAATTCGATTAGCGTTACTATTGCGCTCCTTTGTCAATTCGCATCCAGAAAATGATACCCGATTGGGCAATTGCACAATCTCTGAGCATTCAAATTCTTTACATCTTGTGCAAATGCCCAATGCATTCTCTCATTAAATTTTGCATGATGTAAGCAATCAGGTCAGTATGTTTGTTTTGTGCGATCGCGCTTATTCGGAATTTTGACTATGAAACCTCTTCGGATTCTCACTTGGCACGTCCACGGGAGTTATTTATATTATCTAGTTCAGTCTCCGCATCAGTTCTTTCTACCTGTGAAACCAGGATTTCCAGAAGGATATGGTGGAAAGTTGGGGGGCTTTGCTTGGGGTGACAATGTGCATAATGTTCCGGCTGAAGAAGTGCGGAATTTGGAGTTTGATTGCATATTATTCCAGTCGCGCAAGAACTATCTAGAAGATCAGTACGAAATCCTTTCAGCGAAACAGCGACAGTTACCGCGCCTTTATCTCGAACATGATCCGCCTCGTGAACATCCGACCGATACTTGCCATGTGGTGAATGATCCGAATGTTCTATTAGTCCATGTCACGCATTTCAATGATTTGATGTGGGATAGTGGCAAGACACCAACCTGTGTGATTGAACATGGTGTGATTGTTCCAGAGCATATCCGCTACAAAGGTGATTTAGAAAAAGGGCTTGTGATTGTCAATGGATTACAGTCACGGGGGCGGCGATTGGGAGCAGATGTATTCGATCGAGTTCGGTCTCAAGTGCCATTAGATCTCGTTGGAATGCAGGCAGAAAAGCTAGGCGGAAAAGGTGAAGTTCCGCATGATCAACTCGCTGAATTTACCTCGCACTATCGATTCTTCTTCAATCCGATTCGGTATACCAGTCTGGGCTTATCTGTCTGCGAAGCGATGATGATTGGGATGCCGATCGTTGGACTTGCAACAACGGAAATGACCACGGTGATTGAGAATGACGTTTCTGGCTATGTCGATACGAATGTCGATCGCTTAATTGAAGTGATGCAGCATCTTCAACAATACCCGGAAGAAGCACAGCGGCTCAGTCAGGGTGCGCGGAAAGTCGCTGAACAACGATTCAATATCAATCGATTCGTGCGCGATTGGAATCAGGCATTTGCACGAGTTGTCGATCGTAAACCTACTCTTTCTGTCGTATGAAACGAATTGCATTAATTAGTGAACACGCTTCACCGTTTGGTATCTTAGGCGGAGTGGATAGTGGGGGTCAGAATGTTTATGTCGGGCAGTTAGCAAAGCATTTAGCAAAACGTGGGTATCGTGTGGATATCTTTACGAGGCGCGATCGAGCTTTGCTTCCAGAGATTGCCGAGTGGAGTGAAGGAGTTCGCTTAATCCATGTTCCTGCGGGCGATCCAGTGGAGATTCGCAAAGAGGATTTACTGCCTCATATGCAGGAATTTACAGCTTATATGCTGCGATTTTGTCAGCATACGCACTATGATTTGGTTCATGCTAACTTCTGGATGTCTGGACTGGTTGCAGCGGAATTAAAGCGAGTGTTGCAGGTTCCGTTTGTGATTACGTTTCATGCTTTGGGACGGGTTCGACGGTTTCATCAAGGTAGCAATGATGAGTTTCCAGATGAACGCTTTGAAATCGAGGATCGATTAGTTCGAGAAGCCGATCGCATTGTGGCGGAATGTCCTCAAGATGAGACGGATTTAGTTCAACTCTACAATGCTGATCCGCGCAAGATTACGATCATTCCTTGTGGTTTTGATCCGGCTGAATTTTGGTGTTTGGATAAAGCATTAGCCAGAGTTGCTTTAGGTTTGAATCCAGACGATCGCATTGTTCTCCAACTCGGTCGAATGGTTCCACGCAAAGGAGTCGATACTGCGATCGCAGGTTTTGCCAAGTTCTCTGAGAAAACTCCTGCAAAGTTAATCATTGTTGGCGGCGAATTAAATGATAGTGATCCGAGAATTGCCAAAGAAATCGATCGATTAAATGCGATCGCGACTGAGCTAAATGTTTCCGATCGGGTGCATTTCGTCGGTCGTAAAGGTCGAGAAGTCTTGCGCTACTACTACAGTGCAGCAGATGTGTTTATTACGACCCCTTGGTATGAACCGTTTGGAATTACGCCACTTGAATCAATGGCTTGTGGAACTCCGGTGATCGGCTCAAATGTGGGAGGTGTTAAATTTTCGGTTGCAGATGGTGAGACAGGTTATCTTGTACCGCCAAATCAGCCAAATGCGATCGCGGATCGTCTCTCTCATTTGTATGCTCATCCCGCATTGATGGAGCAACTGAGTAAACAAGCAATTCGACGTGCTAATGATCATTTTACTTGGCAGAGTGTTGCAGATTCGATGGCAACTTTATATCAATCGATTCTGATCGATCAATCTGGTGCATTGGATTCGACTGCGGTCATCGATCGAGGATTTACCTCAGTCATTACAGCAATTCAATCTGCACAGCGATGTCTTCAAACTGAAATTACACAGGCTGCAACTCTGATCACGAATTGCTTTACTCAAGGCGGTAAAGTTCTGCTCTGTGGAAATGGTGGCAGTGCGGCGGATGCTCAACACTGTGCAGCAGAATTTGTCGGACGGTTCAAAATTCCGAATCGTCGAGGACTTCCCGCGATCGCACTTTCAGCAGATAGCGCCTTGCTCACCGCTTGGTCAAATGATGTTGGCTACGATCACATTTTTTCTCGCCAGATTGAAGCATTCGCACAACCGAATGACTTAGTGATTGGAATTAGCACCAGTGGTCGATCGAAGAACATTCTCGAAGCGTTTGAAATGGCTCAGAGTCTTGGAATTCCGAGTATTGGAATCTTAGGCGGCGATGGAGGATATGCACGATCGCTTTGTGATTTGTCGATCGTGGTTCCGGCAATTGATCCACAACATATTCAGGAAGTGCAAATCATTGTGATTCATCTACTGTGTGAGTTAGTCGAAGCATGGGTGGTGAATCACGAACAGAAACCGAAACGACAACGCTTGAGATTGCAGAATCGGAATCATTCGGGCATGGCGATTGAAACCGCAGCGATACAGACGAAACCAGCCTTCGCAGGTTGAAGAAATTGCAAAAATCTAGTCCATGCAGGTGGACTTTGTTTGTATAGCCGCGAATTCCATTCGCCACGGCACAAGAGAATTACAACTTACAGGAGTAATACAATGACCGATTTAACTGGAAAAGTCGCATTAGTCACAGGCGGCGCACAAGGATTAGGTGAAGCAATCTGCCGCGTTCTTGGAACCGCAGGCGTAACCGTGATTGTGGCAGACATTCGCGAAGAACTTGCAGAAAAAATTGCTTCAGAAATTAGCTCAGAAGGAGGGAAAGCCGCTGCCCTCAAATTGGATGTTAGTGATGAAACTCAAATTCAGAACAGCATTGCTAAAGTGATCGAAGACTATGATCATTTGGACATCTTGATCAACAATGCGGGAATTGATGTCACAGTGTCGATCGAGGAACTCGATATCAATGCCTGGGATCGAATCATGGCTGTGAATCTCCGCGCTCCCTTCATTCTCTCGAAAGCAGTAATCACCCACATGAAGCAACGCCAGTCCGGTCACATTGTGAACATTGCTTCAACGGCATCTAAACGGACTTGGGCAAATGCGACCGCGTATCACGCTAGTAAATGGGGCTTGGTTGGGTTTAGTCATGCGCTCCATGTGGAAGCTCGTCCTGAACGGGTGAAAGTTACGGCTGTGATCGCGGGTGGAATGCAAACCCCGTTTATTCTCGATCGCTTTCCTGATACTCCGCTCGACAAGCTACAAGATCCGAAGAATGTTGCAGATACGATTCGCTATATCTTGACTCAACCGCCTGAAACGGTGATTCCAGAAGTGATGGTGATTCCGATGCAGGAATCGTCTTGGCCCTAGAGGATGTTTGAGGAGTCATCGTTTATCGCATTCACCCGCCCGGAAATGAATCTCCGGGCTAATGGAGGAAACCCCGCTGAAGCGGGCTAAGAGAGCAATACGAAGTTCTTAGCCCAGTTTAGTGGGCTTCCCCCGATTAGCCCGGAGATTCATTTCCGGGCGGACTGGCAACGCAGCAAAGCCGCTTTTTATACTTTTCAAATACCCTCCTAATTTGATTCAGTCCCGCTGTGTTGCTCATCGATCGCAGCGGGAAAGACACTGGCTCAGATACTTAGCTAATGCTTGCACATTAGGAGATTTTAGGAGCGAAAGATGATTACCTGGAACTTGATAGAGTTCAATGTCATCGACTAAAGTACTCCAACCCAATGTCGGATCAGTTTTGGTTGCATCCATCGATCGAAACAAAGTCATTCGATCGTTATAAGGCTGTGGCGTATATCGATAAGCTGCTTGAGCATTTGCATACACAATTCGCAGCATTGGAGCGATCGTAGATTCATCGAGCAATCGTAACTGAGCCGCTTCAGGAATCGATTTCACAACTCTCGACCATTGCCAGCGGGATAAGCGCGATCGATTCATTGCAAGAGCGCCGTAGTCTAGTAGAAATGGCACAGTAGACCAAAGCGCGTTTCCTAGTAGAAATTTGAGGCTTTGATAGACAGAAATTTTCTGATGTGGAGTAGGGGTATCAAACAGTGCCAATAGTTCCACCTGTTTTCCAGCTTGTCTCAGTTGTTGTGCCATTTCATAAGCAACCCATCCACCAAAAGACCAACCTCCTAAGCAATAAGCGCCTTCTGGTTGTATGGTTTGAATTGCTTTAACATAGTAAGCCGCGATCGATTCGATTCGATTCAGCGGTGGTGATTTGCCATCTAATCCTAGAGGTTGAAGTCCATAAAAACTACGATCGCTCTTAAGTTCATTTGCAAGTTCCAAGTAAGGCAATACCACTCCAAATAAAGGGTGTACACAGAAAAAAGGCTGTGAATGAGTCCCGATCGTAAGTGGAACCAGCGGCGACCAGGATGGAGCAGTTTGAGATTTGATTAAAGGTTGTGCTGGATTCGAGCGTTTGCGACGATATGCAGTTCGATCGAGCGGAACTAATGATGGAATCGTTGGAGTTGAAATTTCTTGTAACTGATCCAAAACTGGAGCAAGTTGCGCGATCGTGGGAGCTTCAAACACGTTTTTCAAGGGCAGTTCTATTCCAAAAGCATCTCGAACTCGCGAAGTCATTTGGGTTGCAAGTAAAGAATGTCCACCTAACTCGAAAAAGTTGTCGTGGATTGTTGCATGATTGATTCTTAGAAGCTCCTTCCAAATCTCTAAGAGTTTGAGTTCTGTTGTAGTTTCGCTGGAGTTTTCTGCGATCGCGCTTGATCGAATGTTTTCTCTGCTTAACTGTGAGAGTGATTGTCGATCGACTTTTCCGCTTGTTGTCATCGGCAGAACTGCTAATGGAACAAACACATTAGGAATCATGTAGTCTGGCAATGATTGTTTGAGAAATTGCCGCAGACTGGGAGTTAATTGTTGAGCGAATTGGGCTTGAAGCGGGTGGTTTGTGTATTCATGCCAATCTAGGTGCGAACATTGAGCAATCGATCGATTCAAGCTCGAATCAACATCTTTTCGAGTGAAGAAAACGTCATAGTTACCTGCATCAGATTCAGTAGACCAAGTAATTTCTACTGTGTAAGGCAGCACTGTTTCTAAGTTCCACCAATCTTGGGGATCGATTCCTTTTGCTTGCTGCATCCTCTCTCGCATCTGCCCAACTGTTTTCGGCGCGTCTGTACTATCTACCCAAGTTGCAGTTCTTACCGCAGCATCAACCCGACTGTTTATCACATTTGTAATTTTGAATTGCTCTGGCTTCGTCTCAACCAGAATCTTTTTCACAACGTCGATCGATGTTAGATTGCTTGTATGATTGCCCTCTGAATTCCATTCACCAGACTGTATCGAAGGTAGATTGCTATCCTTCTTGATATACAGCAGAACATTGTATCGAAACTGCGTCATTTCATTGTGATTCTGACCGCGTGAAAGTCGAATTTGTACAGAATCAACTTGAGGAAATCGATCGCATAATGCGTAAAAGAACATTGGATCGATCGCGAGTTCAGGATCTTGAAACTGCGATCGATTTACAATTTGTCGGAGTTCATCGCGTTTTGTTCCTGAATCTGCCTGGTTGAAGTTCATCCAAGCATGAAACACACGAAGAAGCCGCAAGTTCCTAACATCACCAATAAAGAGAACACCCCCAAATACAAGCTGCTCGATCGCTTGCTCTAGAACTTGCAGTAAGTAGTCAACCGTTGGGAAATATTGCACAATCGAATTGAGAATGACCACATCAAATGAAGCTGGATCAATGCCTGCAAAATCAGTCGCGGTTCGATGTAAAAGTTCAACTTGTGGCAGTGTTTCTAATTGATTCTGAATCGTCTCTAAAGCTGCGATCGAGAAATCAGTTGCAACATACTTTTCACACTGTGGCGCAAGCTGAAACAATAGCAATCCAGTTCCACATCCAATTTCTAGAATGCGTTTTGGTTTCAGTGCAAGAATTTGATTTACTCGATCGCTGACCCATTCCTGCATTTGTTCCAGAGGAATAGCCTGTCCAGTATAGCTACTCTTCCAGCCTGTGATGTTAAAGAGTTGAGAATCACCGGGAGCTTGATACGTTTGATCATAGAGCGATCTCCAATGCTGAATTTGTTGAGAGGAGAGCGATTCCGCTTGCTGCAAAGCTTGTCGATCGAGACTAAAGTAAGCAACCAGTTGCATCTCGCTAGAAGTTTTTCCAGAAGTTACGATCGCAGCATCTTGAACCGCTGAATGACCTTGCAAAGTCGCTTCGATTTCTCCTAATTCGACTCGGAAGCCTCGGATTTTAATTTGATCATCAATGCGACCAAGAAACTCGATCGAACCATCTGTCCGAAAACAAGCTCGATCGCCCGTCTTGTAGACGATAGAATCCCTCCAACTGATAAATCGTTCCGCTGTAAGTTCTGAACGATTCAGATAGCCACGAGCAATTCCCTCGCCCCCAATGTACAACTCGCCTGGAATTCCGACCGGAACCGGATTCAGATTCGTATCTAACAAATACACCTGAGTATTCAAAATTGGACGACCGATCGATGCGGGAGAATCGCCTGGGCGCAGTTCTGCTACTGTTGACCAGATTGTTGCTTCTGTAGGTCCATACGCATTAAAAAAATGTCGATCGACTGCCCAACGATCAATCACCTGACGCGAGCAAGCTTCTCCTCCAGTAATCAATATTTGAAGTGCGGGAAGCTCGATCGTTGGTAAAACCGATAATACTGCTGGAGTCAACAACGCATGAGTGATCGCGTGATGCTGTAGAAATTCCAGCAAGAGCATTCCTGGCAATTGGGTCGATCGAGGTGGAATGTATAATGTCGCGCCAGAACCTAATGCTAGTGCAATCTCAAAGATAGAAGCATCAAAACTAAGAGAGCTAAATTGCAGCACCCGACTGTTGCGAGATACTTGAAAAATTCGCTGTTGGGCTGCAACGACGTTACACAGTCCTCGATGCGTTAAAAGCACTCCTTTGGGTGTTCCGGTTGAACCAGAGGTATAAATTACATAAGCAAGCCGATTTAACGAGACTTCGATTTGCTGAATCTTTCGCGATCGCACTAAAGGCTGATCCAAACAAAGCAACTTTGCAGACGATTCTGGCAATCTATCAATTAGCCAGGATTGTGTCAGCAAGATTGCAGCTTGAGTATCATTTAGCATCAATTGAAGTCGATCGTGCGGATAGTTCGGATCAAGGGGAACATAAGCGCCTCCAGCCTTCAGAATTCCGAGAATACCGATTACCATTTCAATCGATCGATCGACACACAATCCAACTAAACAATCGGCTCCTACTCCCATTTGGAACAACACTTGCGCTAAATCGTCTGCTCTTTGATTGAGTTCTCCATAGGTGATTGATCCTTGTTCTGAAACAATCGCGATCGCAGTTGGATTGTTCTGTACTTGCGCCTCAAAGATTTGATGAAAACAACGATCGGGCAGTTCACACTTCTTCTGATTCCAATGTGTAAGTTGCTGAGATTCTGCGGCTGTTAGTATCGCTAAATCAGAAAGTCGATCGTCAGGATTTGCAACTATACTTCCAAGAAGCATCTGATAATGATTTACTAAGTGTTGGATTCGATCTCGATCGAATAAATCAGTACTGTAAGAAATAAAGCCGCTCAATCCTTCCTGAGACTGCCACAAGGTTCGTAATCCATGTGCTGGCTCCCACAAATGAATTTCTAAATCAAACCGAGTGCTACCAAACTCTAGCGGTGCAGGTTCTAACTTCAATCCTGGCAATTCTAGGGGCTGCATTGGAGCATTTTGGAGTGCAAACGCAACCTGAAACAGAGGATTTCGATTGAGATCCCGATCTGGATCAAGTTCCTCAACTAACTTTTCAAAGGGTAAATCCTGATGTTCATACGCTTCTAAAGCGGTTCTGCGAACTTGCTCTAACAATTCGCGAAAAGAACTATCACCAGAAATCTGCGATCGCATGACTAAACTATTCACAAAAAAGCCAATCAATCCTTCTACTTCACTACGATGGCGATTTGCAATGGGAACTCCGATCGCGATATCTTCCTGCCCACTATACCGATACATCAAGACCTGAAAAGCTGCTAACAAGGTCATGAACAATGATGCGCCACATTGCTGGCTCAATTCCTCTAATTTCTGAGTTAACAATGGCGAAAATTGAATTGGATACGTCGCACCTTGGTAAGTTTGAGTTGTACGGGGGCGATCAGTCGGAAGGTTCAGCACAGGTAAATTTTGCAATTGTTTTCGCCAGTATGAAAGCTGCCGATCTAAGACTTCACCTTGTAGCCAATTGCGCTGCCAGCAAGCAAAATCCGTATATTGAATGGGTAATGCTGGTAACTGAGGAGATTGTTCTTCCACAAATGCACGATAAAAATGGGCAAGTTCTCGCATGAAAACACCCAAAGACCAACCATCAGCAATGATATGGTGCATGGTTAGTAGTAGAACTGCATTTGTAGAATCGAATTGTAACAATGTCATTCGCAGCAATGGATCAAGCGTTAAATCAAACGGTCTTTGTGCTTCGGTTGTTGCAAGTTGTTCAATGATTTGTCCTTGATTTGCTGCGATCGACAAATTCACAATCGATAATTCGACTCTGCTCTCAGGATAGATGACTTGTCTAGGCTGTCCATCTACCACTGTAAAAGTCGTGCGAAGAGCAGCATGACGATATACGATCGCATCAATGGCTCGTTTTAAGGCATCTTGATTAATCGTTCCAGTCAGGCGAATTGCAGCAGGCACATTGTAAAATGGATTCTCTTCTGCAAGTTGTGACAAAAACCAGAGGCGTTGTTGAGCGAATGATAGAGGGAATGTCGTTGTTTGCTCTTTTGGGTTCGGTTGTAGCGACTGCGATCGTAGATAAGCGATCAATTCTGGCTTACGATCAATCAATTCTTGGCGTAGTTCGGTTGTTAACACTCCTTCTGGCGCATTGCAGCGTAATCGAGTATCTTCGATCGATAATTGCACATCTAAGCTTTTGAGATAAGACACCCATTCAGCAATCGTTTGATGGCTCATAGTTCAATTTCCTCACGTCGTTGCGTCGCTGGCTTCAAGGCTTCAATCCTTTGGGCTAATTCTGCGATCGTGGGTGCTTCAAACACAGTTCGCATTGGGAGTTCAACCTGATAGCGATCTCGAATCCGTGAGACTAGCTGAGTCACCAGCAAAGAATGTCCACCAAGTTCAAAAAAATTGTCCTGAGTGCCAATTTGTTCTCGTCCGAGCAGTTGACTCCAGAGAGCTACTAAAGAAGTTTCTAAAGAAGTGGTAGCAGGCGAAAAGTATTCCTGAGTTGCATTAAAACGTGGAACAGGTAGCGCTCTTTGATTCACCTTACCGTTAACAGTCAGAGGCACAGAATCAATCGCAATAAAAATAGCAGGCAACATATAAATAGGTAGCTTTGTTTTGAGAAACGATCGCAATTCTCGTTCGTTTAATCCCTCAGCATTTTGAGACACAATATATGCAACTAATTGTCGATTGCCTTCGATTTCTCGCACTGTTACGATCGCATCTTGTACTTGCAAATGTTGAGTTAAAACGGCTTCAACTTCACCTAATTCAATCCGAAATCCTCGAATCTTGATTTGATTATCAATCCGTCCTAAAAACTCAAGATTGCCATCTGTTCGATAAATAGCGCGATCGCCCGTTCGATACAGCCTGAGATTTTCAACTTGAACGAATTGCTTTGCAGTTAATTCTGCGCGATTCAAATACCCACGCGACAATCCATCTCCACCTAAGTAAATCTCGCCGCTTACCCCTGCCGGAACTGGCTTCAAATTCGCATCCAATAGATACACTTGAGTATTCGCGATCGCTTGCCCGATCGGAATCAGAGTTGCTGTTTCTGAAACGTTTTCTACCTCATACCAAGTCGAAAAGGTCGTATTCTCAGTGGGTCCATACACATGGATTAAATGCTGAGGCTTTCCTTGTTGAATTAGCGATCGTACACAATGAACATTCGCAATCTCACCCCCAAATAATAGATATTTCAGAGATTGAAAAGCATTTGGAATCTGGCAAACCGTTTGATTTAATAATGCAGTCGTGAGAAATAGAATGTTGACTTGCTGCAATTCGGTAACAAATTCAGCAGGTGAAAGCGTTATCTCCTGTGAAATTCCAACCAACTGAGCGCCATTCAGCAATGCACCCCACACTTCAAACGTTGCTGCATCAAAGGCAAGATTCGCGACTTGTGCGACTCGATCGCGAGATTTAATCTGAATATAGTTCGTCTCGCAGACTAATCGAACGACAGCTCGATGCGGAATCATGACCCCTTTTGGTGTTCCGCTTGATCCAGACGTGTACATGATGTAAGCAAGTTGATCAGCGGTGCAATCGATCGACAAATTCTCGTCTGATTCCTGTGCGATCGCGCTCCACGATTGTTCCAAACAGATTACTTTAGTGTGAAATAAATCTGCCCATTTTGCTTGTGTTAATACGATCGCAATTCCAGCATCCTCGATCATAAAATCTAATCGCTCTTGAGGATAGCTCGGATCAAGCGGAACATAAGCGCCACCTGCTTTTAGGACTGCCAACATTGCTGCGATCGCTTCGATACCTCGCTCTAAACAGATGCCGACAGGTGTTTCACTTTTCACTCCACAGCGCTGTAAATATCTTGCAAGTTGATTGCTTCCTTGATTTAAGGCTTCATAAGTAAAAGATTGATGTCCAAACTGAACCGAGATCGACTGCGATCGTTCTTTCGCTTGTTCCTCGAACAATTGATGAATACAAGTATTGTTCGGATAGCTAGAGCGTGAATTGCTCCAATTCTTCAATAGTGTTTGTTGCTCTTGAGGCGTTAACAATGATAGTTCAGATAAACGAGTCTCTGGATTTGCAACAATTCCTTCTAGTAGTGTTTGGAAATGCTGGCGCATCAGTGAGATTGTCTCTGAATCAAACAAATCGGTATTGTAAACAATCACACCTCGCAATCCATTCGAGTGTTTCCACCCCCGACCCCATAAGTTTCTAAAATTATTCGCACACTTCCAAACATACAATTCCAAATCAAAGCGTGCTGTCTTTGTTTCTAAAGTTACTGGACTCAGCACTAAACCCGGTAATACCAATTGTTCCATCGGTGTATTCTGTAGTGCAAAGACCACCTGAAACAGCGGATTTCGCCCCAAGCTGCGAACAGGTTGCAATTCTTCAACTAGCTTCTCAAACGGCAGATCTTGATGAGCATACGCAGATAGTGTGACCTCTCGCACTCGCTCTAATAAAGCTTGAAACGTTGGATCACCTGAAAGATCAGTTCTCAACACTAAACTATTCACAAAGAAGCCGATCAAGCCTTCTAATTCGCTTTGATGGCGATTCGCAACTGGAGATCCGATCGCAATATCGGTTTGCCCACTGTAGCGATGTAGCAAAGCTTGAAACGCCGCCAACAATGTCATAAACAATGTTACACCTGCTTGCTGGCTGAGTGCTTCCACCTGATCTAACAATTTCTGCGGCAGTTCTAATAATTGACTTGCGCCTCGATTCCGCTGAACTTTCGAGCTTGTTAAATTTAGAACAGTTACATCGTTTAACTGATGCTTCCAGTACTTTAGCTGACGATCGAGAACTTCCCCTTGCAAATACGATCGCTGCCAGTGAGCAAAATCTGCATATTGAATCGGCAACTCAGGCAACACAGCAGACTTTCCTTCTACTAATGCGGCATAGTATTCGCCAAGCTCCCGAATCAGCACCCCGCTCGACCATTCATCAAAAATAATGTGGTGTAACGTGATTAACAATAGATACTCTGTATCTTCTAATTGCCAGAGATGCGATCGCAATAATGCCCCTCGATCAAGTTGAAACGGTTGCTCAATCTCTTGCCAAATCTGTGTTAGTGCAATCTCTTCATTTCCAGGAAATCTCCGTAGATCAGTAAATCTTAGAGGGACATGGATAGATTGAGCGACAACTTGAAACAACTGACCCTCGATCGTCTCAAAGGTTGTCCTGAGAATTTCGTGCCGCTGTACGATCGCTTGGAGACTATCTTGAAAGTGCGATCGCATTAAAGAACCTGTCAGCCGAAAAACTAGAGGAGTATTGTACAGAGACGCTTCAGGAAGCAACTGTTCAACAAACCACAAACGCTGTTGAGCAAATGAGGCTGGAAAAACGAAGACATTTTCTTCAAGCGGATCGGCAACCATTCACACTCACGCCAACTGAACTCACTCAGTTGTAAGGCGAATTCGCTTTTAAGGACTACGCTCTAAGATAGATTTATGAGCAAAAACTTGTCCTGTTTTATTGCATTTTGTTGCACGCTAAGAACTTTCAGAATGGTAATCAAAAGTACAATTTGGAGCGACAACCTCTGTAAACAATCTAACGATACTGTTAGAATTGCTTCGACTTATGACTGATCAGCCAACCTTAGAGGATTTGCAGCACTTAAAAACAACGCTCAAAGATCAAGGCGTAAAGTATGCGATCGCGAGTGGGAGCATGTCACCTCCTTGAGAGAATAGACACGGTGGGATTGAGTTCCCCATTAACTTAAATCTTGCACCAGTCTTAACAAGGCGTATTTCGGGCGTTTCGTCCTCTGCACTATCTCGCCCCGGACTAGAAGTCGGGGCGAGATAGTGCGAAGTCCTTTGAAAAGGACTGAAGAAGCTGAAATTGTCTGCTCAGTCCCCTTGAGTGGACTTTGTTCTGTTAGCCCCGACTTCTAGTCCGGGGCGGGTGAATGCAATAAACGAGAACCTTGAACAGTAGCTTGTTGAGACTGGTGCAAGATCTGAGTTAATGTAAGCACAGCGTTGTGCGAGCACTTTGGGCACATGCTTTGCCTCCCATCGCGCCCCAGAAATCTGCAATCGACGGTCGATCTGTTTGACTAATGTTTCCACTGCACCAGAACCAATGGAACAGAGTCCCTCAGTCGCATAGTCGTCATCGTTTGGAATCCGACTTTGATGCTTGGTGAGATAGTCGCGGAAACAAGTTGCTTTATCGCTTGTACATGCCCGTTCAACGCTTTTTCGTCTTCAGGAGCCATCGCTTTACCTCATCTAGAACAGAGTTCCTCCATTCTCATTTTTTTCCTCAGAAGGTGACATGCTCCCGTGTGAAAAGCCTGATCGATGATTGACAGGGAACGATCGCATCACTCTAACAGTCAATAAAAAAGCGGGATTGCTCCCGCCTCTTGGACTATTCTGCTTCGTCTTCGAGATCTACAACCCCGGCTTCCTCAGCAGTGGGTGGAACAAGCGCGACAGCAGCGATCGCATCATCTTCATCCAATCGCTGCACTCTCACTCCGGTTGCTGCTCGTGATTGTGATGAAATCGCATCAACGGACTGTCGAATGATGATGCCTCGATTGGTGATCAGCATCATTTCATCCCCTTCATTCACAATGTGCAGCGAGGAGAGAGTATCGCCTGGTTTGCGGAACTTCGTGACGACAATTCCCATACCAGCACGATTTTGTAGTCGGAATTGTTTCACGGGAACGCGCTTACCATAGCCTCCGGTTGTGACCACTAACGCCCAGGGTCCAGATTGTGCTGGCAATTCTGCGTTTTCATCTAAGCCTGCATCATCTTCACCGACTGAAGGATCTTCCGCTTGAGCTTGAGCGACATCTGCCACGATTTGACCCGGCAAGATTGCCATCCCCACTAAGCTATCACCTTCTCGGAGAGACATTGCTCTCACGCCACGAGTGGCACGACCGAGTGGACGAAGCTGCTCGTGATTGACGCGGAAGTGAATTGATCGACCGAGACTGGAACCAATGATGATGCTGTCTTCGACTCGCGAAAGTCTTACCCACCGGAGTTGGTCGCCTTCTTCGAGCGAGATCGCAATTAAACCATTGGTGCGAATGTTGCCAAAAGCGGAGAGAGCAGTCTTCTTGATGTAACCTTTGTTGGTCAACATCACTAAGTACTCATCATCCGAGAACTCGCTGACTGAGATTACAGAAGTAATCTTTTCTTCGTGCGGGACGGTGAGAAGTTGGACGATCGGAGTCCCACGAGAAGTTCGAGATCCGAGTGGGATCTGGTAGGCTTTCAGCGCGTAAACGACACCTCGATCGCTAAAGAACAACACGCTGTCATGGTCACAACAGCTAATGAAGTGTTCTACCGCATCATCTTCCTTCATTCTTGCTCCAGACTTGCCACGGGTGGCGCGGTTCTGAGCTTCAAAGGTACTGATCGGCATCCGTTTGATGTAGCCTTGCTCGGTGACAAGCACGATCGATTTCTCGTTCGCGATCAAATCGATGTCGCCGAGATCGTCCTCAGACTGTTCGATGACTGTGCGGCGCGGAGTTGCGTGACTGGCTTTAAGCTGAGTGACTTCGGTGGTGATGATCTCTAAGATGCGATCGCGTCTTGCCAAGATATCTAACAAGTCCTGAATTTGAGCTTGCAGATCTTGGTGTTCTTGCTCGATCTTTTCTGCTTCGAGAGCAGTCAATCGGCGCAACTGCATTTGGAGAATTGCATCGGCTTGCTGTTCTGAAAGCGAGTAAGTTTCGATTAATTGCTGTTTCGCAGTCGCAGTATCCGCAGCATGACGAATCAGCGCAATAATTCGATCGAGATTTGCTAATGCAATCAGCAACCCTTGTAAGAGATGATCGCGTTCTTCTGCTTTGCGGAGTTGATACTGAGTTCGACGAGTGATGGCTTCGACTCGGAAGTCTAAGAACACTGCCAAAAACTGCTTCAACGTGAGTAACTGTGGTTCGCCGTTGACGAGCGCCAGCATATTCGCGCCAAAGTTTGCTTGGATCGGAGTTTGCTTGTAGAGATTGTTCAGCACCACACGCGGATAAGCATCGCGGCGTAGTTCGATCACAACTCGCATTCCGTCTCGATCGCTTTCATCCCGCACATCGGAAATGCCTTCAATCTTACGATCGTTCACCAATTCAGCAATCCGCTCAATCAACGCTGCTTTGTTGGTTTGATAGGGCAAAGCGGTAATGATGATCGCATCTTTATCCGGTCTGCCACGTTGTTCAATGGTCTCGATCGATGCCACACCTCGCATCGTGATCGAACCGCGCCCCGTCGTGTAAGCTTCCCGAATTCCAGTCCGCCCCAAGATTTGTGCACCTGTAGGGAAGTCAGGACCCGGAATGTATTGCATCAAGTCCAAATCGGTGAGATCTGGATTTTGAATCAATGCGACTAATCCATCGATCAATTCCCCTAAATTATGCGGCGGAATGTTCGTTGCCATCCCAACCGCGATTCCCGATGAACCGTTCAGGAGCAGTTGCGGCACTCGTGACGGAAGAACGGTTGGCTCTTGAACGGAGCCATCGAAGTTATCCGCAAAATCAACCGTTTCCGATTCGATGTCTTGGAGTAGCGAAAAGCTCGTTAAGGAAGTGAGACGACACTCGGTATATCGCATTGCAGCGGCGGGATCGTTATCGATCGAGCCGAAGTTCCCGTGCCCGTCGATCAGGGGCGATCGCATGGAAAAGTCCTGAGCCATCCGCACGAGCGCGTCGTAAACGGCGGTATCTCCGTGAGGGTGATATTTACCCAGGACTTCCCCGACGACACGGGCGCACTTTCTAAAGGGTCGATCGTGCGTTAATCCCAATTCGTGCATGGCATACAGAATACGGCGATGCACTGGTTTCAGTCCGTCTCGTGCGTCTGGTAGCGCTCTTCCGACGATGACGCTCATCGCGTATTCCAGGTAAGACCGCTGCATTTCGTTGCGTAAATCGGTGGGAATAATCCGATCTTGGGGCGGTTCCTGGGAGAAGGTCATAGAAGACTCCGAAATACTTTTGTACTACCGAAAAGCAAACAAATATGAGCGAAAAAAGATGCCTAGAAAGTATACCTGCTTCGGCTCACATTGGTTGATTTTAGCACAAAATTAAGATTGGGATCGGGGCTGAAATCCTGATGAAATCTAGGGTTTTGCCCGGATTACTTCAGAATCGCTGTCAATGCCTGTTTTACGGTCGGATAGTCGTACTCGAATCCGGTGGAGAGCGTTCGTTTGGGTAAAACTTGCTGTCCTTCTAAAACGACGATCGCGCCATCTCCGAGTAATGCTTCTAATGCAAATGCGGGAACAGGCAACCAAGACGGACGATTCATGACTTCGCCTAATGTCTTCGTCAAGTCTGCCATTTTTACCGGGTTTGGAGCCGTCGCGTTATACGTTCCTTCCAGGCTCGAAT
The DNA here is from genome assembly GCF_050565645.1 of Leptolyngbya sp. AN10. Taxonomy (NCBI): domain Bacteria; kingdom Bacillati; phylum Cyanobacteriota; class Cyanophyceae; order Leptolyngbyales; family Leptolyngbyaceae; genus Leptolyngbya; species Leptolyngbya sp. AN10. The sequence goes on from NZ_JBNXVP010000032.1 coordinate 76,247, forward strand.
CGGTCAAGGCTTTGACGATTAAATTGACCAAATCTTCGCGGTGAATCCAGGAAAACCATTGCTTTCCAGACCCGATCGGACCTCCAGCAAACATCTTAAATGGAGTCAGCATCTTGCCCAATGCGCCACCATTTTCGAGCACGATTCCGATTCGTAAAATCACGAGTCGCGTTCCAATTTCCTTCACTTTGCTGGCTTCCGCTTCCCAGGCTTGACAAACTTCAGCTAAGAAATCCTGACCTGATGCGCTCGTTTCATCAAATTCTGCGGTTTCACTCGTGCCGTAAAAACCGATCGCGGAAGCATTCACCAACACAGACGGCTTCGGATTCGATTGTGCGATCGCATTCACTACATTTTGAGTCGTCAACGTCCGACTTTCGAGCAGTGCCTTTTTCACTTCAGGAGTCCAGCGATTTTCCGCGATCGGTTCTCCTGCCAAATTCACAACTCCATCGCAGCCGGAAATTTTCGCCTGCCAGTCTCCCGCTTCCTTCGGGTTATAAGTCACGACTTCCAGGTTTGGAGATGGGGAAAATTTTGAGGAAGTTTGATTGCGCGTGACTGCGACAACCGAATGCCCCTCTGTTAATAATCGTTCAACCAACCGCGATCCGACGAATCCGGTTGCCCCTGTCACCGCGACTTTCATAAAGATTCAAGACAAACGCCAGATCAAAGTATATCGAGGATTAGTTGGGGTTGAGCATTCCAATCGTTTTGAACTGATTTTGCCCGTCGAGTTGTACGACTACGGCATCGCCTTGATCGGGAATCGTTCCGGTAATTGCCGTGATATTTACTTGATGCGTCACCATGACTACGACTTGTCGATCGCTTTTATTCTGCATGATGAATTGGCGCAGTTCTTCAGTTTGGCGGGTTTCCGTGGAGCGATCGCGAAAAAACGAATTCAAGGCAGGCAATGGTTCAACTTTGCCTAACTCCAACAATCGAGCCGTATCTAAACAGCGACACCACTGGCTTGATAGCACTCTCGCGACTGGAATTTGCCGCTGGCGAAACACTTGTCCAATCTGCTTTGCTTGTCGTCTACCATCCTGTGACAAATTGCGCTGCGTTGAACAATCATGCAAGCGGAAATTTCTCGGATCGCCTGTTCCCGGAGCTTGCGCGTGACGCATCAGGATTACGGTAAAGGTCTCCACCTGTCGAAGCTGTGACCAGATTGAACGATCGACCGGAGCAGATTGTACAGTTTGACTCGGTTGCGGAACTTGGGAAAGAGTTCGATCGAACTCGCAGCCCATGATTAATAAAGCGAATAACCCTATCGATCGCTTCATGATTCCAGACATCATTGGGCAGTTAGGTTGCAGCATAGATTTGTTCAATTTTCAGACCGCGAGGCAGTGACAAGGATCTGTAATGCCTGCTGTGCTGAACAATCTGGATGAATGTCGATCGCAGTTTTCCAAGCCGCGATCGCGTGATCGAACTTTCCTTGCAACGCCCAAAGCTGCCCCGCAAAAGTGTGAAACGTTGCATTGCGAGAGTGTAGCGCGATCGCACGTTCAATCTGCTGCTGTGCGGTTGAGATATCGTCTGCTTCAAACGCAGCGATCGCTTGTTGATAGTGCCAAATCGCTTGGTCATGAAGCTGAATTAAGGGAGCTAAATCAACCCCACATCTGCGACAGTACAAGGTTGATTTAGCTCGGTAATCAGCGCGGCACACAGGGCATTTGAGTGCATTAGGCATAGTACAGAAAATCCTCTAGTTCTGATTGCAAAACTTCCAGGTCTGCACTTTCATTCTGGTGTGCTGCCGCAATTTCATCCAGTAATGTCTGCAATTCTTCTGCACGTTCCGCATCTAAGGTCGCTAATTTTGTAGTTGCTTGCTCGATTAACTGAGTTAGTTCGGGGCTGAAGACAGGCGTAGATTCTTTACTCGTTACCTCGATCGTTTCATCGAGATCAAATAGTTCTGCTAAATTCGCCTGAGCTTGTCGCAGTTCGTGACTTGATAAGCGATCGATTCGATTATTGTTCACGACTAAACTTTGTTGCCGTCCCTGTCCCTTTTCGGTAGCAGTAACCGTGAGAATGCCATTGAGATCAAAATCAAAATGCACTTCGATTTGCGGTGTTCCTGCTGGTTTTGGTGGTAAATCTTCGACGTGAAATGCACCAAGCGGAACATTCTCTTCAGCAACCGGATTCTCGCCTTGAAACACTTCGATTTCGACGGCTTCTTGATTGTCCCGAAACGTTGAGTAAACCTGCGATCGCGAAACCGGAATTACTGTATTTCGGGGCACAATCACGCTAAAGACTCCCGGCATCAGTCCCATCGGCGTATTCATCGCTACTGCAATTCCTAAAGAGTGCGGAATCACATCGACTAAAATCGCATCAATTTCTGCTCCAGTTAAGACTCCAGCTTGAAGTGCAGCACCGATCGCCACACAGAGATCCGGTTCAATTCCATCGGTGGGAGTTTGTCCTAAGTGGGCTTCGATCAACTGCTGAATCAAAGGAATCCGAGTAGAGCCGCCGACTAAGATAATACGATCGAGGTCTTCAGGGGTTAGTTCTGCATCGCTCAAGGCACGATCGATCGCCGCTAAGGTTTCATCGAGCAAAGGACGAATCAGAGACTCGAACTCAGTACGAGCAATTTCGGTTTCGAGGTGCAAAGCAGTTTTACCTTTGGTGGCTAAGAATGCTTCCCGCACCGTAGTAAAGCTGTGGGTACTCAGTTCAATTTTGGCTTGTTCTGCGGCATTTAACAATCGAGCAGTGATCACCGGATCGTCTGAGATATCAATCTTGTGCTCCTGCTGAAAGCGGCGTTTGAGATGGAGTTGCAATGCTCGATCGAAGTCATCTCCGCCTAATCGATTGTTGCCGTGACTCGCTAATACTTCAGTTACTTCTCCGGTAATTTCAACCACTGAGACATCAAACGTACCGCCGCCCAAATCGTAGACCAGAACACGTTCTGTGTCTTCAGAGCGCAAATCGTAAGCAAGCGCGGCAGCAGTCGGTTCATTGATGATTTGTAGCACTTCTAACCCAGCAATTTCTCCTGCCGTTTTAGTGGCTTGACGTTGAGCATCGGTGAAATAAGCAGGAACGGTGATCACTGCTTGCGTTACGGTGTCGTTTAAGGCAGTTTCAGCCCGTTGCTTTAGCGATCGTAGAATGATGGCAGAAATTTCATGGGGTAGATAAGTGCGATCGCCCAAAGTCGTTTGATGATCTGTACCCATCCAACGTTTGATTGATTTTACGGTGCGTTCTGGTGCAGCAGCATATTGGCGCAGCGCATCTCGACCGACGAGGAGCTTTCCAGTGTCGCTTAGTCCTACGCATGACGGTAAAATCAGGTCGTCATTGTCTCCCGGCAGGACGCGGACTTTGCCATTTTCGACGATCGCAACTTCAGAATTTGTTGTGCCTAAATCAATTCCAACTGCTCTGCTCATAAATTCTTCACTCTGTTTTAGTCGTTGAAACAATTACCTGTGCTTCTCGTAACACTTGCTCATGCCAGCGATAGCCACGTACTACTTCTTGAATCACGGTATTGGGCGGAGCATTGCTAGTTTGTTGCCCCAAAGCATACATATAAGCCGGATCGAAGGGTTGTCCAAGTGCTGCGATCGGGACGATTTGATATTGCTTGAGTAAGCCTAAAAAGTTGCGCCGAATGAGTTCAATGCCTTGTCGATCGCTGTTCATTGCCTGAATTAGCTCGGAACCGTTGAACGGTGACGGAGATAGCTTTTGACCGAGAGAAACTAAACTCTGTGCTGCTTTTTCTCGAAGAGATAGAGGGGCAGATTGAGCGATGGTTTGTGTTTGTTCTTGCCAATGTTGTGAAGCGCGATCGAGTGCATCCACAAGGTCTAGTAAATCTTTGAACAGTCGAGCTTGATCAGGGCTAGATGACTTAGAAAGCGCTTCTAACTGATGCTGGAGTTGCTGATTTTGCGATCGCGCTGCTTCTAGTTCCTGCTGGAGTTGCTGTTGTGCTGCTTGTAGTAATCTTCCTTGCTGCTTCATTTCGTGTCGCAGTGCAATCCATTCTCCTACGAACTGGTACGGATCGAATGATTGTGGGGCTTCGGGCGTATCTGCAAGATAGTCTATCGATTCTGGAGTCGTTTCGAGAAACTCTAGAAATTGGTCAAATAAGGCTTGGCGATCGAGCATAACTCCGTTCCTGACTGTAAATGTTTTCAGAGCTAAAATGTTTCGCGAATCAAATCCTCGATCGACAGGTCAAGTTCGGAGATTGCTTTTAATTTTAGACCTTGAATCAGTTCCGGTGCGATCGTTGCCTCGATCGGGCGCACTTTGAGAAAATCCTCATCGCGACTTTCAGTTTCGCCCTTGCGAATCGCATCGTAAGCGGCACGAATGGCTTTGAATTCTTCAGGATGGCTGTGCGCCGGAAACTCTCTGAGTTTGCCGTGATACGCGGCTTTGAGTTGGGCAGGAGTGGCATCGGAAGGAATGCCGAGACGATCATAGTGAGACATCATAGAGGGAGACATCGTAAAAGAAGACATCATAGTTTACGAAAATCAGGTTTGCGCTTTTTGGGATTGCCGAAAATCGGTGGCGAATCGTCTTCGTCATCGGCGAAGTCTGGAAGCTCATTCATCATTCGACGTTTGAGTTCAGGCATCATGCGATCGAGTTCGGCTTTTGGAATTTTCTGCCCAAAAATCTGTCGAATCATGGCTTCGAGCATTCCAGTATCGTCAAACTCATCCCCACCTAAGAAAGCAAAATTCGACATCGTAGATTGTGCCTCTCTCAACTCGATGAACGCTTGTTCCTCTCGAAATGCTTGGAGTGCTTTCGCGTCTTGCAAGCGTCGGGCAAGTTCAAAACCTTGCTGTTTATAGTCTTCATACTCAGACCTTGCAACGGGATAAGTTGTAGCTTTCGCGAGAAGTAAAAGCGGGTTTTGTGCTTCTTGCTCCAAGGCGCGATTGATGTTTGGAATCAAGGTTCTAATCCAGCCAAAACGCCGAACTTGAAGCTGAAGCTGTGCTAAAGCGGTGTTTGGTTGTGTAGTTGAATCGAGATACGATCGCAAAGCTGCATCAAATTTCTGTCCAGTAGTTCCTCGAACTGACAACACAACCAGTGCTGCAATTCTCGCATCAGTAACCTCAGCACCCAGTTGAACGAGTTGATCCGTGTATCGATTTATTAAGGCTGCAATTCCTTTCTCTCTTCGAGCAAATAGGTGTGTCGAAAGCGCGATCGCTTGCAGAGTTGGAATTTTTTCTTCGACTGAGAGCTTTGCTAATTGCTCATCCCAGACTTGTTGTGCTTGAGCCTGATTCAACAAAACTCGACCGCCTGAATTCGGCTCACCTGTCACCGCATTCATAAAACTCTCACACGCAATCAGGGGCGAATCAGGTTCTTCCCCGGATTCGAGTTCAGATTCAATAATTTGCTCAAACAAGTGATATCGCAGCGAAGATAACGCCTCTATCCAAGCCGGAAATTCTATCTCGATTTCAGGATTGAGATCGCCAAATGCTTTTCCGAATTTTTGCCGCGCTGCAAGTTTTGCTTGTGGATTGTGTGTGGCATCGTAGCACTCTAACAAAGCACTATAGGCTTCCTCGAATCGGCTCCCTCCTTCTAGTGCTTGGGTCAGGAGTTGAATTGCTTCAGGATAATGTCGATCGCCGAATTGAATGATGCCTTTACGAGCAAGAACCTCTGCCGAACTGGGATCAATCCGCTCTGCTCGCTCTAGTTCCCCGATCGCGGCTCGATGTCGTCCGAGTCCTATCCACGCATCCGCAACCTTACAGTGCAGACGCGCTAATACATTCGCGACTTGGTTTTCTGTCCAGTTCTGCGGATGCTGCTTGCTATCTTGCTCAATCCATCGAATCAGTTGTGTCGTCACCCGTTGCAGGTCTTGATCCAAGTCCGTCATTCCCAAAGCAGCGATCAGATTGACAGCAAGTTGCGGATTAAACGGCGTGTTACTAACCAGAGGCTTCAAAAACAACGCAGTACACTCTGGTTCTCCGCCAACGAGTGCCTGCTGTCCCGCTAGAGTTAAGAGCGACGATCGCAGTTGATCGAGTTCGGGAAATCGCTTCGAGTCCGGCTGTGAGTTGAGTAGGACGTGTGCTGCGTTGTGATAATCCTCAGCTTCAAGCAGTTGCACGATCGACATTACCGCAACTGCGCTTTTCAAATGGGGTTCCGTTCGCTGTAAGTCCGCTGGAGTAAACGGTGGTTCGCCCGTTTTTGCTTGCTGAATCAGTGCTAATCGTTGCAGGATCGGTTGCTGCATCACTTTCGATGCCATTAGCGACAATCCGAACATCTGCGATCGTTGCAGTCCAAGGATGGTTTGAGTTGCATCCCAGTGTTTCATTTGCTGTTGAGTATAAACTGTCCAGGCTTCAGGTAGATCACCCGGAGCAAGGCGACGCTTGATCTTGCGGAAGCTATCGATCGCATCGTTGAACTGTGCTGATTTCAGTGCCAGAATGCCGCGTGTCCAATGTAACTGTGCTGCACTGAATTGCTTTGCTTGCTTCGTAATTAACTGCTCAACTTTTTCAGTGTCGCCTTTGATCAACAGTAGTTTGAGATAGCAAATGGCGTAGTCTTTGGGCAATTGTTTTTGCTCGAAAGCGTTCTGAACCAAGGTCAACGCTTCATCAATGCGGTTTTGTGCGATTAGACAGCGGCTAATCCAGTAATGCGCTTCTCCTGCAAGTCCTAATTCGAGCGATCGACGAAAAGAGCGATCGGCTTGCTTGAAATCCTGTTTCTCAAACTCTTGCTGTCCCCGCAGCAGCCAAATTTGCGCTTCAGGCGGCACGACCTCAAACTCAGGATCAGTTTCACGAAGCTTTTGAATCTCTTCGAGTGCCTGACGATATTTTCGCTGTTCGAGTAAGCGTTGTAGCGATGCCTGCGGCGAATTGACAGCGGCAGACGTAGAACGACTAGGTTGAGAACGTTTAGAAGAACGCTGGCGCTGAGACACAACAAGCCTCCTGAGATCGGTTGCGCTCTATTGTAGTAGAATCTTCGCTCGGCAGGCGAAATCGCGATCGGAAACTCAAAAATAGCTTCATCTCACTCATGCACTCGAATCTGAGCGATTTGCTACATCGGTGCGCCAGGTGTATAAGCGAATGTGATGAAAAACACATTTAGTTTTCGTTAGGAAATAGAGATTTCTATGACTCGTCTCACCTGTACACTCCTGATTATTGAAGACTTCGCACCCGATCGGGAACTGTATCGTCGCTGTCTATTGGCAGATTCAAACTGAGTTTATCTCTCTTCGCGGAATATCCCATCCGCCATGCGGTGGGGATGGATAGCGACGGCGCAGTAGCGCCAATCTCTAGGATATCAATGCAGAAAGACTCTCAACGCATCTTATGATGAATATGCTATCATAAGACTATCGTGATTAGGTCGAATCATGCTTGTTTTAGAGTTCAGAAGCTACGGTAAG
>NZ_JBNXVP010000033.1:0-79964 GCF_050565645.1 Leptolyngbya sp. AN10
CAACTGCATAAGATTGCTTTGGTGTAGGAACTTGAGCATCTCACAATTTGCCCCGCCCAAGCTATTCTTGTCTCACATAAGACTCTCGATAAACTAATCGTTTCAGGACTTTTCTACATCACTAAGGTGATCTTTCACAAGATAATCCTGCGCCCCTTCTGCAACTGCTTGCATTGCTAAGTTTTCATCGTTTGTTCCAGATAGCACCACGATGGGAACATTAGGTACTGCTGCGCGAAACTGCTGGATGGTTTCGAGTCCGACTGAATCTGGCAGCCTCAAATCTAGCAAAACAACATCAAATTTTTGAGGCTTGGAGAGTGCTGCTGATTCTTGATAGATCTCGATCGCGTCTTGCAAAGTTTCAGCATGGGCGACTTTCCATTGCGTTTTTCCAAGCCGAGAAAAAATATGGCGAATGACTCCTGCATCTGCAAGACTGTCTTCTACAAGAAGAACTTGAATAGGATTCATAGAGCAGAGAGATTGCTAATTTTGTACGACGAGCGTAAAAGCTCCCTCAGTGTACGGGCAGGGAAGCTGCTGCAAGCCAGAACTCAATAATCTGCTGCACAACTTGAACAAATTGATGCACTTCGACAGGTTTTGTAACATAGGTATTTGCATTGAGAGAATAGGACTGTCTGATATCTTGCGGATCAGGCGAAGTCGATAAAATGACGATCGGGATTTGTTTGAGATCAGGATGCTGTTTGACTTGCTCTAGAACTTCTTGTCCGTTCAAGCCGGGAAGATTGAGATCCAAAAGGATCAAATCAGGGCGCTTTGCATTTCGATGGTTTCCCTGCTGGTGCAAAAACTGCATAGCAGCTTCGCCAGTTTCAACCCAGTGAAGCTCTGTTTCAAAGCTACTGCGCTGAAACTCTCGCACGATCAGGTGGGCATCGCTGAGTGCATCTTCAACTAACAAAATAGTGATCGGACGGAGCGTTTGAACTATCATCTAGATGGACATGACGCGCGATCGCGAAGTCGTTCTTTTCTACCTTAGCGGAAGCGATCGTAAAATAAAATGTTGTGCCGCTACCAAATTCCGATTCTGCCCAGATTTCTCCTCCATGACACTCTACAATCTTTTTGCAGATCGCTAAACCGATCCCCGTTCCTGGAAAATCGCGACGGGTATGTAACCGTCTAAACACTTCAAAAATACGATCGAGATATTGTGCTTTGATCCCGATGCCGTGATCTGAGACTGAGAAAAGATAGAGCGAATCATGTTTTTGTTGAACACTGATATGAATCTTCGGGCGTTGCTCCTGAAACTTCAAAGCGTTGCTGATCAGGTTTTGAAAAAGTTGAATTAGTTGAGTCCGGTCTGCAATGAGAGACGGGAGAGGATCGTGAGTAATTTGAGCATTGCTCTGATCGATCGCGATTTTCAAGTTGTAGAGAACTTGCTGCAAAACTGCCTCGCAATCGACTGCTTGAAATTTACGGCTTTGTGTTGTCACTCTTGAGTAAACCAGCAAATCTTTAATGAGTTGCTGCATCTGTCGTGAACCATCTAACACAAATGACAAATAGGTTTGAGCCTCATCGTTAAGGTGTTCTCGATACTCATCCTCAAGAAGTTGACTGTAGCTAGTAATTGCTCGTAGAGGTTCTTGGAGATCATGAGAAGCAATGTAGGCAAATTGTTCGAGTTCTTGATTCGATCGCTCAAGCTCGATATTCAAAAGCTGTAGTTCAGTTGTTCGTTCTTTGACTTTGATTTCTAAATTTTCTTTGGCGCGTCGGAGTTCAATTTCGGCTTGTCGTCGTTGGGCTTCTAGCTGCTCCGCCTGAGTCATATCAATGCAGGTTCCAACCCATTCGCGCACACTGCCATCTGGCTCTAGGACTGGGACTCCTCGTGCCATCGAATGCCGATAGATTCCTTCTTTCGTCAAGATGCGATATCGACCTTCATAAATTCCTTGAGTCTGAACGGCGGTTGTCCATGCTTCGAGTGCTTTTGCTCGATCGTCTGGATGCAGTGCATTCACCCAACCATGATTCGCCATTTCTTCTGGTGTTTGACCTGTCAGAGCTTGCCATCCAAGATAAGACTCTGAAGTTAAACCCTCTTCTGTGGCAGTCCAAACGAATTGCGCCGTTGCATCAACTAGAGCACGGTAGCGCTCTTCGCTACGTTTGAGTTTGATCTCTGCTTGTTTTCGTGGGGTAATGTCTTGAAAGAAGATGGAAAGCCCATCCTCTGAGGGGTAGATGCGATTTTCAAACCAGCGATCCCACGGTGAATAGTACTCTTCAAGCTGCACCATCTTTTGTTGAGCAAGAGCTTGATGGTAGGCGTGATAAAACGGTTGTCTAATGCCTTCAGGAAACTCTGCCCAGATCTGCTTTCCAAGCAAATCCTCAGATTGACAATTAAACATTTGAGCCGCTCGCTGATTGACATAGACATACCGCCAATCGCGATCTAATGTGACAAAAGCATCGGTGATGGATTCTAAAATATTTGAAAGCTTTGTTTGGTGTTGCTGTTGCTGGAGAGATAGCGTCTCTTCTGATAGCTTCTGATCGAGGTACATTTGCCGTCTTAGCAGATGACTCGTTACGATGATTAAAACAAAACTGAGACAGTAACCGATTCCTGCTAAACTCGCGATCGCACGGATCTCCCGGTCTGAAGTATCAAGCCGTTGCCGCATCAAATTCTTCTCTTCAGCCATGATTTGACTGAGCTGTGCCTGGATCGCTGCATATCGATCGAGGTTTTCTAGCGAGTCTTCAATGGCATTCGTTTTTTGCTTTTGCTCGATTGCACGTTGAAGTGAAGCGGTTTGTGCGGAGATCAAAGGCTTGAGTTCAGATAGTCTTTTCTGCTGTGAGGCGTTGTCTTGAGTAAGCTGAACTGTTTCCGAGAATGTTTCAGAAACAGACTGAATCGCAATCTGATAGCGGTCTCGATGAATTTTATTTTTGGTGAGAAGAAAGGCTTTTTGCTCTCGGTCTGCGGTCTGTAACTGTTCTGTAAACTCGTTTAATGTTTCTAGAACATCATCGGTGTGAGCGACCCTTTTCTGACTTTCATTCAGTCGTACAACGCTAGAGTAAGAGGCGATACTAGCACCGAGAAGAAAGAAGAATGCCAGACTGAAGCCGCTTATAATCCAGATTTCTGTGAATCGCTTCATCACAATAGAACGGGATAAGAGTTGTCTCCCCTTCATTATGCGGCTTGAATTGAGATGAAAAATTTTTGATACAGAATTGTTACTTTGATCAACGAATTTAACTTTTTGCTCACGCTCTGTTTTGTTTGAGAGACATCAAAGCCGATCGATAGAGCGATCGCAGATCTTGCCCATCGTTGGGATATTGCGCGACACCTAAACTTGTTGAAATTGCTTTGATCCCCTCTCGATCGAGGGTTGTCAGAATGTGATTGAGCCGAGTAACTGCGGTTTGGCGAGTTGTTCCATAAATTCCAACCACAAACTGACCTTCACCCAAATCCGCAACCACATCTTCAATATTTAACTGATGCTGTAGCTGCTCACCTATCTGTTGAATCACTGCTCGGAGCGAATAGTCTCGCGATTTGAGATTCACTTCGAGTAGTGCGATGCAGAGCGGATGCTGAAATCGATGAGCGAGATGAATGAGTTTTTCCAGCACCAGATCTGCCTGCGATTGTGTCAGTTGTGACGAGGGAGACGCTGGAGATTGAGATGGCATTGTCGAGCAGTACTCCAAATTAAGTCGATATCCTAAACCATAAACAGTCTGAATCAAATCTTCAGCATTGACTTCTCGTAATTTGCGTCTCAGTCCTTTAATGTGAGCTTTAACTGTGTCTTCGTTTGGAACGTCGTCTTCACATGACCAGACGCGCTCAATAATTTCGCTACGCTTATAAACTCGTTGCCCATTACGCAGCATCAATTCCAAAATGGCATATTCTTTCGGTGAAACTTGAAGAATGCGATCGCCGTATTTCACCTCGCACTGATTCGGATCAAGCTGCAATTTTCCCCAGGTAAGAATCGGTGCGCTCTTTGCTCCTCCACGCCGCAGCAAGGCTCGAATCCGGGCAGTAAGTTCATGAGTCCCAATCGGCTTGATTAAATAGTCATCTGCACCTGAATCAAGACCTAGAATCTGGTCAACACTCGCCTTTAATGCTGTTAGCATTAAAATTGGGGTTTGATTGCCACTTGCCCGCATTTGACGGCAGAGCGTTACGCCATCAAGTTTGGGCAGCATCACATCCATGAGAACGAGATCATAAGTAGAGGAGCGAACGTAATCCCATCCTTGCAATCCGTCAACCGCTAAATCGATCGTATATCGATGCTGCTTAAGGGCATCGATAAGTTGCTCGGCAAGTGATGGGTTGTCTTCAATTAACAGAATTTTCATATCATTTGTTATACATTCTGGACGCTTCGCTGTAACATCTTTTTTGCTCAATCTCGATCGCGCTAGGGGTGCTTCTCCTGTGTCCTCCCAGAATCTTCCTCCGCATACTCTCACTTCTGAACAAGTCGCTGAATTACTCGCCAGAAATGCCCAGTTAGAGAAGGAATTGCACCATTGTCAAGCAAAGCTGAGTGAGTATAGAAACTTGTTTAGCCAGGTTGATCAAAACTTTCAAAGCGTGTTCTGGTTGGCAGAACAAAAAACGCGAGAAATTGTGTTTGTCAGTTCAGCCTTTGAATCAATTTGGCAAAGACCCCGAACGCAACACATGAAAGATATGTCAATTCTCTGGCGAAGTACAATTGTGCCAGAAGACTGGGAACACATAGAAACATTGCTGGCTACTGCGCCCACTTGTGCTTTTGAGATGACTTATCGAATTCAGCGACCAGATGGATCAATTCGATGGATTCGAGATCATGGATTCCCCATCTACGATGAACAGGGAGAGGCTTATCGAATTGCTGGAATTGGGGAAGATATTACCGATCGCAAACAGGCAGAGTTAGAGCTACGATCGCTCAATCAGGAGTTAGAACGACGAGTCTTGGAGCGGACTCAAGAATTAGAGCAGACTCACTTTGCTCTAGAGCAAAGTGAGTCTGAGTTTCGGACATTGGTTGAACATTCGCCAGATATTATTACGCGACGAGACCGATTACTGCGCTTTACCTACGTAAGTCCTGCGGTCGGGCAGCGAGGTTTTTCAGCTTCCAACTTTATCGGTAAAACACTAGATGAAATTGATTCAAGTTTCAAAGTATTAGAGGAAGATGAAGGTGCTGCCCATCGAGTGATTGAAATGGGTGAGCCTGAAACTTTGACATCGAAAGTGCTTTTCGGCTCTACAGCAATGCACTTTCAAACTCTTCTTGTACCTGAGTTTGACCAAACAGGAGCAGTAAATTCAGTTTTGTCAGTTACACGAGATATTTCAAGTCTTAAGCAAGCAGAAGCGGTAGTTCAGCAAAGTGAAGAACGATTTCGGCGAATATTTGAAGATAGCCCTTTAGGAATGGGAATCGCAACCGAGTCAGGGCATTTTCTTATGATGAATAAGCGATTGTGCCAAATTGTTGGATATTCTGAATCTGAACTATTAACAAAAACGTTCTGGGACATCACACATCCAGAAGATCACTACAAAGAATTTGAAGTTCTGCAACAAGCAATCCAAGCAGGTGAAAAAATTCTGAGCCTGGAAAAGCGATTTATTCAGAAAGATAACAACATCATTTGGGTGCGAATCACTATTTCTCTAGTTCAAGATAAAGCAGGTAAAACGCTGCATCAAATTGGAATGGTTGAAGATATTAGCGATCGTAAAAAAGCTGAAGCAGAATTACGAGCATCTCTACAAGACAAGGAAGTTTTGCTAAAAGAGATTCATCATCGTGTTAAGAACAATATGCAAATGGTATCAAGTCTATTGAGCCTGCAAGCAAGTTATATTGAAGATCCAGCTATTTTGTTGCCGTTTACTGAAAGCCAAAATCGGGTCAATGCAATGGCTCTAATTCATGAACGACTTTATCGATCGAATAGTTTAGCAAAAGTCAGCTTTTCAGAATATATTCATAAGCTCACATCGGACCTCTTTCGCTCTTATGATTCTAGCGATCGCTCGATTTCAATAGAGTTTAACCTTGCTGAAATCGAATTAGATATTGATGTTGCAATTCCGTGTGGGTTGATCGTAAATGAACTGGTTTCAAATGCTTTAAAGCACGCCTTTCCGAATAATATGACAGGTATAATTTGGGTTGATTTTGTTTGTGATGATTCAATGATTTGCGCTTTAACTATCGCTGATAATGGAGTTGGAATTCCTGAAGAGATATCAATCTATGACTCTGATTCGCTGGGCTTACAACTCGTTTCTGCTTTCACAAAGAAGCTGCATGGTAAACTGCAATTTGAGCGCTCTAAGGGCAGTCGAATTAAGGTGAGTTTTTCACTTCCTTTATCCAGATAAAGCGAAGCCTCAAAGCGGATTTCAGTATTGATACAGAGAAATTTCTATAAAAGTGACAAAACTCTACGTATAGAAATGGGTCAAAATCTCGGAGGATGGGCGCTTAATACATTTTGTATGTTAATAGATATAGACAAGTAGGAAGTTGAACCTTCGATGTATCTATCCGATTCTGAAAAGGAGTTCATTGAGCTTAAGTCTCGCTTTATTTCAATGACTTCACATCAGTTGAGAACGCCTCTTGCTGTGATTGCTTCTTCGGCTGGCATTCTGAGCAATTTTGGAGCGCAGTTAGACGAGCAAAAACGGCAAAAACATTTGCAATGTATTCAAACTTATGTGAAACACGCAACACAGCTTTTAGATGACATTCTCTTTCTCAATAAAGCAGAAATAGGACATCTAGCATTTGAGCCTGTTCCACTGCCGCTAGTTGAATTTTGCCAAGAATTAATTGATGAAGTGCAACTTAGTGCTTCAGAGCATACAATTCGTAGCTCTATTCCAACTCAAGATACGATCGAGTTTCTCACTTGTGGCAATCAGCCTCATCTCGACAAGAAACTGCTTCGACAAATCATTGTCAATTTGCTTTCTAATGCAGTCAAGTACTCACCTGAATGCAATCTAATCAATTTCAATCTAACAATTTGGCGAAGCATGATTGTATTTACAATTGAAGATCAAGGGATCGGAATTTCACTCAGCGATCAGGCGCACCTGTTTCAGCCATTTCATCGAGGCGAGAACGTTGGAGCGATCGCTGGAACAGGTCTAGGACTCTCGATCGTCAAAAAATGTGTAGAACTCCACCAGGGCGAAATCTCTGTTAAAAGTGCGCTCGATGTAGGAACACTGTTTACTGTGATGATCCCACTGATACTATCTGCACCATGAACACTATCTTAGTGATCGAAGATGAAGCTCAAATTCGAGAAAATATTGCTGAAATCTTAGCATTTACAGGATTTGAGGTAATTACTGCTGAGAACGGGGCAACCGGGCTAGAACTTGCAAAATCTAGACACCCAGACCTAATTATCTGCGATATTATGATGCCAACTTTGGATGGGTATCAAGTTTTAGATGCACTGCGTCAAAACGCTCGGACTGCAACCATTCCCTTGATCTTTCTAACTGCTAAGGTTGATCGAGGCGACCAGCGACACGGAATGAATTTAGGTGCAGATGATTACTTAACTAAGCCATTTGAGCCTGAAGAGTTGTTGTTAGCGATCGAAAGCCGTTTGAATCGTCGAACAGCCCTAAATCAGTACATTGCTAGAGAACAGCAGAAAGTCCGAAAATTAAGATACAGCCTGCAACACAATCAGCAGAAATTACAAGTCAGCCAGAAGCAAGAAGAAATCAAAGCAGATTTACTCCAAAGGCTTATTCAAGATTTGCGTGAGCCTGTTTCAAATCTCAATTTAGCAACTCAGATGCTGGAGAATGCAACCTCTCAAGAAGCACGCGATCGCTATCTCAAGATTTTGAAAACAGAATGCGATCGCCAAACTCAACTCCTACACGAATTTGAACAGCTACAAGCCTTGCTCACACCTGAAACGACCAAGTTACTACAACATTATCGAATTATTGACCCGTGAAAAAGATCCTAATCATTGAAGATGAACCCCAGGTGCGCGAGAACATTCAAGAGATTTTAATGCTGTCGAACTTTGATGCGATCACAGCTTGTAATGGAATGCTCGGTGTAGAACTTGCTCAATGTCACGCACCAGATCTGATTCTTTGCGATATCATGATGCCTGAGCTAGATGGATATGGAGTCTTGAAAGAGCTTCGTCATCATCATCCGACGGCTACAATCCCGCTGATTTTCTTAACTGCAAAAAGCGATCGCTCAAGTCTTCGCCAAGGAATGGAATTCGGAGCAAATGATTACCTCACAAAGCCATTTGAACCCGATGAACTGCTTAGAGCAATCATGGCTCAACTTGATAAGCAAAGCCTGATTGCTCAAAATACTCAGGCAAAACTTGAAGAACTCTCTCAAAGCATCACTCTATCTCTTCCTCATGAACTGCACACTCCTCTAAACGGCATTCTAGGAATGGCTGAGATTCTGATTCATGATCCTGGAGTTTCGGCAGAAGAAACACTCGAAATTGCTCAAACAATTCGAGGTTCAGCCCTTCGTCTTTACCGCCTGACTCAAAATTTTCTGCTCCATGCTGAATTAGAGATTCTGAAGCGCGATACAGCCCGAATCCAGCATTTGCGCTGCCGTTCAAATCTTGCAGCTAAGTCAGTCATCTTGTCTGTCATTCGGAAAAAAGCTCAAGAAGTCGATCGAGTTCGAGATTTAGGCATTGAACTACGAGAGGTGAATCTAGCGATCTCAGAAGTCCACCTAAAGAAGATAGTGGATGAACTGATTGATAATGCCTTCAAATTCTCCTCGACTGGGACACCTGTTTGGGTATTAGGCAGCGCTGATCACAGGTTTTTTCATCTTCAGGTCATCGATATTGGTCGAGGGATGACCTCTGAACAAATTGAAAACCTCACTGCTTATATCCAGTTTGAACGTAGAACCTATGAGCAGCAAGGAGCAGGACTTGGGCTGACGATCGCAAAGCAATTGACCGAACTCTATGGCGGACAACTAACGATCGAAAGTACATCTGGACAGCGTACTTGCGTTCATTTGACTTTGCCAAAAGCAAATCAAATGAATATTCTCGCTGAACAATCTTCCCTGAATTTTCACAGTTCTTAAATATAACAGAAGCAAATGCTTGCCCAACACTTCGCTATTTTCTGTTACCCAATTGCTCTAATATGCTAGCCCAAAAAGAGTACAGGTCTAACTATACCATTTTGATTGTTGATGATAGTAGCAGCGATCGCGCTCTATGTCGAAATTTGCTCAAACAGGATTATCGATATAGCTACGAAGTTATTGAAGCAGGTGCGAATACACAGCCGCTAACGCTTCTGCAACAAGCTTTACCCGATCTGATTCTGCTTAGTGCTTCTTCCTCGCATCTCGAAAACATTCTGGAAATCTTGAGTTACTTGAAACTACAAGAAAAAGGAATGCGAATTCCTGTCATCTTGCTCACAGACCAAGAGAATCATGGTTTGAGCAATGAGGCAATTCGACGGGGCGCAGATGATTGTTTAGGGAAGTCAACTCTGAATTCGGGTATTTTAACTCGGACTGTTCAAAATGTGATTGAGCGATCTCGTATAATTCAGCAGCTAGAGCAAACCCAAAACGAGCAGAAATTAGTCTGGGAGATTGCATCTCGAATTCGCTGCTCACTGAACTTAGAAGAAGTGCTTCAAGCGGTTGTTAGTGAGGTTCGTCAGCTCCTCAAAGCCGATCGAGTTGTCGTTTTTCGGTTCTCCCCGGATATGAGCGGAAAAATTGTAGCAGAGTCTATCTTGCCGGAGTGGAGTTCGACGCTGGACGCAGAGATTGTAGATACCTGTCTTCAAGAGAATGCAGGTGAACTATATTGCCAAGGATGGAAAAGCGAGATCGCTAACATCTATGAGGCAGGTTTAACAGAATGCTATATTCAATTACTTGAGCAATTCCAAGTTCAAGCAAATCTTGTTGTTCCTATCCTTTTATTTGAAGGAATAGAGAGCAATTCAGATTCATCGGATGCTCAACTCTGGGGGCTGTTAATTACTCATCAATGTTCTGCACCTCGTCAATGGCAATCTTCTGAATTAAATTTACTAGATCAACTTGCAGGGCAAATTTCGATCGCCATTCAACAAGCGACTGCACTAGAACGCGCTCAAACTGAAATCCTGGAGCGGCGAAAAGCAGAAGAAGAAATTCAGCGATCGCGAAACTTTCTGCAAACAATGATCGATTATTTGCCTGTTGCAGTTTTAGTAAAGGCGACCGAAAACAAATTTGGAACCTTTGAGCTTTGGAATCGAGCGAGTGAGCGATTGTTTGGATTTACAGCAAAAGATGTGCTAGGAAAAACCGATTACGATCTTTTCTCAACTCAGCAAGCGGATTACTTTAGAGAAAAAGATCAGGAAGTGATCGCTCAAGGTCGCGCCTTGGAGTCTCCCAAAGAGTCAGTTTATTGCCAAAATTTAGGACAGCGACTTCTTCATACGATTACTGTTCCCGTTCAAAATGAGAGCAATGAGCCAGAATATTTGCTGTGTATTGCTGAAGATATTACCGATCGTCAAAAAGCCCAGATCGATCTCGAAAAACGAGAACAATTGTTAACCGCATTGGTTGAAATTCAGCAAAAGCTACTTGATCTAGAACGAGATGAAAGTGCCTATGTGAAAGTACTAGAGCTATTAGGAGTGGCATCTGGTGCAACTTGTATTTCAATCTATGAAAAATACCAAGAGCGCCGATTTACAACAATCCGTCAGCGAGTAAAGTGGTGTGCTGAGGACAATCAAATTGAGGTGGCATCAGCCGAAGCCTGTGAAATTTCTGATCGACCCCTTCCGTCTCGCTGGATTACTCTTTTAGAAGCTGGAGAACTTGTCTCTGGGTATCGGAATCGCTTCTTGGAATTTGAACAAGTCTTTCTCGTCGCTCAAAATATCTTTTCGATTCTTCTGATTCCCTTGATTGTTGAGGGTGAATTTTTTGGATTTGTGCGGTTTGATCAGCACCGAGAAGGTGCTGTTTGGGAAGCGTTAGAAATTGACTTTATGCGAGCGGCTGTTTTCGCAATTTCGCTCACTTTAGAACAGAGCCGAGCCGCGATCGCGCTTGCGAAAAGTCAAAGTCAATTTGCGGCATTAGCGGCAGCGGCTCCTGTGGGCATTTTTCGCACAGATGTAAAAGGTCATTGTATCTACGTCAACGATCGCTTCTGTGAAATTTCTGGAGTAACAGTTGAAGACGCACTTGGAATTGGATGGAGCCGAGCCTTACATCCTCAAGATCGACATCCTATTTTGTCGATTTGGGGGCAAGCGATCAATCAGCAAAAAGCTTTCTCTGCTGAATACCGCTTTCAAAGAGCGGATGGCTCGATTGTCTGGGTCGGTGGACAAGCTGTAACAGAACATGATAAGCAAGGAAAAGTCATTGGTTATATTGGAACGATCGGAGATATTACCAACTGCAAGGAAG
Source organism: Leptolyngbya sp. AN10 (assembly GCF_050565645.1). Taxonomy (NCBI): domain Bacteria; kingdom Bacillati; phylum Cyanobacteriota; class Cyanophyceae; order Leptolyngbyales; family Leptolyngbyaceae; genus Leptolyngbya; species Leptolyngbya sp. AN10. Next base: position 11,535 of record NZ_JBNXVP010000033.1, read on the forward strand.
CTGAAGCCTCACTTCAGCAATTGAATGTAGACCTAGAACAGCGCGTTGAAGAACGAACTCTAGAACTGACGCAGGCAAACCAGCGGCTGACGCAAGAGATCATCGAACACCAAAAAACGGAGTCTGCTCTTAGCCTCAGAGTCGAGCGATTAAATAAGCTTTATAGCTTGGTAATTGCTCTAAACAAAGCGACTACGATTGACGAGATCTATACGATCGCGCTCAACGGAATGCGCCAAGTTCTCAAGACAAATCGTATTGCGGTGCTAGTTCCAGATGAGCATGGGATACCACGATATCAAAGCTCGATTGGAATCAGTGATGCGTATCGTAGTGTGGTTGAGAATTATTTAACAGCCTCTCAACAACCAATCAACGCGAAAACAGTCATTATTTCTGATGCTGAAGGAGAGGAGGGAGATGAATTGCTCGACTCGATGCGTCAGGCAGAGGGAATTAAAGCAAGTGCTTCTTTTCCATTGCGCTACAAAGGCGAACATCTTGGCAAAATTGTGGTTTACTACGATACGCCTCATCAATTTACGGCAGAAGAAATCAAGCTTGCGAAGACAATTATTACCTATATCGCAACTGCAATCACTCGGAAACGTGGTGAAGAAGCGATACAGCAAACAAACGATCGCCTAGCGATTATGAATGCTGAACTTGCTAGAGCAACCCGCCTTAAAGATGAGTTTTTGGCAAATATGAGCCACGAGCTACGAACTCCGCTGAATGCGATTTTGGGGATGTCAGACGGGTTACTAGATGAAATGTATGGTTCGCTCAACGATCGACAAAAGCGATCGCTCTCAATCATCGAACGAAGTGGTCGGCATCTTTTGGAGTTAATCAATGATATTCTCGATTTAGCAAAGATTGAATCTGGCAAGCTTGAGCTTCAATTCTCTTCAGTCGCGCTTCATGATCTGTGTGAGTCCAGTCTGACATTTGTTCGACAGATGGCAATCACGAAAGGAATTCAACTGATTACCAAGATCTCAGAAGATGCTGGGAAGATTCAAGTTGACGATCGTAGAATCCGCCAAGCTCTAATTAATTTGTTGAGCAATGCAGTTAAATTTACAGAAGAAAACGGGAAAGTTACATTAGAAGCTCAGATTGATCTGGCAACTCAGAGTGTCTACTTCACCGTGATTGATACTGGAATCGGTATCGCACCAGAAAACATTGAGAAACTCTTTCAGGCATTTGTACAGATTGATAGTAATCTCGATCGTCAATACTCTGGAACTGGATTAGGTTTAGCTTTGGTGCGTCAGATTATTGAACTGCACAATGGCGAAATTACAGTCGAAAGTCAGGTTGGGTTAGGAAGTCAATTCAAAATCCGCTTGCCTTACACTGAGCCACAGCCTGAAAAGATTCCCATGCGAGATATTTCTTCAAAACCTTCTACAAGCACTAGCTCTGTCTCGTCATCTGAGCCATCGCTTATTCTACTGGCTGAAGATAATGAAGCAAATACGATCGTTTTTTCAGACTATCTGACCGATCACGGCTATCAGCTAGTGATTGCCAAAGATGGGTTTCAAGCGGTCCAACTTGCAAAAACTCATCAGCCTCATCTCATTTTGATGGACATTCAGATGCCGGGAATGGACGGTTTGACAGCAATTCGTCAGATTCGAGCAGATCAAATTCTCTCAACAATTCCGATTATTGCTCTAACAGCATTAGCAATGCCAGGAGATCGAGAGCGCTGTCTTGCAACTGGAGCAAGCCATTATATCGCTAAACCTGTCAGGCTCAAAGAACTTGCAGAAGTCGTTCAGCAATTTGTTAGAAATTAAAACTGCACCGTGATTCAAACATCTGCCTCTATTCTTGTCATTGATGATGAAATCAATAACTTTGAAGTCATCGAAATTCTACTTCATAAATCTCCTTACCAATTGCTATATGCAGCAAGTGGTTTTGAGGCACTGGCTAAATTAGAAACGCATCGTCCTGATTTGATCTTGCTCGACGTGATGATGCCGAATTTAGATGGAATTGAAGTTTGTCGTCGAATCAAAGCACAGGTTGCACTTCGACATATTCCAGTCATCATGGTGACTGCCCTAAATTCAAAAGAAAACTTAGTTCGATGTTTAGAAGCAGGGGCAGATGACTTTATTGGAAAACCTGTTAATGGTCTAGAATTTCGAGCAAGGCTTCGATCAATGCTGCGAATCAAAAAGCAGTATGATGACTTAAAAGAGTCGCTTAGACTGCGTGAAGACCTGTCAAATATGCTGGTTCACGATTTGCGAAACCCTTTAACAAATATTGTCTTAGCCTGTCGAATTTTACAACTTTACGGACTCACTGAGAAACAGCAGCAAAAACTAGAGCAAATTGAATATTCAGGACGACGCTTAGAAGCAATGATTGATAGCCTGCTTATCCTGGCAAAGCTTGACTCAGGTAAACTGATGTTGAACCTAGAGCAAATTAATATTTGTGGAATTGCACAGGACGCGATCGCTGATTTTCAAGAGATTGCTGAACAACAGCAAATTAATTTAGCTTCGGATTTTTCAGATACAGACGGCAAAATTTTAGCAGATGCGTCAATCATGCGCCGCGTCCTTGATAACTTGCTTTCTAATGCGCTGAAGTTCTCTTTACCTAATATGCAGGTGTTACTTAAAATTGATTCTCCCGTCGGTTGTCAGGTGCGGATTCAAATCCACGATCAGGGAAGAGGTGTAAGCGATGAAGTACGACGACGCTTGTTTGAAAAGTTTGAAACTGGCGAATCATTTCGAGCGATTCCCCAAACAGGTCTTGGTTTAGCTTTTTGTAAAATTGCGATCGAAGCTCATCAAGGCAAAATTTCAGTAGAAGCAAACGAACCGAATGGAACTATTTTTACGATCGAGCTATGAATCAAAGACGCATAGCTCTTTCTAAATTTAACTAAATTGAATCTTGAGTAGAACGCAATCATCATCAAACTGTCGAATATGATTGATTGCCTGAATGTTCTCAATGATCTGAGCAAGTTCAAGGGATTGTGGCGCTTGGCTGTGTTGAAATAGCACCGCGATAAAATGCTCTAAGTTCCAATTTCTCAGAGTTTGGCGAACTTCATAAAGCCCATCGCTGAATAAATACAGCGTACTAGGAGTCTGAATTTTGCAGCTATTACTAACGTACTGAATTTTCTCGAACATGCCGATTGGTGTTCCAACAGACTTAAGCCGTCTTGCATCTCCTGCGGCTCTGACAGCATCCGAGAACAGAATTCCTGGTGGATGACCTGCACTGGCATAAGATAACATTTTTTGATCAACGTGATAGACCCCATACCAAATCGTAAAGTATTGGTCGTTATGTTCAGCCATTCCGAAGGCAAAATTTAGATTTTCTAGAACTTGATGAGGCTCTTGAGACTGAGATTCAATTTGAGAGCGAAGCCAGTTCTTGATTGACACTGAGAGCAAAGCTGCTTTTAGCCCATGTCCTGATACGTCTAGGACATAAAACACTAATCGATTTTCATCTAGCCAGTAGTAGTCAAAACAATCGCCTCCTAAACCTCGGCAAGGCAAAAAATAGGGATCGATCGCAATTGCACCTGACATTGGAGAAGGAAGTAAAGACTGAACGTAGGCGGCTGCCTCTGCAAGTTCAGCTTCCAAGAGCTTTTGTTGGCTTAAAATTGCTGCTGCAAGTTGCCGTGATTGCTCAAGAGACTGATAAAGCCGCAATCCTGCCCGAATTCGAGCAACAAGCTCATCACTCTGAATGGGCTTCGTGAGAAACTCATCCGCTCCACAATTCAACCCCGTTACGATATGCTCAACTGAATTCTGGGAAGTCAGCAAAATAAAGAACGTGGTTGACAGTTTGGGAGACTGTTTAATCTGGTGGCAGACTTCAATTCCATCCATTCCCGGCATTTGCCAATCACAAACGATTAGAGCAGGGTGCTCCTGATGAGCTAATTTAAGTCCTTCTTCCCCTGTTTCTGCTTCTAGTACCTCATAAGATTGAGCTTGCAAGATTTGTCGCACAATCATGCGCGTGACTGAATCATCATCGATAATCAAAATCTTTGACATTGCTGTGTTTTTGTTGGAATTATTAAGACTATTGAAGCTTCGATATCTCAAGCTTCAAAGCGGCTTGTACCCGTAAATACTCAGATTGGATATTTTCAATCTGAGTTGCTGCGATCGCGAATTCTTTAGCGACAGCACTCTGTTCTAGTTCGCGGCAGAATCTAGATAAATCTGTTGCACCTAATGCTGAGCTACTTGATTGCAGTGTGTGAGCCACCCGTCTTAGATCTGAATCATCTTGACTCGCCAAGGCAGAGTGCATGGTTTGAATCAGTCTAGGAGTTTCTAGAAAATAACAATTAATTAGCTCTGGTAGGAACTTTGATAAGCTTGTGCCTGCAATCTGGTGAATTGCCTGAATTGAATTAGGATCTAAACGAGCAGGAGTGACATCAGAAATCGGCTGACAGCGACGAAGTGCTTGCACTAACAAGTCAATCTGAATTGGCTTAGAAAGGTGGTCATCCATGCCTGCTTCCATACAGCTTTGTCGATCGCTCTGCATTGCGTTGGCTGTCATGGCGATAATTCGGGGACGCTGATGGGGTTCCCATTCTTGACAGATTTGCCGAGTAGCAGAAAGTCCATCCATCTCTGGCATCTGTATGTCCATTAAAATGACATCATAGGACTGGCGACGCAGTGCGGACAGAACTTCGACTCCATTAGCAGCAACCTCAGCTTGATAGCCCATTCGCTTCAAAATCAAAAGTGCCATCTTCTGATTCACTAGATGATCCTCAGCCAGTAGAATTCTGAGTGGAAACTGTTCTGCAATCTTGGGGCTGATGGAAGATGAGATAAAGTGGTCTGCTCGATTTATCGATCGCGTCCACGATTGCGTTAGAGCATTGTAAAGTTGGGATTGCTTGATTGGCTTATTCAATGCTGAAACAAATTTAATGGAGCTAAGTTGATCGATGATTTCAGGATTATCAAACGGAGTTAGAACAAGTATCGGTAAATCTTGATAATCTTCACGGATCTTGTTGACTAATTCTAATCCGCTCATCTCTGAAATCTGCATATCTAGAATGACCAAATCGAATTTGCGATCATTTAACAATTCCAATGCTTGAGAAGCTGAATGTGCTGCCTCCGGAATCATTCCCCATGCCCGCGCTTGCAAGGTGAGAATATCACGATGCGATTCGTGATTGTGAAGAATCAGAAGTTGCTTTCCGGCAAATTGTTCTTCGACACTATTTTGGGGTGTAAAAACGGCTTGAGTGACGATCGAGAAGTAAAATGTCGAGCCTCGATTGAGTTCACTCTCTACCCAGAGCCGCCCGCCCATCAGTTGACACAATCGTTGGCTGATGATCAAGCCGAGTCCAGTTCCACCATATTTACGGCTAATCGATGGATCAGCTTGGCTAAAAGCTTGAAAGATCCGATCCAATGAATCAGAAGGAATTCCAATCCCTGTGTCTTTGACAGCGAACAATAGAGAATAGGGTGATGCAGTTTGAGTATCTGACGACAAAGGACGAACTGGAGTAATTTTGACTGTTATACCTCCGGTATCTGTAAATTTCACAGCATTGCTCAAGAGGTTTGTTAGAATCTGCCGTAGCCGTTTGACATCTCCGATCAGCGTTTCTGCAATGCTTGAGTCGATGAAATATCCCAGCTCAAGTTTCTTCTCTGTGGCTTTGGATGCAACTAAATCTAGACACTCTTCAACACAGTGTTGAAGGTTAAACGGATTTAATTCTAGCTCCAGCTTGCCTGACTCGATTTTGGAGAAATCTAAGATATCGTCAATGATGGAAAGCAGTGTATTACTGCTTGTACGAATAATCGTAGTGAATTCGCGCTGCTGCAAGTTGAGAGCCGTTTCGAGCAATAAACCAGTCATTCCAACTACGGCGTTGAGCGGAGTTCGGATTTCGTGACTCACTGTTGCGAGAAAACTGCTTTTCTCACGATTGGCATACTCAGCAGCTTGCCGAGCTTCCAGTAATGCTTGATTTTGCTGGAGTAACTCCTTACTCTTCTGCTCTAGTTGATCAATTAAAATTTTCTCAACGCGATCGACGGGGATCAGTTTTTTGAGTAATTCAATCTGTTGCAAGAGTGAAAGCGTCATACGGCAAACCTTAAAACGAAAGAAAAACGAAGCCTCGATCGCTGCTTAATCAACACGAGCGTGAAATCGGATAAATCCGTAAGAATTGGTCGGAGTTCCAGGTCCAGTTGCTTTGGGTAACATTGCTGGGCTTTTTGTAACATCTACAACAACGGCTCCATCTGTGTTTGTACCAATACAACTTGTAGGAGTACTGTTTCCAGCGGGAATGAAACGTCCTCGATCGTTTAGATCAATCTGATTCGTTAGATAAGCCGTTGGAGTATTAGATCCGATCGATAAAGCAATTCCAGAATCTCCAGGTAATCCACCATCTGTAGGCGTGAAGCCATTGTATCGATCGGTAACGAAAGTACTGTTTGCAGGAACAAGATCGCACAGACTTACATTCGTTGCATCTCGCCCACCTGTAGACAAAAAGTAAATTGTATACTCTATGATGTCTCCCGGTCGAACGGTTCCGCCTTGAGTTCTTCCCCTCAAAAAGGTGCTGATTCCAGAGGTTGCATCTAAGGGAAGTGCCCAATTTGGAGCATTATCATTCGTAGAACTCGGATCGTCTACCGTGTCATTGAAGCTCACATTGTTGATGGCAGTAATTCGCTTAACGAGCAGAATCTCAGGTGGTGTAGAAGCAGGTGCAGATCGAATGACGATATTGGCGGCGTTACTACTTCCAGATAGAACTGTTCCTGGCAAGTTCTGCGCCTCAAATGAAGCATTTGCTTGGTTAGATATTGTTGTTCCGGGAGCAGCATTAATATTAATTGTTACTCTAAATCTAACGGTGTTCGTTTCATTGATTGAGAGTGTTCCGCCACTTGTAGCGGTTGCCCCTGTTCCAATGCGATACGTTACTTTTTGCGTTGCTGAATCAAAGAAAGCTTCATCATCCGCAATCGCGTCTGTTTTACTCACACCATTGATTTCTATACTGCCTGGAACAAATGCGGTATTTGCTGGGATAGCGTCTTCTAATATGCTCTTTACAGCTAAATCTCCGTTCCCATCAGCATCTTGTTTATTTGCTACAGAGATAGTGTACTCTAGCGTATCGCCAGGGTCTACATCTCCACCATTCAAATCCGCAACCGTCTTGTTGACCTCCAGTATCGGTGCAAAGATCTGAATTGAACTGGTAACGACTCCAGGCATATACGTTTCTCCACCCGTATTGAGCGTTAGAGTTGCGGTTGTCGCGTTGTTATTAAGAACGCTACTGACGTTGAAAATGTCAGAATCATAACCAAGTTGATTGGGATAGTCTGGGAATTTCGTCGTTATTCTAGTTCCGAGATAAGTGATTGAACTATTGAAAACATCATTTGCTGGGTTTAAGGGATTACTGAGATCTGACCCATTCAGCCTAAAGCGATCTCCTGTGTAAGAGCTTCCTGTAATTCCTACACCATTGTCGCCATCGTATGCAATTGCACCAAGTTTTGCATAGATTGTCCCAAAAGGAGGAGTTTTGAAGCCGCTGATTGGAATGTTGATAGTTGGATTAGAGCCGCTGACGACGTTAAATCCATCAAATACAGTTAAGTTTCGCACAGGTTCGCCGGGGCTGCGGTAGACAACCACGATCGTCCATCCTGCCCAGCGATTCGTTGAGCCTGATGTTGATTGAACGTTGGCAACTGTATAAGTTCCGTTACCGTTTGCTTTGACAGTACTTGTGATGTCTGCAAACCCTTGATAAGCATTCTGATAGCCAATGTTGCCATAAACATCACTAGCATTTGCTGTAATTGTCAGGTATCCGCTGCTGGTCGGAGTTTTTAGTCTAACCTGATTGCGAGCGGCATTACTTGAATCACCTCCCCAGTATAATCCAGCAAAGAGAACTGTGGCTCCAGAAGGTAGGTTCAGATCAGAACTACTAGAATTAAATGTTGTTGCATCACTATCAATATCTACATAAGTCATCGTGAATCCGTTGTTTTGCCCACCTGTAAATGTTCCATTTCGAGCAGCATCGCAGCTCGTATTGCTGCTAGGACAAGTCATAAGCGTGTTGGCAACATATACAATGTCGCCTGTGTCATTCGTTTGATATCGAATTGAAAAAGGAACCACTGCGGCACTGCTAGGTAAGCTCAATAAGGTCGTACAAATCAGGCTTATCAAGAATAGTCCAAAAGCTTGGTAAGCTTTACGGCATACCTTATCGCGGAAGTTAGAGTGAAAAAGATTCATGAATTTAACTAGGGGTTAGAAAACAGTCGAGGTCAGCTTACTTAGTTGGATTGCTAATAACAGTGGTTTGAGATTGCTGGGATGAGTGAGAAGAGGTCGTTTCTGAAGAACTTGCAGAGGGTACTTTCTGTAATCCAAATCCGTCAAACAACTCATTGACTTTGAGTGTTAAGCCAAAATATAGCCCTCCATTTGATCGAGAGCCGTTCAAATCTCGATCGCTAACTCGTCCAAAGCTATAACCCGCAGAAAGACGAAGATTAGGATTAAGATAGTAGCCAGCCTCGATCAGAAATGCCGTTTCACGATAGTCTGAAATAGGTTGGCTAATCCAACGAGCTTCTCCAGTCAAGTCCCAACTATCATTCAATCTGTAAGTTGCTCGGAGTTGTGCAAGAGAAATCGTACTGGTTCCAACTAAATCTGAAGCCAAGAACGATCGACTATTTCGGATCGCATACTTTCCGTAAAACTCCCATCGCCAATTCGGTGCATAGATACCTTCAAGGGCGAAAAGGTGATCCTGTGAACCAGTCCCGCTTCCGAGCAGCAACGTATCGGGAATTGTGGCTGGATTTTTTCGAGCTTCATAGCGAAGAAGGGCATTGAACTTATCATTGTTCGGATCGCGATATGCAAGACCAATACGGAGCGTTTTCGTGTCGTCAAGCCCAGCGATCGACTGATTGGCGATGTTAGATTGCTGATAACGGGCGAGTGCAGTCAATGAGGGCGAGAGTTTTCCTGCTGCTGCGGCTGAAATGACCGTGTTCTGACCCGATGAAGAGGCGCGATGTTCGTAGCGGGCGCTGGCTTGAAAAGTGGGGCTGTCTGAATATTCGATTCCGATGCTATAGCTGTCTCCGCCTTGTAGTCCTATCCCAGAAGCACTTTGACCTGGCGCGTAGGGTTGGGCGAATTGTAAGCCCGTGCTTGTTTGGGTAAAAGCATCTCCGAAGAGGTGTTCATAAGACGCACTGAGACGCAATCCAGGAGTGATTCGCCATAAATGGTTCAGTCCGATTGCTCCTTGCGTTGTCACCTCATTTGCGCCTCCCAGGATTGAATATCGCCCGGTTAGAGTTGTATCCCGTCCAAGCTTGTAGGCTCCGGTAACATCTACTGTGGTAATCGATTGACCGGAGAGTTGTCCGCGAGTAAAGAACTGTTGAGCTAGGCGAACATCTAAACCTGGATATAAGTTCCAACTCAATCCTAAAAGCGATCGATCTGAGTAAACAGCATCGGATTGGGCTGATAGCGTTGTTTCGTTCAAGGCAAGAAAAGTTAGATTCTTTGCAATCGGTAAAGTGAACCGAGAACGAAGTTGATCGGAACTGCCATTCGACTGATCCACGATTCGATCGATACGATCGCGATGAATCCAATCAATTTCAAGATTCGCTTCTCCGAATCGTTGCTGAATTCCAGCTAGAATTGTTGTAAGGCTATTATCGACTCTACGCCCTGGAACAGCTTCAGAACGAGGCGTTAATAGCTCTTCTAACGTGCTGAATGATTGAGGAGCTATTCCGTTATTGTCTTCGTGATCGTACTGCACTCGAAGGTTTGTGGAGGGTGAAACTTTTCCAATTAGCTGCGCTCCATAACGAGTTTGACCTGGAACGAAACTGATCGTTGCGCTGTTCGCAAATCCTGAATCAGCCGATTGATAGTAAGCTCGTCCTTGAATGCCGGGTTTAATTTCTCCTTGAGCTTCAAATCGGTAAGCGGAGCCAGTGATCGCGCCCATGAACTCAGAATCGTAATTTGAGCGGGCGTACTCTGCGATGAAAGTAGATTTGTTGCCCAGAGCAATAAGTGCATCGGCTCCGTAAAGCTCAAATTGTCGATCGCCCAAATTTTCCTGAAAGTAGCTTGCTCCGATCCAGCTTTCTCGATTAAGTTCACGAGAGAGATGATAGCGTACTCGCCCTGCATAAATACTGTTGTTTGAGCCTTTACTATCGTACTGATAGGTTGCAACAATTCGGCGAACTAGAATCTGTCCGCTAGTGTCGATATCTGTTTGAAGTAAAGGCTTGCGAAAGAGAATTGAACCTCGATCATAATCGATTTCGTAGTCTGTACCTCGATTTAGGCTGACTCGCTCGATGACTGCCCCAGGGCGATTCAGTTCTTCTAGCTCAATAAAAATGTTTTCGCTTCCCGGAATTAGCAATCGGCGGGAAAGAAAGTAGCTTCCACTGGTTCCATCAGGCGCGATCGTATCTCGCTGAAATCCTTCAACGTTGTCTCCATAAAGTCCTGTGATTTGTAAATTACCAATGTTGTAGTTTGCTTTGAAGCCGTGAAGTTGGCGAGTTGTGGCTGTGAATTGCTGCGATCGAGTTGCAAACTCTTCGGTGTTGTAGTCTCCCCACATGAAGTAATCTGCACCTGCATTACGGACTGAAGCGGTTTTCTCAAATCTTAGAAACACGCTATCGATCGAGGGTGCGAGAACATCAACTTTAGAGCTATCTCCGTAGACTGGGTAGGTCTGTTCACAAAATTGAGCTTCACGAAACAAAGGATTACTATCACAGTTTTGGTTTAAAGCGCGATCGCTATTAAACGCTCCAGTGAATAACCACTCGCCGATTCTTCCAGTGGAGAATACCGCCCCACGAATACTAAGCTGTGTAGAATAATCACCGTCTGGCGGCAAGAAATCGCGCAAGCTGCGGTAAAAATCTGTGCCTCGCTCACCCAAACGGATATCAATAACACCTGTTGTAAGAGAAGGTCTTAATGCAGTGGTGAATTCAAGTTGAGTATAAGCTTCTAAATTTGCGGTCGTTGCCTGAATTTTAATAGTCTTCGCGTTGAGCGTCGATCGTAATTTTCCAGTGAAAGCTCCCTGCTTTGCTTGCACCTGAAACCCAGGTTGATCCAGATCTGCATCTGTTCCAATCCAGTCACCATCACTACTGATCAAAGTAACTAGAGCATCACGATTCGATCGATTCCCTTGAGCATCAAGCAGTGTTCCTTGTAAAGTTGCAACTGAGCGCCCATCTGCCGGGATTCGACTTTCAATCGTTTCGATTTTCAGTTGTGCGATCGCGCCTCGAACCTTGACTTGAACTGAAGCAGCATTACTGGAACTCTCGATCGCATCAATTTGGTTATTGCCTTCTTTGAGTGAAACTCCGTACCAGTACTGCGTAACAAGCTGCTTTTCAGAATCAATTTCAGTTCGTCCAATTAAAGTTGAATCAATCTCGATCCCGTTTACGCGCAGCTTTACCGTTTTGCCTACCGGAAATTGAATCTTGATTGTTGCGGCAGGAAGATCTAATGTTGTATCTGTGGTTGGGCTTAGGATCTTAATTGAAGTCTGTTGTGAAGCGGTTGGAGAAGAGCTAGGCTGAACCTCCAAAGATTGCTTTGGTGTCTTGTTTGACCATTCAGGTTGAACCCCCTCTGGGCTTGGCATTGGGAGCGAGATAGGCTCCGAATTTTCAAGAATTGGAATGCGAATAGATGGATCGAGATCCAAGATGCTTGGCGTGAGTTGAGAACTTGCAGTCGTTGCTCCAGTAAGCACTTCCGTCAAGCCTAAGCCTAATGCTGTGAGGAGTATTTTGTAAGATGTCATAATTAACGAAGTTGACGAGAAGCAGGAGTGACTGCAAAGTTCATCCGAACTAAACCACCTGGTTCAAGATGAACTAACCGAGATTGACTATTACGCTCTTTAAATTTCCGATTTGGAGCAAGTGTGTAACCGGGAAGACTGCTTAAATCTAGAGCAGCCGTGCGATAACCAGAAAGTACGTTCGCGACAGAAAACAATCCATTTGGATCAGTGATGATACGAGATCCATCATCCATTAACACGATCGCATTCGGAATTCCAGGTTCATTCGCTTGCTGCTCACCATCAAAGTTTTTGTCTTCAAAAACCCGTCCGATGATTGTTCCGCAATCCGACAAGATACCGGGCTGAATCCGAAGTCGATGAGTTGCAGGACCATCTTTCACAGCCTGCCCGTTATCAGTTCGCTGTCCATTGACGATCGCTGAATTTTGCCCACTTCCCCGAATTGCGTCTGGCGTTAGACGAACCGCGTAGGCAATGTTTAAGACTTGATCTCTTTGAATTAACGAATTTGATTGGAATGTAATCAGAGAACTATTTTCAGTTGCCTCTACCTGAACAGCTTGCCCTTGAAGTTCAGCCCGCACTGAATTCCTAAGAAATTCCATTCCTAAAGGTAGCTGATCCCGAATGATAATGTTATTCACAGGAGCGATCGCTAAGTTCCTAATTGACAAGCGATAAATTACAGTATCTCCTGGTTCTGCTGCTGCCCGATCTCCCGTTTTCACGATTTGAACTTCTTGTGCTTGGCAGATGTTCGCTGCAAAATTCAGCACTGCTAAATCCAGACCAATTCGCTCTGCATCCTGAATTGTAATACTCTGAGTGAGCGATGTTCGCCCATCAGTTGAACGAATTGGTTTTCCATCTAACGATGTCGCAGTGTAGCTAATCTCATTACCAATTCTGCCATTGATCACTAGCTTTAGACGGCGCTGACTGTATGCTGTGCGCGGCGGTGGATTGATGACGAGAAGATAGCTTCTGCCTGCATCAAGTTGCCCTTTGGAAGGATCAAGCAAAAAGCTATAGTAACCGCGATTGCTATTCGTCAGAAAAAACGGATTACTATTCGCAATGTTAGGCGAAATTCCTCTACTAATCCCATTTCCTGGAATATCAGGAAGTTCTGTAGGGGTTAAATTTACAAGGCGTTTCATCTCTGAACCTGTTGGATCAGTGGGATCAGGCTCGTATAAGCCAACTGAAAAGCCTTGGTAGTCTGGCAGTGTTTCGCCTGCACATCCGGTTACACGACCGAGAGGATCAACTAAACGATCGAGAACATAAGCGGTTAGGGGCGTTTGACCATAGATTAATCGATCGTCACCTGATCCTTGATAGGTATAGATAGCTTGATTCACAATCTCAGGTCTGGGCTTTGATTGAGCCATCGCACTTAAATTGCAGCAACTAAGCAGCAATAGCGAAATCGTTAGCCCTGGCAATCGAGTCAAGCTCTGAACCAGACGTAAGTAAGAGAGTAGCATTGTTCAGAACTCTGTCTCAACGGTGCAAGAATGAGAAGAAAGCAAATTCTCACACTTTTTTAGGATGAGAATTTGCTGTAGGAGAAGGCAAATCGATAAATTACCGCACTTTAACTTCGTAAGTTGCGCGAATTGGGCTTCCAGGCGCGATCGCTCGATTGAATTTCCATCGAACATGAGTGTAAGCTTCAGCAGGAGCAGGTTGCAGTTCGACTTTGCCGTCTGGTTGCTTAACTTTTACCATCGGCTTTTCATCGAACTGTTTTCCTTGATCGATGCTGTAGGTGATCTTCACATCGTTACTTTCTGCAACCGCAGCCGATCTCAGAACATAGACCGTTTTCTGAGGAATGGGCTGTGTGAACACCAGATTTCTGATTTCCCGATCGCTTTCATTGACTCCGCTAAGTTGATAGCGAATCGTATCTCCAGGTTGAACGGTAATCGCATCTTTGAGCGGTTCCCAAGTTGCGACTGCTCCTTTAATGACTTGGCGTTCTGCGGTAAGCTGAACTTGCAGTTTAGGCTGCTTGATTTTGCTGGTGATCGCAGATTGAGCTTGCTGAAAAGCTGCGATTACAGGAGGTTGAACTGAAATGGCAATGAACGCGATCGCGCTGATGCCAACAATTGAGAATCGCTTCATCATCTCTAAATGTCTTGAGGTTAGTTAATCCGTCGGCGGAAAAAGAAAGTTCCAGTGCCCTGTGGCGGAATGGGAGCCGTGATCGAGTTGATGTACTTGGTAATATCTGCCGTTGCAGTTGTTCCAGTTTGATCTGGAGCAGATGTATTAGCAGGATTACCACTAAAGAAGCCGATTGTTCCTGCGGATGCACTTGCAGAGCCAATCACATTGCTGGTGTCGATCGCACCGTTACCATCTTGATCAATTGCCCAGTTATTGGGAAGCGCGGTTCCATCTTCTACGATCGTAGTATTGACTGCATTCAGAATCAGATTGCCCGCACCAACTGGGGCTGTCGAAATGTTGGTATAGGTAATTCTGTATTCCAGAATGTTCCCTTGCGCGATGTTCACACCTGCGATCGTGCCTGTTCCGAATGGAACGAGTTGATTACCTTGAGCATCTAGCACTCTGACTTCTTTCACCAATTTCAAGAATCCGGTGTAGATTCTATCGATCGTATCGTTGAAAGATTCTCCAGTGTTGAAGGTTCCGCTATTGTCACTGTCAATGAATGCGCGAATCGGAACTGGGTAGCCTTTTCCAGTGTCCGTTGACAGCGGCGTGTTTGCAGGTAAATCGATCGTGGCAGTATAGTTCACTGTCACCCCAGGTGTAAGGCTTGGAATCTGAATTGCACTTCCCGAAGAGAAAACAAAGTTTGCTCCGTTGTAGGTGTAAACGGCAGTATTTCCGTTAAAGGAAAGTGTAACCGTTGTGCCTGTGGGTAAGTCTCCCGGAATTGCGGGTGCAGTCGGAACCAGTAGAATGTCACTGATTGCCGCAGTACTCGGATTACTAAGCGTGTTAGTAAACGTTAGAGGTGTAGGATCAATCGTTGAGCCTGGAACCTGATTTGCAGCAACTGGAACAGAACGATTAGAGAAATCATCGTTGTTGTTAGTTGGACCGACTGCGGCAGGTTGTCCATTTGCGCCATTTAACACAGTGTTCGGAGGTGCGATCGTAAAGACGTTGACTTCACCGCCCGGACCAGTTCCAGTATTGTCGTTAGTTCCATCAAGTCCATCAAGGGTGGGATTGGCGACCCCAGTTGTGGGCGTATTTAAACCTGGAGTGCCATTATCGTTGACGTTACTGGGATTTGAGTCACCAGATTCGTCATAGACTAAGCTAGGAGTTCCTCCTTCAGTTTGACCAAACAGTTGAGCAAGGTTTGCGATCGTGGTTGTTCCGGTAATTCCATCAGTGATAACTTGGAACGAAAAACCTGTCACGGTTGTTCCTGCATTTACTGTTCCTGTTCGGATAAAACCAACTCGTGTTACCGCAGTCAAAGGAGGAGCAGTTGTTGACCAGTTTGCGCTCGTTGCCGGAACACTAACTGAATCAGTCGTATAAACGATCGTCCATCCTGATGGTGCAATTGGAGTTGCAGCTAAGTGAGTACCCGCTGGAATGGCATCCGACATCAAAATGCGAGAAACTGCGCTTCCGTTGACTTGAATTGTTGTGCCAATCAAATTTGCAGGCGTAAGTCCAGTACTTCCGGTAGGAGCAATAGAATCTACTCTCAGGCTCAAGTTGTAAGTGAGCTTGTCATCACTTAGAGTAGAGGGAGTGCCGTTACTGTCATAGCCTCCATTCGTTTTCAGAATTGCAGCAAAAGCTTGAGGCTGAGAGCCAACTAAAACACTTTGAAAAGCGCTTGCTTCACGTTCACCGTTAGCGGGGGTTCCAGTTGATTCTCCTGCTGTTCCATTCGGATTATCCACGGTGTAGAGATCATTGCCGCTTGGAGCCGTTGGATAAGGCTGATTTTGCGTTGCCGTGCTACCATCATTTGCCCCAGTGTTTCCTAAGACAACAGAAAGCGATGCACCAGATGGAGCGAGACTATCAACGGTGACAGGAACTCGAACCCGAACCGAGCCACCTGCTGGAATTGAGGAGGTGGTTAGTCCTGCGGCTGAAATGGGAGTATAAGTCTGTCCCCCATCTGTACTGATCTGCAAAGTGCCAACAGCTCCAGGTCCAGTTAGGCTTGCAACACCAGGAATCGCAAATCGGGTTGGATCGTTCCCGACGTTTGTAATTAGAAAGTCATAGTTCAGGACATCATTTGGTAAAACAGTACCACCATTGATATCTGTTGTTGCAAGGGATGTAACTGTTAAGCCTGAAATTTCTGCAACGGTGACTGTCACCGTGTTTGAAGTTGAGTTGATCGTAACACCGGGATTGCTTGGATCTTCGTAGTTGATGTTAGCAGTATTGCTAATTGATGTTCCTGCGGCAGTTCCATTGGCTAATACGGGGGCAATGAGCTGAAAATTTCCACTCAACGCGATCGCGGCAACCCAGAAGCTTCTCAAAAGAGAGCTTTTAAGTCGTTTTGGTCTATTCACTCGCGAAACATCCTCCTGTTTCGATGCGTATGCGGTTAATTTCTTGGATTGAGGGAGATGCAATAATGCTTGAGATGAGAGCTTTGATTCAGACTAAAAATCTTCTTCGCAACACAAACAGTCTCTTGAGTTCAGAGCGCAATCAGCAGCGATTTAAGAATCATCTAAATCTCAATCGGTGCGTTTGGAGTTATGTGGCATCTCCAAACGCAAGGTTTTCTTTTCCATTTCCTAGTCTCGTCAAATTAGATTTGATTTGTCGTTTTTCCTCCACAGCATCTACCTTGCATTTACCTTAATTTTGTTACGCCGAAAAAACATGAGTCTTTTCTCTAAACTTTTTTGTTGAGAAATTCATACGTTTCACGAGTGATTCTGAATTAGAAGTTGTGTATTTCTTTTGAGTTTAAGTAGTATAAATCTGCGTACTCTTTAAGCACTAAAAACCTGATAACGTCGCGTTTTTCTAGGAAGATCTAAGATGCTTTTAGCGCTTATTCTATTAAAAATATGTATATATACTGAGATGCTTTATGTATATGCTTAGTAGCACTACTGAGTTATTAGTAGATTCAGCTTGTTGGTCTTTCGGATTATCGAATCTTTTTTCTTAACGAAAGTTCTAAGTAACACTACAGATTGACGCACAAAAAAGCAGAAAACATAGCACAATACTAACCAGAACAAAATCGCGATCGCGATTTTATTCCTTATGGACTATGAGCGAACTCAATCAAATGGACAAAATTCTAATCATCGACAACGAAGCCACGACCCGTGATGTCATTCTGGAAGTTCTGACGTTAGGTAACTTTGACGCAATCACGGCTGCTTCGGGTCAGCAAGGCATTCGATCTGCCCAGAAATATCTGCCGAGTCTGATTCTGTGCGACATTATGATGCCAGATTTAGATGGATATGAAGTCTTAGATGCCTTGCGTCAAGAGCCTAGTACTGCAAC
This sequence comes from Leptolyngbya sp. AN10, assembly GCF_050565645.1. NCBI lineage: Bacteria > Bacillati > Cyanobacteriota > Cyanophyceae > Leptolyngbyales > Leptolyngbyaceae > Leptolyngbya > Leptolyngbya sp. AN10. The sequence goes on from NZ_JBNXVP010000033.1 coordinate 29,017, forward strand.
GATTCCATTTATTTTTCTTACGGCTCGATCTCTGCGCTCTGATCAGCGTCAAGGGATGGAACTAGGCGCAGATGATTACTTAACGAAACCATTTACGGGAGCTGAGTTGCTGAGTGCAGTGACAACCCAACTCGATAAACGCGCCAGAATTCAGCACCGGACGGTAGAACAATCCTCAGAAATCTCGAATCTTCAGCAGCAAGTGAGAGAACTATATATGCTTTCAGAACACAAAGAGAAATTACTTGACAATCTATCACAAGGACTCCGCGCTCCCCTGACTAATATTCAGATGGCGCTGAAGATGCTAGAAGGCGGTTCCAATGAGCAGCAGGAAAGATATCTAGAGGTTTTGAAAAAAGAATGCTCTCGTGAGATTGCGTTAGTGAATCAAGTGACTGAAATGAGAGATGTGCTGACACCTGAAAGCTTGCGCTTATTGAAAAAACTGGACTTGCTGAAGTGAAGAACTCTGTATAAATACTGGGTCTAGGTTCAAAGCGTCGATCGCGCTTCGCGTCGAGGTGAAAATCTTTTTTGCAAAATGAACTCAACATCTGTATACTTGTTTGCCATAGCTACCTCGCTGTGGCGGCGAAATGGCTCTATCCTTACCTAAGTCTTCAATTGATGGCTTCGTTGAATCATCGATCGCTCAATAGATGCGTATTGGCGTTTCGGTCTTTCTGCAATCCGAATCAAGTCGCTCAGTTAGATTTCGATTGAAAAACAAGACAATTTTTAGTGCAGTCATCTCTAGCTGTTCAACATTCTGCTGGCTTGGAGCAATGAAGGCTTAAACTCATGACTACGGGAAATATTCTGATTGTTGAAGATGAGAGCATCATCGCATTAGACATCAAACGGATCTTGACCAAAGCAGGATATAACATCACTGGAATTGCAGTTCGCTCGGATGAAGCTATCCAGCAAGTCTCGCAAGTTCAGCCTGATTTAGTGTTGATGGATGTGACGCTTGAAGGCGATATCGACGGGATTGAGACTGCAATTCAACTCAATGAGGCGTACCAGATTCCAATTATCTACCTAACGGCTCATGCAGATGAAAAAACCTTGGAACGTGCGAAAGCAACGTCCACTTTTGGTTATGTTCTCAAACCTTTCAATCGGCAAGAGCTGACCACGATGATCGAAATTGCGATCTCTAAGCATAAAGCTGAGGTTGCAGTTCGTCAGGCTCTTAAAGAACAACAAGAACTCAACGAACTGAAGTCGAGATTTATCTCGATCGTGTCTCATGAGTTTCGGAATCCGCTCAATATTGTTCTCGTTTCCGCAGAACTGGCAGAACAGTATGGAGAACTACTGAAACTCGATAAACAGAAACTTTGCCTTCAGCGCGTTCGTGATTCTGTTAGACAGATGAATGAACTGCTCACTGATGTTCTCGTATTAAGTGAAGCTGAAACTGCAAATCTCCAATGTCAACCTGAAGCAACGAACTTGATAGAGTTTTGCGCGACTCTGCTTCAAATTGCAAGAGTTCAAGCAGATGATCGCTATTCAATTCATTTCTGGCTTGAGGAGCTTGGAGGTGAACGGTTCTCGATCGAAGAATTAGCATCTCTAGAGGTCGAAGCTTTCCTCGATAAGAAATTGCTGCGTCCCATACTGACTAACTTGATCTCGAATGCAATTAAATATTCGCCTCGCGGTGGACAAATTCAGTTTCTTTGTACCTACAGTGCTGAAGAGATTGCCTTTCGAGTTCAAGACCAGGGAATTGGTATTCCACTCGACGACCAATCCAAATTGTTCAAATCATTTTACAGAGCGAGTAATGTAGAAAGGATTCCGGGCAGTGGATTGGGACTCTCGATCGTAAAAGAGTACGTCGAACTTCACGGCGGACAAATTGAGCTAGAGAGCTATGTCGGACAGGGAACAGCTATTACAGTGACAATTCCTCTTCTCAAGTAATCACCAAAGTCAGAGTCTTCTGACATCACTCATCCCCCTACTGTTAGACAGCGTATGAAATCTGATCAAACAGCATTACTTCTGATTGGCTATCAAAATGATTACTTCTCTCCGCAAGGTGCTTTACATTGTGTAATTGAAGAATCAGCAAGGCTCAACAATGTTTTGTGCAATACAGCAACACTGCTAAACGCGATCGCATCCAGTCCAGTTCTGAGCGTTGCGACCCCAATTTTCTTCACATCAACCTATGAAGAACTAACGGAGCCAGTCGGAATTCTAAAAACGATTCGAGATGTTAAAGCGTTTCAGTCTGGAACATTTGGCGCAGAAATGAGCCAAGAACTTCAGCCATTTGCTGAAAACATTCTCGAAATTCCTGGTAAGCAAGGCTTTAATGCTTTTGATAAGACTAATCTTGATTACCTATTCAAGAAACGAGGCATCACGAACATCGTTTTAGCAGGAGCCGTGACTTCAATTTGTATTGATTCCACAGGGCGTTATGCTCATGAGCGCGGCTACCGTGTCACGGTGCTTTCAGATTGCACTTCTGCCCGTACCTCATTTGAGCAAAATTTCTACTGTGAAAACATTTTTCCGCTGTATGCAGAGGTAATGAGTTGTACAGAGCTAGTCCACTGCTTGACTTGAAATTATCGTTAAGTTTTGCGAGTTTCAATTTTAATGCTGTCACAAAACGGTATCTTTGTTTTTGATTCTTTCGTAGTCTTATTAGACGCTCAATAAGTTACTGCGAAAAATTTGAGACTTCCTGAAGCAAGTTCGACCGAAGTTAGATAGCTCCAATTGACATGTCAAATCCGTTCAGTCGCTCGCTGCTCCGATCTAGACGATGACCATGAACTCTCAAGATACAGCCCTCTTGCTCATTGGCTTCCAGAATGATTATTTTGCCTCCACTGGAACCCTACGCGACATGATAGAAGACCCGGATCAAACTGCTGAAGTTATCGCGAACATTGTTAACCTTCTTCAGCTTGAAGCACTATCTGTTTTGATGATTGCTGCTCCTATTTTCTTTACGGAAGACTATGAGGAGCTAGTTGAGCCGATCGGAATTCTCAAAAAAATCAAAGAAGTGAGAGCTTTTCAACAAAGAAGCTCTGGCTCAGCGATGATTGATCAGTTACAACCCTTTCGTGATCGAATTTTAGAAGTTCCTGGAAGACGAGGGTTTAACGCTTTTATCGATACTCAACTGCATCAAGTCTGCCAGCGTCAAGGCATTAAAAATCTTGTGCTAACAGGTGCGATCGCATCGATTTGTGTTGATTCAACCGGACGCTATGCTCAAGAACAAGGCTACCGTGTCACGATTTTGTCAGACTGCATAGCTGCCCGTACCTCATTTGAGCATCAATTTTACTGTGACAACATTTTCACTACCTATGCAGACGTGATTACCTCTCACGAATTGCTCAAAAAGCTAACCTAGCAGCGAGAAGCGATTCGCTAAAAGATTTCAACTCAACCATCGAGTAATTCAGCTTGAATTCGGACATCAAAGCTGAAATCTAGCCATGCGATAGATTGCACTCTTTCACTTGCCGAAAACATTCCGTCGCACGTTGACATTTCACCTCAATCTTATTTTTTTAGGAGCAGAACGATGACCCGGTATCACATGGGAATTAATCTTGGACATGAGCGCTCAGTTGCGATCGTCAAAGATGGAGAAATTGTTGTCGCGATCGAGCAAGAACGCCTCGATCGCCAGAAGTACAGTCTGGGCTATTTACAGCAGTCTCCGGGCGATCCTACTCATATACAGCTTCCTGCTGAAGCGATTCGTTATTGTCTAGAAACTTGCGGGATCGAGATGTCTGATTTGGCAACAATTACAGGCAATATGCCGGGACGCGATTATGCTCCGGAGATTTTGCGTCGAGCTTTACCTGCTGAAATCGCAGGGAAAGTTCAAACGATTCCGAGTCACCACCTTGCTCATGCTTATTCTGCTTATTTCCCTTCAGGCTTTGATCAAGCTTTAGTTCTTGTCGTTGATGCCACTGGAACGACTACACCTGATCACCGAACTGAATCGTACACACTCTATAAAGGTCGAAAGCACTCGCTTTCGACGCTTCACAGTGAAACTGTTGTTGCCCATCTTGCTGGACTATCGACATTGGGATTTCTCTATGAATACATCACTCGCAAAGCTGGCTTCACCAGTGTTGTGAGTGAATCTCTGACTCATGCAGAAGCAGGAAAGCTGATGGGGCTTGCTCCATTTGGTCAGGCACAGCCCAATCTTCAGCGATGGGTACATACGATCGAAGATTCTTTCAGTCTAAAAATTTCTGCTTACGATATCTTTCTGGAAGTTGCAGCGCTGGAAAAATACTACGACGACGGTAAAGGCAAAGCTTATCTTCGTCCTTATTTGGTTGATCTCGCTTACAAAGTCCAGCAGGAACTAGAACAAGCACTTCTACACATCGTTGGATTAGCAGTCAAACAAACTGGTCTGCGAAAACTTTGTATTGCTGGAGGAGTCGGACTCAATTCGGTTGCAAACTATCAATTGTTGCAGAAACTTGAACTAGAAGACATTTTCATCTTTCCAGCCGCTGGTGATAGTGGAATTGCAGCCGGATGCGGATTGTGGGCTTACTCTACGATCGAATGTGGTCAAACACGAGTTCCCCTTAAGAAAGCAACTTTGGGACGAACTTACAGAAATGACGAAGTGATGCAGGCGTTAAGACACTTTAGTGCTGCCATCGAAATTGAGCAGTTGTCTTCAGAAGAGATGGTGAATCGGAGTGCAAAAGCATTAGCATCTGGGAGTATTATTGCTCGGTTTGAAGGAGGATCAGAATACGGACCTCGCGCATTAGGACATCGATCGATTTTGGCTGATCCATCCTTCCGCCGCATGAAAGATATTGTGAATGCGCGAGTCAAGTTCCGTGAAGCATTTCGTCCCTTTGCACCTGTCATTCCTTTAGAAGCAGTTTCAGAGGTATTTGAGCAACCTGTTGCTGCACCTTTTATGCTGTTGATTTCTGACATCAAGCCAGAGTTCCATGATCAAATTCCCGCCGTAACTCATGTTGATGGAACGGGTAGAGTACAGACAGTCACTGAGATTGAGAATCCTTTTCTCTACCGTCTGTGCCATCAGCTTGTTGCAGAGCGGGAGAGCGTTCCAGTGCTACTAAACACAAGTTTTAATGTAGCAGGGCAACCAATCGTCGAAACGCCATTCGATGCGATCTCAACTTTCTTAAAAACAGACATCGACCTTCTAGCTATTAAGAACTTCTGGATTACGAAGCGCAACGTACCCGTTCTTAGCTACAAAGCTCATCTTGACCAAGTTGGAGACAGTCCGTTACCTTGCGGCTTACCCCATCCGATTCCAGAGATGTATGAGATGATGGCATCGCTCGATCGCGCTTTGTTCTTCGGCGATGTAAGTAATTGCCCTTGGTCGATCGAAGAATTGCAAAAGCTTTCTACTCAAGGAGGACGATTCAAGGAGACAAGCCTTCTTTTTCCTAAAGCTCCATTTTCCGAAACACCGCATACAAAGCTTTCAGAAACGATCGTATTAATTCTCGATCCATTAGGACAATCTACGATCGCAGATCTCACTCGTCAAAACTCCCCACGCACCTACAGTTTTGAAGAGGTTAAGCTTTTACTCACGGTCTTGAAGTCATCAACCGAATCGCTAGACCAAATCCGGATCGAATCGCAGCTTACAACTCGTGAATTTAGCGATCGTGTTAGTTGGGCAGAACAGCAACTTGAATACTACGGACTGAAGCCTCAGCATTGTTATTTTCAGTCTTTACCGCAAGATCAAGACTTAGAGATAGATTGCACTCAAACGCTTGCTCCTTTCGCGGATGAGACATTCACTCTGTGGCAAATTCTAGGCACATTGCGCGATCGCTTAAAACAGCTTGATTACACTGCAAAAACAATTTGTCAGCTTCTCAACGTGCCTTCACAGCAGCACATTGAACCGACTCATCTACACTACTATGATCGCTACTGTTTACCTCACAATCAGCTTGGAGACGTGATTCGTTTGTTTCTGCTCCGTGGGGCAATTTCTGAATTCTGCCTCAAGCAGATTTTTGGAGCAGAGCTATTTTCAACGCTTTGCGATCTTGGAGTTCTGATTCAACGGGATACGGCTTGGGCATCACGGATTGATCTATTCGACGTTGATGGTTTATATATTGCAACCGACCATCGATATCTGATCTTACCTGAAGATCAGATTGATGAAGATCCAGTCATGTATGTTGGATTAGATAGTATGGGCTTAGTTCATACTGCGCCGCGTGAGTGTGTCGATCGCGTTCTGGATCTATGCTGTGGGGGCGGAGTTCAAGGTTTAGTTGCGAGTCGATATGCAAAATCAGTCACGAGTGTTGATATTAATCCACGCGCGATCCGCTACGCCCGATTTAATGCTCAAGTCAATCACATTCGCAACATTGAATTTCGGTTAGGAAGTCTTTATCAACCTGTTAAAGGTCACTTCGATACGATTCTAGCAAATCCTCCCTTTGTGCCCAGTCCCAGTCGTGAGATGTGGTTTCGAGACGGTGGTGATACAGGCGAAGATATCCTATCCGAGATCATTGAAAAGAGCGCAGACTATCTTGTCCAGCAAGGTCGATTGTTCATTGTCACTGATCTGGTGAATTTACCAGCCTATGAAAGCAAGCTCAAACAATGGTGGCGCGGGGGCGCTGCTCATCAATTAGTGTTAAGCACTGCCGATCGTAATGACATTCTGTTCTCAGTTCCACACTGTCACGCGGCATTCAATCAATCCTACGCGGAGTATAAGTCTGAGCTTGACCAATGGCTGTATAACTTTCATCATGCTAGATTGACTGCTGTAAACTTCGGCTACATTCTAATTCAGAGAGCGCTACCTCAAAGCATTGGGTCTTACTATACCCGAACGATTCATAATCCAACTCGCCCAATCTATCAGAATGTTCGGCAGTACTTCCAACAACGCGATCGACTCAATCTGAGTTACACGCTTCAAGACCATCTAACCTTGTCAAGCGATCTGCACTTCCGCTTTGAAACCGATCTCTGTACAGGTGTAACTCAAATTGAATTGTTCTCTCCGGATAACCCCTACTACACGACTTACCCGATCAATGAAATGCTGTACTCGTTGTTAAATGACATCCGGCAGTTTCAGCCAAAATGGTCAGCTTATGCAACTCCTAGCAATCAAGCTTGCCTGAACGATTTGATCTGTAAGGGAATTCTCCATCTCACACCTACGATCGCGAAACCGGATCAAACCCCTTCGTTCTCACCTTCTCTACGCCCACGGACAACGGGCGTATTGGAGCCGCAACCAAAGTTACCGAGTCAGCAGGCTCATGATCAGCCTCTTCAACAAGCTGATTCACCAGCGGATTTGTGGAAGATTCGGGAACTAGAAACGAAAACGACACCAACCTGTTTATCTTCCTACTTAGGGTAGAAGCTAGATCGGGCGAGTAGGAAGCGGATTGCTCTTCTACTCGCCCAATCTAACTATTATTGCTTATCCTTATCAGGTTCCAGCAATTTTGTCGAGTCAGGTTCGTACATAAGCTAAATGGCGGTTGTCTTTCTAGTCATTCGTTAAAGTTTCGAGTAAAGTGAGATCTGACTAATTCTGCAATCGTGGACTGAAGTGAAAGCGCTATGGTCTTACACCGTACTGTTTTAGTGGTAGATGGAAATGATATCGATCGGTATCAAAAATGCTTGCTGGCAGATCCAGCAATTGTCGATCGTGTTCTTACTGCTGATTCAATTGATGACGGGTTAGCCATTTGTTCTGTTGAGCAACCCGATGGCATTCTACTGGATCTCAAGCCTTCAAGTCCCAATGATCTCGATTTTCTGACTCGTCTTAAACAGCAGCTTGGGGAAGCTTGTCCTCCCGTTGTTGTAATTAGCACTTACAATGACGCTACAACCGCAACTCGCGCTTTCAAATTAGGTGCAGAGGATTATTTGGTCAAAGATCAGGTAACAACTGAAGAAATTAGAATCGCGCTCCGAAGTTCGATCGAAAATGCACAGCTTAGACAGCAATTAAAGCAAAGTGAAGCTCGTTATCGGGCTGTAGTGGAAGATCAAACTGAGCTAATCTGCCGATTTTTACCCGACTGTACGCTTACTTTCGTCAATCAAGCTTACTGTCGCTATTTTGGTATGAGCGCAGAAGCACTGATTGGGAAGAATTTTTTAGAACTAATTGGAGAACCCGATCGAGCAGTTGTTCAGGCACAAATTGCACGAATTAGCCAGATGACCTCTGAGAATCCAGTCATTGTGCAGGAACATACGGTCATCAGACCGGATGGTACAGTTGGATGGCAGCAGTGGACGGATCGCGCCATCTTTGACGAGAATCATCAGCTAGTCGAATTACAGTCTGTCGGACGAGACATCACAGAGCAGAAACGCGCAGAAGCCCTGCTCCGTGAAAGTAACACCAAACTGCAAGCGGTTCTAGATAACTCTCCTGCTGTGATTTATGTCAAAGATCTCCAGTTTCGCCATATTCTAATCAATCGCCAGTTTGAAGCAGTGTTCGGATTACCCCGTGAACAATTGCTAAACAAAACAAATGCAGAACTGTTGTCGCCTGAAGAAGCGATCGCAATTACCGCGAATGATCAAGCATTACTTGAATCAGGCGGATCAATCGAAGTTGAGGAATCTGTTTTAATAGAGGGAGAATGGCACACGTTCCTCTCTGTAAAAACAGTTCTGAAAGACTCAGAGGGTGTCGTTTATGGAATTTGTGGAGTCTCAACGGACATTAGCGATCGTAAACGCCTAGAACAAGAGCGAGAAATACTGTTAATCGAAGCACGTCAAGCGCGGGAAGCAGCAGAAGAAGCGAATCAATCAAAGGATAATTTTCTCGCGATCGTTTCTCATGAACTTCGCGCACCGCTGAATTCAGTCTTAGGCTGGGCAAGATTGCTACAAACTCGATCGCTGGATGAGGATGCAGTAACTCAAGCGCTACAAGTGATTGAACGGAATGCACAGTCTCAATCTCGTTTAATTGAAGATTTGCTGGATATTTCTCGAATGGTTCGTGGCAATTTGACCCTCGATCATAATCCGGTGAATTTGGCGATGGTGATTACAACGTCGATCGACGTTGTGCGTCTCTCTGCTGAAGCAAAAGAAATTCAACTCAATTCAGTCATTCACCACGACTCTATTTTCATTTCAGGCGACTCGAATCGTTTACAGCAGATTGTTTGGAACTTGCTCACGAATGCAATCAAGTTCACACCGAAGGGGGGGCGCGTTGATATTTTTCTAGATCAGATCGGTTCCGAAGCGCGAATTCAAGTCAGAGACAACGGGCAGGGCATTGAACCGGAGTTCTTGCCGTATATGTTTGAGCAATTCCAGCAAGGTCGCTTGACTACTTCAAAATCACGGCAAGGATTGGGATTAGGACTCGCAATCGTGCATCATTTAGTCGAATTGCACCAGGGAACGATCTCGGCTGAGAGTTTAGGAATCAACCAAGGTGCAACTTTTACAGTACGATTCCCACTGCTCGATCAGCCGTCAGTGACTTTGCTATCTGAAGCATCAGCGATCCGCGTTCTTCTGGTTGACGATCAAGAGGATAGTCTCTCTTTTCTGAGCCTTGCTTTGGAGCAGGAAGGGATGATTGTGATGACTGCAACTTCTGCTCAGGCAGCATTTGATCTTTTGAATGAGTTTCAGCCTAATGTGCTGATTAGCGATATCTCAATGCCGGATGAAGATGGGTATCGATTTTTGCAACGGGTTCGAGCAGTAGAGGCATTTCAGGGGCTAATTGCGATCGCGCTAACGGTTTCTGTCACCGAGGAGGATCAACGGCAAGCTTTTGCCGCAGGGTATCAACTCCACTTACCGAAGCCAGTTGATATTGAGCAATTAGTGGACGCAGTTTTTGCACTTGTGAAAGCTGAATGAGCATTGAAGACGTTGGGCGATTGCGAGGTAAGTCGTGTTGGGAGAAATCGGGAGATTCGGTCTTCCCCGTTGAACACTTTGAGAAAGAATGTTCTCGATCGCAAACAGGTATGAGATGGGGCAATCTAAAACTGAAGTTCACCCTCAACTCCTTGAGAAATAAATTCTCAAGTTAACCCTAGATTTTAGTGATTTCACTGCTGCTAGGTGTTTTTCGGGAGGTGACTTCGGTTGATTGCGTACATCCCCTTATGACTGCTTCATTCTCTCAGTTTCAATCGGTTCAGGACTACGTTCAGCACCTAGAAAAATCGCTTGCTGAACTTCAGACAGCTCAAGCAACTTGTTTGCAGAACGAGCGGGTTCTAGAAGCGCAGGTTCAGGCATTGATTCAGTTATCTCAAAGCGATGCCCTAAATAAAGGCGATCTTCCGTGTGCCTTGCAAGAACTTACAGAAGTAACATCGCAGGTTCTGCAAGTTGCGCGGACTAGCATTTGGCGCTTCGACTCAAACCGGACAAAAATTCAGTGTCTCGATCTGTTCGAGCAGAACCAAAAACGACACTCGCAAGGCATCGAATTACAGGTTGCGGACTATCCTCACTATTTTGCAGCGATTGAATCCGAGCCGCTGATTGTTGCTTGTGATGCACAAACTCATCCTTACACCTGTGAATTTAAGAATGATTATCTAATTCCCTTGAATATTCAGTCCATGCTCGATTCTGGATTTCAACTCGATCGACAAGTTGGTGGTGTAATCTGCTGTGAACAGATTGGGGTACAAAGAGAATGGAGCCAAGCTGATCAAAATTTTATTCGATCTGTTGCCCATTTGATTTCATTAATTGTTGAGTCGCATCGCCGTCAGCAGCAAGCAATCGACTTACAGCAAGCCCTTTCGGAATTGCAGCAAGCTCAGTTACAGATTATTCAGCATGAGAAAATGTCAGCGCTCGGCAATCTTATGGCAGGAGTCGCTCATGAAATTAATAATCCTGTGAGTTGCTTAAGTGCAAATATTACTCCCGCTACACAGTATGTTCAGGATTTAATGTACGTCATCAATTTGTACCAAACCAAATATCCTAATCCGGATTTTGACTTGAGCGAAGCACTAGCAGAAATCGATTTGGATTTCATTCGCGCAGATTTTCCTAAATTAATCAATTCAATCAGCGAAGCAACAAATCGGATTGAGTCGATTAGCCGAAGTCTACGGATATCCTCGCGCACGGATCACGATTGTAAACAATGCTTCAATGTACATGAAGGACTAAATAGTACGTTGTTAATTCTGGAGCATCGGTTGCAAGCTAATCCGCAACGCCCTGCGATCGTGGTCATTAAGCAATATGGTGATATCCCTTCCGTAATGTGCTTTCCGGGACAACTCAATCAGGTGTTTATGAACCTACTTGCTAATGCGATCGATGCACTGGAAGAAGCAAATCAAGTGCGAGGAGTTAAGGCGCTCCAAACGAATCCTAATCGCATCACGATCACAACTGATCGATGGGATGCTGGAATCCGAATTCGGTTTAAAGACAATGGAATTGGGATGTCAGAATCGATTCAGAGACGAATCTTTGACCATTTGTTTACCACTAAGAAAGTGGGCAAAGGGACTGGTCTAGGACTTGCGATCGCACAACAAATCATCATGGAAAAACATCAGGGCAAATTGAGCGTGAAGTCTTCACCTCAGCAAGGTACAGAATTCACCCTAGAACTGCCGTTGTGAAGAGACAGTTATCACCTAAAAACTCAGGACAATCCTTAGTGTATTCCGCAATGCTATAAGCAGAGTAACTATTGTCCCATTGCTTGTATTGCAGAAATCGCAAACTCTACGATCGCCCAATCAGTCTTTCAAGCTGAAGGAGTAAACGATGGAAGCAAAATATTGGCAATCTGTAAGATGTGTTGATGCACATCCTGAGTTGCAGCATTGCCATCAAGAATGGTTAGACGCTCTTGCTCTCGATAGTACTGAATTAAGGGCGCTAACAGTCTTTTAGATTGTTGAAGCTGTTGTTCAGGCAGACTTTGTACCCCAGGAAAAGTAATATCTTGATCTGAAAGGACTGGTTGCGGCGCATCTAGATAAATCACATGAGGCTGAGAACGACCTAAATGCTCTAGAACTCCATCGAAATACTCTGCTTCTCCAAAGTTTGTTGGATACTCTGTTAAAATCCAGCCTTGATGAGTATCAACCTGTTGAAGACGAGATTTAACCAAGAATAAAGGGGAAGCATAGAACGGTAGTGATCTTTTGCGAAAACGCCTTTTTGAGGCGGAGCGATCGAGAACAAATTGTTCTAATAATTGGTTCATCGAAAGACATGGCATCGCAAGTTTTTGCCCAAGGAGCGATGCTTGTGTGGTTACGCTTGCTTGCTCAACGCCTAAGATAATAAATGATATCTCAGGGATCTCATGAATGTTTGATGCGGGTTCATGATTGAAGCAGTTGTCTAGCAGCATGATTGAATCATCTATTTGTTTCCCATACGATACAAACAAATCGTGTAGATCCGGTGAAGATTTGCGCTTTAGGCAATACAAAGTTTTTTCTGAAGCAATTAGAACAAGCAATAAAATGCTCTGAATCTTGATGTAGCCTGGTTCAGTTAGGTCCTCACGTATTGCGATCGCGTTGATCGCGTTCGCAATCAAATTCATCAACATCTGATTGAATTGTTCTAACTAGCATTCAACCAGCGGCAACTGAGCATACTGTAAGCTTGGCTAATCGATTTGATTCAGTGTGTCATTTCTTGATCTAAATCTCGATGACTCAATTCGCAGCCCAAAAAGGTTTGGGTTGAACCATCTTCAAACTTCACCCTGTATTGAATCGCTACAACTTGTCCGAGTTGTCCAGTTCGAGTCTGAACGACGCAACCTTCTGGAAAAGGAACGACGGTTTCAGAAACAGTATCTTTCTGCTGCTCAGATGGTGTTTCAGAACTAGATGCCAAATTCTGTTGCTGTTTCCGCTTGGCTCTGTATTCCGCCTGTTTTTTGCGTTTGTATTCTCGTCGAGTTTCTGCATTTTCGGATTCAAACTTCTGAGATGCCCGCTTTCGTGCTGCTGAACCTTTTTCGGTTTCAGCATAATTTTTTTGCGATCGACGTTGTGCCGCCTTGCCTTTTTCGGTGGCACGGTAGCGATCGATCGCTTTTTCTGTAGCTTCCTTTGGCATCTCGGAATCGTCCATGCAAACGCCCATATCTCTATTGTCAATGTACTGCGTAATTAGAGAAATCGTTAAAAGACCAGTGAACTGTGCCAGTTTCTTTGATCAAACTGTTGACAATATAGATATAAATATAGACAATATAGATATAAGAAATCGGACACCGGAAGCCAAAAAGTACGGGGAACCTGCTGATACCGCAGAACTGGTGATGAATGCCTCAAGGCTATAACCCAGCCGTTACGAAATTCAATTGTTCAAAATTCTGTAAACCACAAGAGAGCGCCCGGACTCGCAATCACAAGCGCTCTCTTGACCCACAAGGAGTACATGAAATTATGGCATTCATTGATGATTGTTTGGCAGATGAGCGCGACCAACGCGAAGCAAAAACTCGCGATGCGCTCTACGATCGCTATCTTCAAGGCGCGAATGATGCTGCCTTTGCTCAGTTGCCACAGTATCAAGACGGAGTGTATTTAGAGGGCTATCTGACAAAACTGAAGCAGTTGCCCAAAGACGAGGACGGACGCATCAAGCACTACTCCCCAAGTCAACACTTTGCCTTTGGGTATGTTGATACGCCAAATCCAGCGTATTACAACGACGATTTCTAAATCTGGGTTCAGTCAATCAGGGTTGAGGTAAGTCCCTTAACCCTTTCTTTTTGGAGAGTTTGACAATGACATTCGATAACAATGGGCGATTGCTAAAGACAAGTCCGACACTGGAACGACCTGGACAAGAGCTTGCTCAAGAAGCTGCTGATGAGTTTGATGCCCCTGAGTTTGAAGGCGAACATGAGACGTTGCCTTATATGCAAATGCTCAACCACCAAAGCTCTGAGCAATCTGGCTTCTTCCTCACACAAGAGAATGCTGAAGCTGTAAGTTTTGCTGACCCTGCCGGAGAGTGGTTATCGCACACGACTTCATTTGCAAGTGGAACAATAGTTGAAGGATACCGAAGCTTAACTGCTCGGTTCTTGATTCTGCGGAAATCACCTTTGCTGATGTTCGATCGCGAAGAAGAGAATTTTATCAGCGTGTTCAATTCGCAATGCTATAACCGGGATACGATGCTGCTCAAAACTCGCTACCTTGTTTATCTGGTGAATAAGCAGAAACAACCGCTACATCAAACGCCATTGATGTTCACGACAAAAGCAACTTTCTGTGGCTCATTCGGTGATTCTTACCGTAACTTCCGCCGTGAGATGAACCAAGCTTACACGCAAGCGACTGGAGCAAAAAAAGCACGAGGCGAAAGATTTTTTGCACTGTCGGTTTTTGCGGTACAAGTGCAGCCAGAACTTAAAGGGAAAAAACTCAAGTCTTGGGTTTGCTCGATCGCACAGTATGGACAGCCGACCGTGCAGAACTGGAAAAACTTTTTTGTAGGGTATAACACCGAACTGAAAGACAAATTGCTAAGTGAGTTTGAGCAATGGGAAGGCTTTGGTCAGATCCAGGATCAATCGGTAGAGCGATCGCCTGAGTCGCAAGCGGCTGAAACAGTACCTTCATCGGAGTATGACATCGACGAAGACTTTCCATATATGCAGGAGTTCTAGCCTGTTCATCATTTGACGAAGTTTGTTCATCCTCTCAAGTCACAACTTGGGAGGAATTTTTTGGAGATTGAATCATGAGTAATACTTCGGATCATTCTTATACGATTCCGGTTCTTAATTCACAGGCTGCATTGCCGCAGTTTGCTTTTTTCCAAGTTGTGAAAGTGAAGTTAACCGGAGAAGTTGCCACGATCGTTGGTATGAAATACGACTCTAGCAGTGAGCAGTCTGAAAGCCAGAATCAGGAATGGCTCTATCTGTTGAAAGGTTTAACCAAGTTGGGTGCTGTTTGGTGTAAGTTTGATCAGCTTCGTAGTCTCGATCGTCGTTAGTTCTTTTCTTAAAGTAGTTCTTTGAATCAAGCATTCAGGGAATTACTTTCATTATCTATCATGACTCCTAAATTACATTTGCTCAATTGGGGTATGGGTGTTGAAAGCACAGCGATTTTAGTACGCTGGATTCTAGAGCCTGACACTCGCCCTTTTTCATCTTTTGAAGACCTCATTGTGCTGACTGCACAAACCGGAGATGAGGTGTTTGAAACAAAATGGCTTTGTGAAACTTATCTACTTCCTCTGCTCCGACAGCATCACATTCGATTAGTGCAGGTTGCGAAAACTACAGCAAGTAAGCTCGATGGTTATGTGATCTTGAGTGATACGGTTGAGCCTGTCGAGCTGCACACCGAAGGCAATTTCAAGCTTAGTTGGGATTTGATACAATCTGGTACACTTCCACGACTAGGACGACCTCATATCTGCGCTCAGTGGAAGGGCGAAGTTCTCGATGCCTGGATCATTGATCACGTTAGCGAAGCCTTTGATCCGTACTTGGGATATAACGCTGATGAACTTAAACGTGCAGGAAAAGCGGATGGCTATACTTGTCAAGGTCATCAGTTCATTTATCCGCTGATCGAATGGGGCTGGACGCGAGACGATTGCATTGAATATCTATACCGTGTGTTCGGAGTGTTATGGCGTAAAAGTGCCTGTGCATACTGCCCGTTTCAGCAAAAGAATGCAGCGATCGAGCGTTATCATCGCGACCCCGAAGCAGGCGGCTTTGCTCTACTAATGGAATTGAATGCGCTTGCCTTTAATCCGCGAATGCACTTGTTTTCATCGGGTACGGCGTATGACCTCATTGTTGAAAGTGGTAATCAATCTGCGGGAGCTTCGCTGTTGCCGAAGGCATTCGCTGAACTAGAATGCTTGCTCAATCAAACTGAATGGGCGGTTTACCATGTCCAGCGGATTTACAAGCAATTAATCGGGAAGAATGGTAAGCCCTACGTGAATGCCGATCGTAAAGTTGCGATCGTTGCCCAGGGGCAGAAGTCAGAAATGGAAAGCAACTTACAAGCGTTGGCGCAAGAGCAAAACGCAGTAATCGAAGAGTTGTACGGCAAACGCTTTTATGTTCATCGCCGTATCGAGGGGTGCTATCCCGCTATCGAAGAGTTTTATGTTGTCGCTCCCAAGTTGGCAAAAGATAAATGCCGAAATCTCAAAGCTTTTAGTCAACAATGGACAGCATTAATGAACCCAGATAAATCTGTTCAGCTAAGTTTGTTTTAGGTGCAGAGAAATAATGAATCAGAACTCGTCTCAAAGCTCGATCGTTCCTGCGAACGATCGGGAATTTAGTGCCAATGAGCTTGATGAGGTCAATCGACTGCTGAATTACATCAAGCAAACTGCGATCGACTCAGAAAACACTCCGATTCATGATACTGAAATTCTGATCGTTGCGAATTTAGTGATAAAACGAATTGTGTGGAAGCAGGAAAATCTTCAGCAGGTCATTCAAGAAGCATTGGACGACTTGCGGTTCGGTGCGTAATTCGGGATTAGAGCATCGACGTAGCCAAAGAAGTTGAAGTTCAAGGTGTTTTTGTGGGATTGATTCGAGGACTTTTGGAGAGCTAACTTTGCGGATGTTACTTTTATTGAGGCAGGTGTCAAAGCACAAGACGAATCAGAGCCAACCAATGCCCCTAATCACAAGACGGCTCATCAGAACTTGAAGCAATTGTTAAGGCAGGGATCTAGCACTAAAGCTCGGAATCGAATAGATCTTCACTGTCGTACCACTGCTCTTTTGCAGGTTGATTGGACGGTTCATTTGTGGAGGTCAGTTCGGTCCCAGCATTACTTGAGTTCGCGATCGAGGTTTCTGCAATACCCGTAGCAGTTGCTTGCTCTATATTACTCACCTCCACAACGCGATTAGCAGCAAGAAGAGACAGCAATTGTTGGGAGGGATGGGCTGCCATCGCTCCTACTGATCCCTCCGGTGTTGGGTTTTGGTCGATACCGAAAGTCGATTGAAGATACGCAATTTGCTGCCGCAGTTGGTGAATTGCATCTTGAGCAATCCGTTTCATCTGAGCATCAGAGAGCGATAGTTCCCCTTGTTCGCGACGAAGCTGATACGCGATCGGCATCCAATACCCTCGCAGTGCCCACAACAGCATCTCCTTGTGCGAGTACGATTGATGGCGCTCGTTTTTAATGCAATCCAGCAGAATCCCATCGGGACTTTCTGCCGCAACTTGAATTCTGACTCGGTAATCAAACTTTTTGGTGGACATTCAGCAATCCTCATCGTGCAACCGTCATTCCTTCTGTCAGTCTACTGACTTTGCCTCCCAACAGCTTGAATACCCCAAACGCATCCGAAACCCGGCAAGCGAGAACCGGATCGATCGGAGTTGTTAGCGATCGATGAATTTGATCTTGTAGATTCATCGCCCACGACACTTCCAAATCGTATTGTGCGAAAAAGTCTTCTAGCTCATCCTTAAAATACAGTGCTGTGCCTCCAGAAACGATCGCTTCATCGAACTCATAGAGGTCTTGACCCAGAGTTGATTTCATCCAATCTAATAGATCGCGCAGGTATCGATTTCGAGATTGCGCGATCGCGTCCTGAAGCTGTTCGACTTTGCGCTCGATTTCTGCCTCAGTTACGACCATCCGAGCAATGCGATCGAGTAGTTTTGGGTTCTGTTGCGCTTGAAAAATGTATTCGGTCAATCGTCCAGCATCTTTTGCATCGAGATTCAGAGAGGCACGAGCTACGATCGCATCAATTAACTGCTCAAATCCTAATCGAATGCCATGCCCACTTTGAGGTGTACCTTGTTTGAACGGCAGTAGTGACGCATCCCGCTGACCGATCATCGTGACAAGAATATTTTTGTGATTAAACGACTGAGGCGCATCGTTACGACGACTTTGAGCGAGTCCGGCTCCTTCGGGCTTCACTTCTAGCACCAGCGGCGAAACAAAGTAGCGCCGACCTCGAAAATTAAAGCCAGCGAGATTGTGACTGAGAAGATCATGAAAGGCTTTGCGGTCTTGATATTCCTTATACGGCAGGAGAGCCGAAAGCGCGATCGTAAATTGCTCTGGTAAATTTGCCGTTTCTGCGATCGCGCCGATGATTGCGAGAGCTTTGTAAGCAGCAAATTCGTACTTACTCAATCCGGTCGGCACTTTGCCGCGCATTTGCTGTGCTTTCATACCGAGAGCGTAAATCTTGCCGTTGAATAGCTCGATGAAGGCATCATTTTCCGGTCTACCGCCTGAAAGTCCGGTGTCAATCAAATCATCGGAAGCAATTTCTAGAAACTCTGGTCCCATTAATAAAAGCTCAGTGTTGCCTTGTGACCAACGCTTCCAAAACACTTTGCTTTGCGAGGTTCCGGTATCGATCGTCAAAATGATATCTGGCTGTGAGTCAGTCATTGTATTTTCCTTGGGTTAAATCTGCTGCGGTAGATGGCTGATTTAGCTTTCTTTGTTCTTAGATATCTAGACCGAATCGTAGGTAGTCACCGATAGTTTTGAGTTGCGTGGTGACAGTTAGAAGGTCGATTGAAGGTAACAAACGCTGCGTAGAGTGGAGCGATCGCTATCTTTGAACTACCCTACCGCGAATCGAATCTATTTTCAAGACTAAGAAGGTATTTAGTAGGTAAATTAAGGCAAAAAGTAGGCAGATGGAGTTCAAAGATAGGTAACAATCGTAAAAATAGAGCTAAAGAACTGAGTAAGATTGGAAGTCATAACTATTGAACTGGATGAACTCAACAAAACTTCGATTTTGGGTCATCCGAGGTGAAGAGCAAGCAGTGTTTTTGATATCAGAAACGAAGACTTTATCAACGCAAATAAGGGGAACGCGATCGATGCCGAGACAGCGAAAATCGTCAACGGGAGAATTGAGAACGCTGGCAGTTCCGGTGTACATGACTCCAACAGAACGGCAAGACCTTGGAGAGCGAGCAGGCTCACTTAGCCTCAGTGAATATCTATTGATGACGGGATTAGGGCAGCACGTTTCACAACGGCGGCAACGGCTCCCAGTTCCCGAACTCAATCGATTGACCTACTTGGAATTGCAGAAAATTGGTCAAAATCTAAATCAAATTGCCAAAGCTTGTCGTGTTGCTGTTTCTGGTGAGCGAGACTGCAATGTGAACCGCAACGAAATTGAAGCGATCGTTGCTATCATTCGACAGCTTCGGCTCGAAGTGATTGCTGCAACGATCAACCTAGAAATTGAAGGTGATGTTGAGTTGTGATAGGCAAAATTGTTCAAGGCAAAAGTTTTCGCGGACTTTTGAATTACCTACATGGTAAGGAAGAAGCACAATGGATTGGCGGCAATATGGCGGGTGAAACTCCACGCGAATTAGCCGCAGAATTTCGAGTGGCGAGAACATTAAATCGTCGCTTGAAGAAAGCGGTTTGCCACGTCTCGCTGTCTTTACCTAAGCATGAGCGGTTAGACAACGATCAATGGTTAGCGATCGCGGCAGATTATGTTTCGGGAATGGGCTACGAGAACTGTCAATATGTGGTGTATCGCCATCATGATCAAGACCATGACCATGTTCATCTTGCAGTTTGTCGCATTCGGATGACGGATGGCAGAACAGTAAGCGATTCTTGGGAAAAGCGTCGAGCCGAAGCACTGATTCGATCGCTAGAGCAACAATATCAGCTTGAAAGCGTTCAGCCCAGTTGGGAGAAACTTGAAGCGGCTCCGACAACTGGAGAAATGCGGCGATTTGAGCGAACCGGAGAGCTTCCGGTACGAGTTCGGCTGCAAGTTCAAATTGATCAAGCGGCTGAGAAAAGTTTGTCGATCGCGCAATTCATTCATCAGTTAAAGGCTCAAGGCGTTGAAGTTCGACTTCGCATCGAAAATCAACGCATCACAGGAATCAGCTATTGCTTAAATGATGTTGCCTTCAGTGGCAGCAAACTTGGTAGAGCCTACACCTTTCCAGGACTTCAGAAGTACAAAGGATTTCATTATGACTACACCGCAGAATTTGAGAGAACTTGCCAAGCAGCAAACTCAGACGCACCAGAGCCAAGACTTGATGCAGCCGTTGTTACAGAGTTTGAGCGAATCGCTGAAAGCCTTGGAAGTCCGATCGCACAGTCTAGAAACGGAATTGATCGAAACCAAGCAATACCTGAGTTACCTGCAACAGCTTCATCAAGAACTGGTCAACTGCCAACAGCATCTAAATCAGCAGAGTCAGAATCAGCAACAAACGAACACTCACTTAACCCAATTCAATCAGCATCTCTCTCATCAGGCTCAAATCGACAGCAATCAGTTAGAGCAGCTAACCCGCATGAGTCAGGAACTAGCATTACTCAAAAACGAGACGATTGCAGTGGGACAGAATCAGGGAGTGATTCATCGATCGTTCCACGACTTCAACCAATCGTTTCTCCGATTGCAGGAGCGGCTAACCAACCTCGAAGACAAGACGGGGCAGCGATTAGCAGCACTGACACAGCAGACCGAGCAAATTCAGCAGGCAATTCCCAACAAAACAGCTTTTCCTCTGAAGTTATTTCTGAGCGGGGAAGTCGTGACGTATCGCGGGATTTTGGGGACGCTGACTTTCTCCGGAGTGCTAGTAGCAGCGATTGTTTGGATTCTGCTACAGCTTCTACCCCCAGCCAGCCAGAACCGAGTTCATCAACTGGTCAACAGCAACGAGATTCGACTCCAACGCCTCGAACAAGGGCAGGAACAGATTTTGAACAAACTTGGCATTCAGCCACAGAAAAAATAAATGTCAACGAAGATCAGCGACGGTGGCAACGGTATAGCCTGGGTGTTCAAGCCAGCAATACGGTGAAGCTCAATCAAGTAGTGGCAAGACGAGCCTTTGAAGATGGGCAATCTCCGCAGGCGATCGCTCGAATGTTAGCTTACAGTCCGTTCGTGCAAGAGATGGTTGGGAAAGACAAGAGTTCAGAGAAGATTCAAGCTTACATTCGTCAAACAGTTCATGAAACTTGCCAAAGGGAACAGCAGCATCAACGGAAACAGCAGAAACAACGATCTCTCAACCTGGGGATTTGATTGCTTGTGGAGGTCTGAGATAGTTCTAGCTGGTCGTTCATATTGTTAAAAAGGTTTTGTCGCATCACAGACGGCTAGATGTTTTGGTCAACAATTCGGGGATGAGTGTGACGATTCCACACTCGTCTTTGAAGAAAGCCTCGCCGGAGGTCTGGCGAAATCTCTACGAGGTCATTGCACCTTGGACACTGATTGCAGAGGCTGAAAATGCACTACGCCAATCATCCAGTCGTGAATGTCCTAGCTGCATTCTGAACATTAGTTCTCATGCTGGGATTCGCCCCAAAGGAGCCTCAATCCCGTATTCTACAAGTAAAGCCGCCCTAAATCATGTGACAAAGCTGCTTGCACTTTGTAAAGATTTTAGTGCAAAAAGTAAATTGCGCTGCTGTAGCTGCTTGTACGCTCAGGGAGTTGAAAGACATTTATCCTATTTCAACTTCCTGGTAGGACTTTTTTGGCTGTGCTGTTTGTGCGGTTAGCATTTCTGATGTTTGCAAATTTTGACGGGTGGCTGAATGAGTACGGGTTTGCTGCTTGTGAGTTTGAAAATCTTGCTGCATTGCAGTTATCGCTTTATCAGATAAGGGTTCGCCATCGACAAATGCTCTCGCAACTTCGGTAATGCGCTTGAGATAGTTTGAGGCTCGTCCCAACTCCCCAGCGACTCGATGCCACTTCCAGAGCGATCGCAGTGTTTGTTTGTCGCCTCGATCGTACTCTTTAGTTTTTGCCTGATCGGAATGGTGTTCAATCAAAAGTCGATCATTCCAGTCTTTACCCTGCGCTGGTGTCATCCGCGAGATGCCGGGGAGTATTTCTGCAATACGCCACGCCATTTTCTCACCGGGTTTGTCTGCGTCAAATGCGGCAATAACTTGTCCACCTCGATCGAGGATTGCCTGAAGATCTGTTGTTGGAACTGCGCCAGAGCCGTCGGTGGATAGATAGATTGATACAGAAGTTGAGTCCGGCGATTTCTCTTTTTCTAACACAGCTAAAGAAATGGCATCAATGGGTGATTCGGTCAAAATAACTCGATTGACCTCACCATTTGCCGACCTCAACCAGAACCAGCCGTTCTCACGAGAAGAACCAGGCGCTAATCCATGAAAGGCGTGTTCTGAATCGCGTGTACCACGCAGACTTGCACCTGTGACTTCATAGCGTGACCATGCTTGGTCATTGTGTCGATCGTTATATCGCAGAAAAACGGCGTTGCGATGGTCGTCTGCGTAAATTAATCCCGTGTCATGAAAGCGATCAATCCAGGCTGCGGGCAGTCCCCGCGTTTCGACAAGGTACTGTCGCACCGTTGCCCAATGCTCATCGTTGTGCGGCGGTAATTCGAGTGGACGAGGTTCTTTTGGTACTAAGGACGTTTGAGATCGAGCGGAAGCAGGTATCGTTTGTCCTGAAAGCCATTGAACTGCCTCTTTGAACTCGACTTCGCGGACGTGCATGACTAAATCGATCGCACCTCCACCACCTTTATCGGCTAACCAGTCCATGAATTTCCCATCGTTAATGCTGATGATGTGTCCTGCATCTTTCCACTTATTTTTGTCGTATCGGTCTTTTTGAAGACCCAAGCTGGTTGCTACGGCTTCTAGGTCGAGATTTCTTACCTCGTTTGTGAGGGCTGAAATGTCGGTTGAGTTCGATTGAGTAGTATCTAAGTGAGATTGAACTGAGGAATCGGAAGGTGTAGCTTGATCTCTGGCAGCCTGAGTCTCTGACTTGAGTTTTGTCGAAGTCAATGTTTCAGAATTTTGTGAAGCTTTTTCAACATCGCTCTCCCAGGTCGGATCATATCCTTGAACGTCTACCTGATAGTCTCTCTGAGCATCAGAATAATCTCCCAAATCAAAAAGAGTAGTTGGTTCTTCGCTAGTTTTAGATTCTCGCTCTAGATCAGGTATCTGGCTTGTCTCGTTCGACTGTTCGTTCAGAGATGTCTCAGCATGATTCAGTACTGCTTCTGATTGCTGTATTCCTTGATCGACAACAACGCTGTGCCCTTGTGATTCCAAATAAGTTGTGAACCGCTCAATTGCTCCTGACCATGCTGGAATCGCGATCGACGGAATTCGCCCTACGGTTCCGCCTGCGTCTCGGCTTGTCAGTGTTAGATCTAATGCGTTTGCGATCGTCGTTGCGTCATCAAAATAAGCGGTGTAAAAATCGCCAGAAACACAACGCTGAAAGACTAAAGCATCAGGGTGTTGATCTTTAACGCTCAAGTACTCGATCGCAAATGGTGCAAGGTTGGCGTGGTCAGTTTTCTGTACATCACTGGTTGATTCTAAGCTTTGTGAATTTTCTGGTTTTGAATTGGTTTCTGGTGATTGCTGGTAATTATCAATTACGGATTGAATTGCTAAATCTACATTTCTGCGACCGACAACGGGTTCTAGAATTTCAGCTAACCGCTCTCGTAAAATCGCCTCAGAAGTGTAAACATAACAAGCTCTTGCGATCGCATCGACTTCCTCTGGCTCTAGTCGAACCGTGTTGCCATCACCAAATTTAAGCAGCGAGACATCTTGCGTTGGTTCAACTGTGTTATTTGAATCTTCTGGTAATACTTCAACTGCCTCTATCGGTTGAACTGTTTGCATTTGACGGGCTGCTTCTGCAAATCCTTGGTCAGAGATGTTGCGGGAAAACAATTGAGCAAAGCTACGATCGCAGGATCTCAGTTCTCCGCCCCTAAATGGATTTTGTACTGCCACTTCCCGCAGGCTTAAGCGTCCCGTCTGAGCTAAGTCAAAGATCATTTCAGAATCAATGAAGAGATCGCCATAGCTATCTTCTAGCCAATGAATGAAATGTAGGGCTGCGTCATGGCGCTCGATCGTTAATGGAATGTAGGGAGTGTTTTCAATTTGTAGATAAAACTCTGGATCTGCCATCACTGCCTCACTCAGCCCAGCTTGCTCCAGAAATCTTGCAATGTTTTTCTCCGCTCGTCCAGATTGATATTTTGTGGCAGCGACTCGAACCGATGAGGCATTCTCATGTTCGGGCATCGGTTGCGGTTGGCGCGAGAAGTCATCGAGATCTGGCTCAACCAGAATTAGCGGAATTGCTGGATTAGTTGGAGAGTTTGCTGTCTGCTGTTCTAATTTCTCCGGTGAGGCGATCAGATCTCGCCCAGTTTGGTCATGGGCAGGTTGTACAACCGTTAGCTCTGGCAATTCGATGTTCAGTAAATCTCGCGCTTGATCTTTGTAATCGAATGCCGCTAATGTCCATTGCTTCTGCTGAAGAATGACTGAGAGAACTTGGTCAATGCGCTCCTCTGGCACAATCAATTCCATTCGTTCGTGGACTGAGTAAAACTCACTGCCTGCGGCTGCAATAATATCTGAGTCAAGCGAGTACTGGTCTCCGGCTCCGGACTTCAGCGTTTGCAAAACAAATCCAGTTGCACTGCTATTTCCTAATCGCATTGATGCTTGAGTGCGAACTGTAAATAGTTCATCTAACGTTTTGACTGATGCTTGATACTGGGTTGCATCGGTAAGAAACGCTTTTACCTGAGCAGGTTCTCTGAATGCAACAGGTTCTGATCGGAGTGCTTCTTGAATGTCAAATCCCGCAGGCATAATTAGCCCTTGAACCACATCGCTGCGATCGTTGGTGTAGTTCAAAAATCTTCCGTTCGGATACTTCTCGTATGCCCGAATCGGATTACCTGTGAAAATTTGCATCTCGGTGCGCTGATTCTGCTGTTGGCGCAAATCGAAGGCTTCGTAGATATCTTCCCCGTTCCAGTTCGTCGCTTGCTTCATCACTTGCGTCATTGCATCATGCTTGCCGCGATTAAATTTTGAAAGCGGTATGGTTAATTGTTGACAGCGATGATCCACTAGAACTTGAACTTTCCAATTTGTGGGTGCGATCGGGCTTCCTTTTTGTCCTTTCTGACTGATGCGCGAAACAACGCCATAGAAGACATTACCTTCAGGTGATACCACTCTCACAGGTGTTCCTGGTGGTGTTTGTCTCAAAACTTTTGTGAGATGCTTCATCTGATCGTTGAGCTTATCAGTGAAGCGATCTTTTGCCCCTGGAGTGCTTTTCGTTAGCAGCATTTCTCGACGGTACGATCGCGTTTCTTCTCTCAGCTTGGTTAACAATTCTTGCGATCGCTGATTAGCAATTTGAGCAACGGCTTCAAAATCATGGTCAGCGACATTCTCAACCGAGGATAAATCAAGACTCTGCCGGACTGCATCAATTACCTGAAGTTGACTAAACGGCTTAACCGGAACCTTAGCATTAACTACTTCTAAGGCGACTGCGCCTGTAAACTCGCTTTTAACGCTACTGTCGTCGGGGATGACTTCCATTTGTGCGATCGTTTGAGCGTCTAAATCAAGTTGATCCGCTTTCAAAACGCTTTCACCCATTGCTTCTTTTTGGGCGATGAGTTCTCTCGTTTCATTTTCAATTAGGGTGTAAAGTTCTTCCTGTTCTTGAATGGTGAGCAAGGGAAGCCGCCCAGTTACGCGCTTAATCACAGCAATGTCAGATTCATCGCTGCCAACATCTAGCGGGTAACTCAATTTTGCTTGCAGTTCATAATCTTCTTCGAGAAGCTCCCGAACGACTTCTTCACCATAGACGTTCATGAAATCTACGACGTTCGCGACAGACATCTGCGATTCACGCGATGCAGTGACGTTGGCGTTGAGTTCTGCCATCTTCTTAGCCAACAGTGCGCCTAACCGTTTCTCGGCAGGCAAATCACTCATCAACAAATCAAACCGAGGTTTGACAACCTGCCCATAACGATCGATGCGTCCGAATAATTGCATGACGAGATTGATGTCTCGTTCGGCTTGAGCAATAATCAGTCGTCTGGGTCTTTGGTCGGCAAACTTTTCAGAAGCATGAAGGTTGATTCCTGTAGCTCCAGAGCGATTGAGGATAACAACATCTAAATCCCCTCGGTTAAATCGGTTGATAATATCAACTCGTGCCTGGGGACTGGTTTCGCTACTAGAGCGGAGTCCATAGCTCATTTCTCCAGTATGGCTGTATTCAACGATATGGTTGCGTCCAGTGATCTCATCAACTCGATAGCCTTCTTGGGTTAATCGCCAGCGAATGTAATCGATCGAGCTAAGTGGAATGCTCGATAAATCGGTTTCATCGATTAAATCTTGAGCTTCTTCATAAGCAGCGACAGCATCAGGTCCGATTTCTTCATCGGTTAATCGACGACGAGTTTTTTTACCCCAACGATCAGTTTCAATCACATCTCTAGAGCGCTCCAAATATCGCTCTAGTACGTCTCCAAAGGTGATGTTAATTGATTGTCCTGGTTCGATGTTATTTTCTTCGGTGTACCATTCGATGAAGCTGCCCATTGTGTTAGCAACCCCGATTAATGGTTTTTCGCCTCGTTCAATTGTTGCGATCGCTTCTTGTACTGCGACTTCCGCTTTTTGTGCCAGTAAACTTTGATCGATCGCATTGTGCATCAACGACGTGAAGTTAGTAGATCTCGCTCCAGCGGCTCCGGTTGTGCCATCTTCACTTAAAGCTTTCGCCTCAGCTTTCAGACGTTTCTTGAGTTTAGTAATTCCTACTTGTTTGGCATCGTCAAAATCGTTAATTGCTCTCATCACAGCAGAAATGCCTTCTGCAATGTCTCGATCGACTGGAACCACTTTTGCTGTGAATGAAATTCCTTCCATCGAGCGGCTACGCCGGAGCATTTGTCCAGAGGCAACGAATTTTGTCGCAAACATCTGCTGAAGTGGAACACCACCCGCTTTCAGGATTGTTTCTAAGCTGTAAAGATTATTGACAGCATACCGAGCGTCACTACGCCGCGCATACAGATCAACAACACCCGCATTTTTAATCGCAGTTGCGGACATAAATGCGGCTCCAGCACTCTTATCAACCAGTTCTCGGACAAATTCGGCACGACTAGGATAAATGCCACCGTCATCTTGAGATTTGTCGCTTCTGCCTCCAGCTTCATGAGATTCATCAAAGATAAAAACAGCTTGAGGCGCGATCGTGCGAAAGAACTCCCGCCGAAATGGTTCTTTCTGCTGTACAGTTTGAAGCTGCGTGTATGTCGTAAAGATTGCATTGTAGTTGCCGAGTCCCTGCTGCATGATCTGTCGCATTTGCTCGGTTTGAGTGGTAGCATCACCTGTTACTAATTGCCTGCCGTCTTCTAAATCGAGAGTTAATTTGTTATCGGTTGCAAAGACGCGCATTCTGGGCTTACCGATGTCTGCTAAATCTGTCAGCATCGAGGTGTAAAGGTTCGCCTTTTGCGTCACGAACACTGGGATATAACCTTGACGGGCAGCATCGACAATATTTGCTGCACCAAAGCGCCCTTTGCCGTTTCCGGTCTTGTCGCCGTTAAGAAAAATACTGCCACGATCGCGTTGATGAAAAGCAAGCGCGATCGCGTCGATTTGCTCTGCATAAAGATACTGCCACATCTGTTCTGTAGAGTCATAGCCTAACCGTTGGCAGACAAACTCATCAATATTGCCTACAGCTTGTTCAAGATGATCAAGAGCAATTTGAGCAGCGGCTGCCATGTTGGTTGGAATCAGATTGTGTGCTGATTGTCCCTTCGATCGAGAAATGTAAGGGATATCAAAGGGTTGAGTTGCTGTGATCGGTTCAATGGAATTGCTAGAAGACTGTTCTACCATTGCTTGATGTCCATTCGTTTCAATGCTGGAAGTTGTTGCTAAAAATCTGCGTTCATGCCGTAGGTGAGAATCGCTAACCAGTTCTCTAAGGTGATTTTGTTGTGTTCGTTCAGCCACACTTTCTGCGTTTGTGGCTCGATCGTGGGTAGCGTGATCGGGAAGTCTATCGATAGTTTCTGCATCAGGGTTTCGTTGCGATCGATAAATGTCTCCGCCCAGTCGTCCATCCATTCGGGGAGTGAAACGAGTTCCCCAGTATCTAGCTCGGTTAGTCTCGGTGCTTCTTGATATGACAAAAGGTTGTGGAGTGCGATCGTCAGTCTGCGATGAGTTTGTTCCTGTGTTTCTTGAGTTTGTTCCATCCAGCTTTTGATCAGCCACACGATGCGTTCTGGTAGAAGCGCTTTGTATTGCGATCGTGTCATTTGACTCATTTCGGCTGGAAATCTGACGATGAACAATTCCGAGTCGTTCGACTGCGCTGGTTTCCAGATTTGGGGATAGCTGGTGTAATTGTTCATCAGGGATTAACTCCTTAAGTTGAGAGAATGACTTGTAAATGACTGGAACATCAGCAGCAGGCAGAATTCGTTGAGATTGTCCTCTCCCTTCAATCACAATCAGATCAATCGGAAATCCTGCGCCTTGTTTGCGATAGAGCGAACCCCAAATGGAAAGATGCTGTGTGACGTTGTATTGCTCGTAAAGCGAGGCGTAGAAGCTTCGGGATTCAAGCGTGTTGTACCGTTCAGATCTTCTTTCCTCATCGTCTCCGAGCTTGCCACCGAGAATGAGAACAGCCAAACCGTCATCCTTGAGAGATTGCAATGCGAGTAGCGCGATCGCTTGGTCAACCTGCGTCGTTTTTCTGGGACTGCCTAGAATTTGAAATCGTTTCGTCTGACCTTCAACTCTGACCACACCAAACGGCGGATTGCAAATCACCCGATCGTGCAGTTTTCCCGGTTGATACTCGGCTGCATCGTATTCGGTGACGGTAAAGCCTTGCGCCCGTAGATCAGCCGCTCGGTCAAGATTAATTTCATTGACTGTTGCGTTTGTGGGATTCGCTGCAATCAATAACGCCCCATGTCCGGCTGTAGGTTCATATACTGTTGTTTCGGCATTAATTTTCGCGAGTGCAGAAGCAAGAAATGCGATTGGAATCGGGGTGCTGTATGCCTGCTGAAGCACACTTGTAGATGAGCGAACATTCAGAACAGGTTGACGACTGTGTAGATTGACTAAGCGATCGTAAGCTTCGTAAGTTGTTGCTGATGTTTCAACAATTTGCCGAGCTGCTCGAACAAGCCCAGCTTCAACGGATTCATCCACTAATTTTGATAATGCTGTTCCAGGTAAAACAGGCTGGTTCAGAATCAGCGAGGCTTGCTGACGAGCAGCGACGATCGTAGAGAATTCACCTCCTTCGATAAGATGCTTTGCAAAGAAATTGACTAACTGTGGACTGCTCACCGCTTAGAGCCTCCCAAACAAGATCTTTTTAATGAACTGAAACTGCTACAGGAACAATCCGACTAAGACAGCGCAAAATCGAATGCTTGAAGGTAAACGACGCAGGATAGGGATTGGAGAGAGTAGCACTGCAAGACCGAGATAAAGTATCCCCAGATGAACTCTGTGAAACACAAGCATTACTGCCGCGATCGCGATAAATGCAACACAGAAAATTAACTCAAGCCATCGAGAAAGTTTAGTTAAGTGTTTTTGCATTGTTTTATTTCCTTTGGTTCAATTGTTGAATTAAGAGATCTACGGTTTGAACTTCATTGCGATCGCCCTGTGCTTGTGCGATTTCTTTTGCTTTTTGATACTTCTGCAAGGCATCTTGAGGACGATTCAGCCCTTCGAGCGCAAGACCCTGACGTACATAACCACGTTCATCATCAGGACGAAGCGCAACGGCTTGAGTATAGTCTCTGAGAGCATTTTCATAGTTGCCGTTTTTCTCATAAAGACTGCCTCGGTTCAGAAACTCATCGGCAGTTTTAGGCTGAGAAATAATCTTCTCTGGCGGCGTATTTCCCTGTTCAAAGCCAATCCAAATGAAAAGTGGGAATGCGACTATCATTGCGATCGCGCATAGTTTGAGAAAACTAAACATAACGCCTCCTAGCTCAACTCCATTCCAGACGACTGCTTTTGATTCGAGCGGGTTTTCTCTTGGGTCGCATCCTGCTGACGTTCAGCGGATTGCAGTTGGTCGGCTAGACGATCGAAATGAGCGAAATCGTTCGGCTGTAGCCGTGACATCACGCGCCCGTTGTCGCGGCGATAAACTACGCCTCGACCATCGCGTTTATCGGTGATTTTAATGAAATTGTCTTCACCGATTTCAAACTTGAATCGACCTTTTTCTTTGTCCCAAACTCTAGCGTTCTGAGAGTTGAGAAAAACTCGAACCGTTTGCTCTACTCTCTGGGTTTTTGCTCCGTATCGTGCTTCGACATCCAACTCTCCTACAGGCGTAAGAGATTTATCCTGACGCATCTGCTGAAAGACAGCTTGATGCGTCGAGGTCAAGCGATCGCTTTTCGATAGAATTTGAATGCTTTGGTTTTGAAGTCCAGGGATAGGAGATTTTGTTGCTTTAAATCGCATTAATTCCCCGTTTGCATCGCTGATAGTGTAAAGATTCATCCCCTGTAGACTCACTTTGAAATCGCCCATTTCATACGATTTCTCGCTGGTGCGAAGGTGACTACGATGAAAAAGTTCTAACGATGATCGAGCGATGCTTTGATCTCGCATCGTTTCTGGACGAGATGACAACCAATTCATGGTTTCTCGTACACCTTGCCCTAATCCTTGAAGAACTTGCTGTTTCCAATTTTGATGGGTTGACTGAAGAAGCTGTTTCGTTGCTCCATCAGGAAGTTTAGCGGCTTCTCGCTGGGCGACTGCGATCGCAGGAAGCATATTTTCACCATCTGCTAATACTGGAGTAAAATCAGCCGTTAAATCAACCCGATCATTTAATGCCTCTTGTTCATTGATGATTGCTCTTTGAGGCTGAAGACGTTGAAAGGTTTCCCAATCTTTCCCAGTCGAGCCGTAATCCCAAACTTGCCCCTCTCGCACAATTAAAACTAACTCATCGTTGCCGCGTGTGATAGTTAGCCCATCTGTGTCCTGAGTAATTTTGTAGTCTGAGATCGCAACCGTATCGTACAGCGGCTTCTCGTCCCCTAGAGGATTTAGTAGAAACTGAGCCGTATTTGCAATATCTTGTGCTTGAATGTTCTGAGCTTGCCAATCTAAGCTTAGATCCTCTGGAGGTGGCTCGTTTGATTCCATGCGCCATTGCAGTTCCTCAGCTTGCTTGTATGCTTCGCCAATTTCACTCAAAGCAGTTGGAATCTCGTTCGGAGCCGCAACTAGAATTTGCCCTTCACGAGTCGTTTGAAGCACCGTTTTATCTTGAGATGCGATCGTTAGTGTGTCGTTTTCTGCATTTTCAATGATAGTAAAGTTTTTGGATTGATATTGACGATTGCCTGTCGCTGTTGTTACTCCTTGTAGATCTAGAGCAGACTGACCAAGAACCCTAAGCTGTTGAGCTTGCTGTAATTGTTGCCGCTGCTCACTCACATTAGATCGGGGTTGCAATTTCTCTGTTTCGGACTTTTGTTTTTCAGTATTTGTGTTTTCAGTATCTAATCTGCTTTTATCAGTTTGATTTTGTCTTTGGATTTGAAATGCAATTTGGTTGACCGTTACAATTCCGTCGCTTTCTTCGCGAAAGAGAACAGTGTCCCCGTCTTTGATTTCGATCGCTGGAATTTTGCCTTGATACTTCTTCGGATTAACGTCCTCTGTGACGGGTCTTTGCAGTGCATCAAAAATGGTTTTGAGTCGATCGGGAGTCAACTCATTGCGAAATTCTCCTCGCGCCATCTGCCCGTAGATCAAGCGTCGTCCCATTTGGATTCGCATCGTTTTGGGCGGGTCTGATTGTTGAGCGCGAGAAGAGTCTAAAGCACTGATCATTCCGCGTGTGGCTTGCGCGATCGCGCTCAACAATTGAGCTTGATCTTCTTGCATTGCCTGTGCTTCTGTTGGACTAACGGTAAACGCCATAATTAATCCTCCTCGTATAGCAACCCTTGGAGCGCGATCGCTTGAGCCATTCCTTCAACTCGATTCACTACACACTCTCCACCCACTTGAAAGACAGCCATTTGCCCATCAAACCGATATTCAACAAACGGAGGTTGATAATCTGGTTCGCAATGACGCAGGTAAACAACTTGTCCTTTCTCAGAGCGAACATAGGGTATGTCATCGAATAGCAGTTCGACAACGGTTGGCACATAGCCTGGAGGTAGAAGTGGTAGGTGTCTAGCGCGAATGAGTTCAGCAACGATTTCTGATTCTTTAGCAAGAACTGAGATTGCTGCTTCGGATAATTCCCACTCTTGAAGTAGAGCCTGAATGTCCTGTGTTTTGAATGTTTGTACCATGCTTTTTCTCTCGGTGTTTTTAGAAGTTAATACTCGGTGTAATCATCTGCGTTATACGAATCATCGGCAACTGCGTCTTGAGTGTCTATGTTCTGATAATCGGAGCCATCTGTAGAGGCTTCATCACTGGATTGGAGCGGAAATTGACTTTCTGCGATTTGTTGTCGTTTTTCCGCTTCTGCATCAAGTTCGGCTTCTGTAATTTGTAGCTTTGACATTCGTTCGATTAAGCGATCGCGTACCGTATTGCACCACAATTTCTCACTTGCCTGTTGAAGCTCATTCTCACGTTTGGGGACTTTCAGTTTTAGTTTTAGTGGGACTGAAGCTTCACCTTGACCCTTGTAAGCTGGATTAATGAAAACACACTCACCTTGGTCAAGCTTCAGAATTTCATCGACGGTCAACAACGAAACTTTCTGATACTGTTCATTACGGCTGGTGCTGCGCTGAACTCCGTAGCTCTGCGATCGTGTATGTAACCGAACTTCTTTTTCGCCTAGATAGCGTGAGACCAAGCCAGCCGTTTCGTCATCACGGGGATTGAAAAAGACTTTCGTTCCGCAGGCAGCAAAGATTGCTTTTGATAGTTCCCGTCCATAAGTATGTTGCAGTTGGGCAAAGTTTTGATAGCCCAGAATTGTACAAAGACCGTAGGAACGAAACTCATTAATCCATTTCGGTAAACCATCCAAATACAATGTCGGTAACTCATCCAAACTCACGACTAGCGGTTCTTTTCGAGGTTGGGAAAAGTTTCGAGCAACAATTAGGTGAAGCATTGCAGCCAGTAGTGGCGCAACGACATCACGCTTTTGAGTGTCTACTTGAAGAAATAGAATTTGCTTTCCGGTTAGGTCAAGTGGAATAGTAGTTTCCCCAACAAAACTCGCAATCAAGTCTTTACCAATGAATTTATCGAACGTGCGTTGAGCTGTTGCGACGATCCCCGCAACCTGTTTTTCAGCATCCTCTGAAGATAGTATCTGACTGAAGCTTTCAAGCGTCCAGGTTGGAATTTTGTTTGCTTCTCCGGCTTGGCGAATACGGGTTGGCAGATTAGAAAGATTTAGAAGCTTCTTCGCCATGAGCAAATCGGGATACAGCGTCGTTTTTGCCAGCAACATCACCGCTTCAACCAGTTTTTGCCCAGCACTCGAAAAGAAGTCATTTTCGCTGGCATTACTGCCGCGACGGGTGTTCTTATAAATAACTTCAGCAAGCTGTCCTGCCATAAGGGAATCTGCCGGATCGCGGACAAAATCCAATGGATTACAAACCCCGGTGTAAGGGAAACCAGGTGCAAATACATGAACGCGATACCCTTGCGCCGCAGCGTAGGCAGCGTGTGCCTCAATTTGTGCCCCCTTGAAATCGTAAACCACGATCGCGAGTCCTTGCGCGATCGCGTCCCGAATCATTGGATCGATAATGCTGTAAGTCTTGCCACTATTGGGCGCACCGCATACAGCAATACCCTGCTGCATTTCGGGAACTTCTAAAGTCCCTGCTCTCAATGTGACTCGATTGTGTTTTCTCTGATTTCGTTGTCGATGCGCGATCGTGCTGGCAACTCGTTTTTCTGCACGACCGCCGAGCCGTCCCGTCGAAATTTTACCTTTTTTGGGGTTCAGAAGATTCATACTAATGCTGAAGAAACACAATCCGAGTAGTAGCAATCCCATTCCTGACTTTGTTAAAGCCTGAGTTGTATTAGCTAATGTCGTAGACACAGCATGAGTAATCTCAGCAACATTGCTTTGATCATTGTGTTTAGCATTATTACTCATACATTTTGGGCAACAACTGCGTTTCTACAACTTCATACTCTTTTCCATTGAACGCAAGCACTGATTGTTTCACTTGCCTGCCTTCTAACTGATTAATTTTCAGGGTTGGCAATCCGCTCTGAATTTTAGGAGTCGGTTCAATGAGAGGAACCTTTGGAGGGAGTTGTGGTTTGAGGTAGTTAGCGAAAACTTGCTGATATCGATCCTTTGTCGTGGAAACATAACCTAAAAACTTGCATCCCATCGCGCCACACAACGGATTCTCATGCGGATGGCTTGCCTCGTTCATACTACGTGTGTCTACGAGAAAAAGCGGCTTAGATTGCCCTGATTGAACAATTCTCCAAACTTTCATGCGTCCAGCATCACCAGTAAAATCAGAACTTAAATTCTCTCTGATAACTTGTTGCATTAAACCTGGAGGCGCAGACCGAGCAGCCTCTTGCCACCCTGTCTCGACGGATGCGCTTTTCATGGCGAGAATTGCGATCGTACTAGCTAAAATCAGGCTCACAATTGCAATGAAGCGAAATCTCAATCTAAGTCGCATAATTTTCTTCTCCTATCGAGCCGCTTTTTTTGAATGAATTCCTAACTGTTGTAGCGCCCAATTTTCCTCATCAAACCAGCGATCGCTTCTTGATTGTTTGATTTGTTGTTCAAACGCTGCTCTGCCAATTCGTTTAATTTCTCTCTGATAACGTTGTAAGGTCAGTTGACGTGCAATAGTTTGAGGGACAGCACTGGCAAGCGCAAGTCGATCGCCAGTCGGATTGTACAACTCTCTTCGGCAGCTTTCATTAGCGATCGAGATGATTAAATCGCTGGCAACAGGATCGCCTTGCTCATAGGCAGCAAGTAGATAATAGTTTTTACCTTGCACTGTCGTAGAACCAATGACTTCTGCACGAGCAACTTGAGCTTTGGGAATACAAGGATTGGCAGCCGAGGGAATATCGCTCAATTGTGCGGAGGAAGGCGCGATCGCAAGCACAATCCACCCAACAAAAAACAGCACTCCAATCTGGACAAGCAGCGATTTTCTAAAAGATTTGTGTTTCATAATTCAACTCCTACAGCTTGAGATATTGTTTTGGATCGACCGCTGTTCCACTAAATGGTTGTCCTGGTGTTGCGCCAGTGCGGACTTCAAAATGCAAGTGCGGTCCTGTCCCAACTCCAGTGTGTCCACTTCGAGCGATCGACTGTCCTTGACCAACAGATGCCCCCACTTGGGTCGTTATCTCGGAGAGATGAGCATAACGGGTTTGCATTCCGTTGCTATGCTCGATGATAACGACATTACCGTAGCCTTCTGCCCATCCTGCATAGATAACTTTACCGTTATCTGCCGGATGAACTGAGGTTCCTTCAGGTGCGCCGAGATCGAGTCCACGATGGAAGCTGCTGCACTCTGCACAAGGACTTTCACGCGCTCCAAAGTCGCTCGTTACTGGATAGCCCGTTACGGGAGCAATCAAACGTCCGGTCGATTTTGCGCTGGCTGATTTTGTACAGTCTCCATTGCTCTTCGCAGCAGATTTGTAGTTTCTAGCCAGTTCTTCACCGTAAGTTTTGAGTGTTAATCGCCCGTTTCCATCAGTTGCGTTACCGTCGATCGGAGCATAAGGACCGCCAAAGTGAATTTGTCCAACTCGCTCGATCAAACGCTCACCGGAAAAACCTTCTCGCTGTGCCTGTTGAATATTGCGAGTTTGGTCAGCTTTGAAAAGGTCATCCTGAGCCGAGGCGGGAAAGAAGCGCGTAATTTCTGCCTCGCTAATCGGTGCGCCAGAATCAGCCTTAGCAAGAAAAGCTGCCCCACCTTCTTGCTGCTGAATCGATGCCCTTACATCGGAGCGGTAGGACATATATTGATATCGTCCTAGTCCACGTCCACAGTTCCCATCGCCATCGCAGACAAAGCTACCTGCTGATTCGTAGTTCCCTTCAATGCCAGAAAACGCTTTGGCAAGTGCCTTGAAATCAACGCTGCCAGCACCTATTCCGCAAATTCCTCCATCATCGCCAAACGATGCTTCTTGATAACCAGGTAATGCTTCGGCGGGAATACCCATCGCTTTGGCTCGATCGATAACTCCATCAGGAATTGATGCCCCACTTGATGCACCACCCTGACTATCGAGTAAGCCTGTAAAGATAGGTTCCTTCTCGTGATAATTCAAAAATGGAACTGGACCTAAGAAATAGGGTGTGCAACCCAAATCAGGAAGTCCACGTTTGCAAATTCGGAAATGTAGCGCTGTTGAAATGGTTCCTGTGCTTTCATCGACATCCCACACGGAGACTTTAAAGACATCGCCGAATGGATGTCGCCCAGTCGGTTCTTTACCGCCGTTCACTGCACCTAAAACGCCGGAGCCGCCTTTTACTTTCTGATATTTGCCAGAAATCCATTGCTTGCCATACAGCGGAGGTGCGCCAGCGAGTTCAATATAAGCACAGTTCTCTTTGCAGGGAACTTGGAAGCCTTCACGATCGCTACCCGAAATCGTATTCCGTCGATCGCTTTCTGCTGTTCCATACACGACATCAACAATCCCGATCATTCCAGTTGCTTGAACAGGATTTGGCATCTGAGCCAACGGAACACTTCCTAATCCTGGCACTTCTGAAATTAAGCTGTTTTCCCAGTTCGCTAATTTCTGTAGCGGGACGTTTTGTAGATTGGGAATATCTGCGATCGAAAACTGATCGAGCTTCTGCCCAAGTTGTCCTAAACTCAATTGCCCAAACTGGGGATTTGCGCTCAAAATCTCTGCGATCGTGCTGTCTGAGCTAGGGTTAAATCCAGGTGTTCTCGGAAACTTCTGGCTGAATAATGATGCGACCGCAGGAACTTGATTCAGCTGATAACTATCTAAGCCAGGAATTGCAGTAACTAATTGATCAAGGGTTTGCGCCGTTGCAGTCTTAAAGTTGGATAAGGCAACTTGTTTTAGATCCAGTCGAGTCAGTTGAGCGATCGTGTACAGATTGAAGAACTGAGGATAAAGACTTGTTTGAAAGTCTCCTAGCTTCAGGTAACTATCTGCGGTCTGCCCTGCTTTCCATTGACGCGAAAGATCATAGCCCAGAGCTTGATTTAGACCCGAAGGCGCGACGAATTCACCATCTTCAAGAATAGGTGGCAACGTATGAAGGCTGATTTCTGACCAATCCGGGATTCGAGCATATTGCCCATCCCACTCTACCGAAGCAATAGGTAGTGTTGCTTCGACATCAGGACTAGCGGCAACGCTAACTGGAAAGAGCAGTGTGATGCAAACAATTGTAAGCCCAATAACGAATGATTTGAGGAGTATGGTTCGTCGAATTCTGCCCATGCTAATCATGGTTCGATCTCAATAGCTATATTGACTGTGTTTTCAAGCCCATCTCAACGAGTCGTGCGACAAGCTGCTCGGAGACACCAACTTGTTTTGCGGCATCTGCGACCTGAACTCCGTTTTGAACCAGAGTGATGAGCGACTTCAAGCGGTTCCATAACTGATCACGACGTGAAATCAGACGACGCGCCGCAGCAACTTCCAATCCTTGCTCGATTAACTCTGCGCCTGAATGTCCACGAATTTGAGTAGCAACAGATTTTGGAGTGATTCGATTTGGCTGAATCGCGATCGTAGAATAACGAGGGCTGCCAGCGTTCGGAAAGGTCAAGCGAAAAGTGTAAAGACCACGATCGCTCATTACTGTAAGTAAAGTTGTTGCGGTCGCAGGCAAATTAGGAAACTTCAAACGTTGAATTCGACGCAAGTGAATCACACTAGCCGCGCATGAGTTTTGCCGATTTGTGCTTTGACAATTGGCATCATCAAAATCAAGCGTGACTTGTGATGGGTCGTCGAGCCAAGCTTTGCGAATTGTCTCTTGTGTCGGACGAAAATCTAATGTCACTCCATGACCTGCATAAAGCTCGATCGTGGTTAATGAAGTTTGCTGACTTGTCGAGACAGCAGAGCGATCGCTGCGCGTTTGTGCTTGAGCAGGTATCGTTGCTCCTGTGGCAATTATTGAAATGCCAATAGCTAGAAGTAAATGTTTCATACCGTGATGACGAATTTTGTGCAATGCTGATTAGTTAGGTAGCAGGATTGATTGATTGACAAATACCTGAACCGGACTTCCAGACGCAATAAACAGGGAATTCGGACGCTGCTCCATCTCTTTAATTGCTTGTTTGTTGCGCTCTTCGATTGAACCTAAAACGGCATCTGATCCACCTTCTAATGCCCCAGCCAGAATGTTTGGCTTGGGATTGCTTTCGGTAATCACCGTAGTGCCGTTTCCGGTTTGAAGTTGACTATTGGAGCGAGTAAACAACTGCGCTGATCGTCGTACTGCCCCTAAAAGAAACTGTCCTGCATCCATTGACGCAATTTCTTTTCCTCGATCTTCCAGTTGTTTTGCAACCAGTGGTTTACCATTTTCTCCACGTACCTGGATTGCGCCTACGGGTAAGTTAAGTTCTTTTTGCAAGCCGTTTTCAATCCAAACAGCAGTTGTCGCTGATAGCTGAACTTGACCCGTTCGGGAGAATTGATCAACTTGAACTAGCAAATGCGCTCCACTTGGAATTGCTACTTGACCTGTTGAATCTTTGAGCGGTTGGGTAAGCTCGATCGTGAACTGATCAGGTTTAGCTTTTTTAGTTGCTTCCGTGCTTCTAGAATCACTCAGAGTGATAGGGGTTGCCAAGATTCCAGGTGTAGTTTCTCCAACGATCAGCGAGTGTTGCCGAATTTGATCCTGTAGAATTGCAGCTTCAGCGTCTTTCAGAACTGCGGGTTGAGACGTTGGGTTTTGAGCTACTGGCTGATTGGTTTCTGTTTGTGCTTCTGAGATCGTTCTCTCTGGCGTTGTTTGATCTACTTGCGTCGATTGCTCAGATTGTGTGCTGCTGTCTTGAACGGGTGATTCTGGCACTTGATCAGTATCCGCTACTATCTCAGTATCCGTCTGCACGGCTGAGGTGGGTGCAATTCGAGCAGTTGGAACAGACTGCAAAGAATTTTCAGATTCGTCAGCTTGAGCCAGTTGCGATCGCTCTTCGATTGAGTTGCGGTGAGAACTACTAGCATTTGACCACTCGCTATCAGAGGATGGTTCTGAATGAGAAGAGCCATAACTCCCCAATTGAGCAAGTTGCTGCCATTGTTCCATTGAGTTATCAGGCTGATTCTCAGCTTTGGTTTGAGTTGTTTGCTTGAGCGCCATCGATCGCGTAACAGGAGTATAGCTGCTTGTAGGTGAACTAACTGGAGCAGACACCAATCTAGGTGGACTCGCTTGACTGACAATTTGAGGTGGCGCAGATGCTACGGTTACAGGTTTCGATGAATCAGATGCTTTGGCTGTTGCATTAACCGGAATACGTGGCAATTTTTGCTCAGGTTTGGTGTTTTTCGCCGAACGACTCTGTAGAGTATTTTGATCGCCGATCGCTGCGTTCGCTTTAAGCTTGCCATTCTCTTCTCGCAGTCGTGATAATTCCTCTGGAACCGTTTCTGGCTGTGATGCAGTTTCGGTTGTGGCAGCTTGTGGCAAATTTTTCTGAGCTTGTTTGAATCGCCCGCCACCTGCTAAAAACAAGGCAGCAAAGCCAAAAACAGGAACGAGAAGCAATCCAATTAGAGCGAGTTTTGGAACAGGTTTTGTCCAAACGGGACGGCTTGATCGAGCTAATTCAACCGGAAATTCACCTTCATTTACCAACGGTTCCTCAACCTTGGGAGCTTGGGTAATAGCTTTCAAATCCTCAGTCGTTACCTTCTCGTGTGGTTGTCCGTTCATTTTGCTAAGTCCTCACGCTCTAAAGGGCGAATATCTTGAATTTGCAAACCGCTTTCCAGCATCGAATACACCAAACGCTGATAATCGGTTGTGTTTTGTCCGAGTGGATTTTGTGGCGGATCAATCGCTTTAACGTAAATCGTGCGGTTAAATGGAATCGTTTGCCCTGCCGGGTTTGCATCATCGAAAACGATGCGAGTTGCAATCATGTGAATCCGCCATTGTCCTTCTCCGGTTAGCTCTGGTGTTGAGAAGTTTTGAGGAACAAGAACCGCTGCAACTTGTCCACGAAACACATCTTCAGGCACAACATCGGCTGCAAGTTTTTGCAAGAACGCATCTCGGAAGTCAGGCGCTAGAAGAAAGGATGCTTCCCAGGCACTGGTCGGAATTCGTCTACGGTCGCTACGCCGACTCGATGGATCTGGTGAGATTTCTTTTCCTGGGTCGATCTGCGTTTTGTTCTGTCCTGGTAATTTGCCCCAGGTGAAAGTCATGACTGCCCAGTTTGAAACTGTACGTCGAATAACTTCTGTTTCACGATACTGATAATCTGTGGAACGGGCTGTAAAGGCGTGTCCATCAACTTGCTGTACGAGCGTTGGCGGTTTTTGATTCGATAGTTTCGAGAATGAAACTGCTAACCAGAACGTGACGATCGCTAAGATGAAAACACCGAGCGAGAGTCCAGCGAATGCCAACGGCAAAATGTCTGTAGAATCCAGCTTAAATCGCTGGCTTTTTCGCTTCAAATCAGAAATTTGCATAACTGCGTTGAATGAATGTGTGAGTTACTTGATTGGCAGTGTGGTAGTGCTGATTGAAATAATTCGAGAAACACCACCGGAAACGGCTCGAAAGACCGTCATCCCACCACCACCTGCGAGAGCCAAGGCTAAGACAGGTGACAAAACACTGATGAGTAAGAGAAACCCAATATCTGAAGAGGATTGAGCATCAGCCGCAACAACGACAGTAGCAGCAAGCCCAACGACAACATTGTAGGAAAATTTAGCAAGTCCTAAGCTGAAGAAGCCGATCAACCATGCCCAGAGCGGACGACCTTGAAGCGGAATAACTGAGCCAGCGACAGCGATTGGTCCAATCAGTCCGGTCAACAACATCGATAGTTCAATCAGGTTCGCGAATGCCCATTGAAGTCCTTTAAGAATCTGTTGGGCAACCGCTTGACCTGCGGTGGCAATGAGTCCTTCTCGAATAAAGTTTGTAAGTAAGCCTGGAGCCGTTAGAACTTTGCCTGCGAGATCTCGTTTTTGATACTCTTGGCTCAATCCTTCATCGATCGCCCGTAGCCGTTCCCAAAGTCTCTGCACCCCGACTGTCATCCAGCCTTTTTGCTGATATTCCTGAGTTAACAGATCCTCGGCTCGCTTACCTGCCTCTCGAAAGCAGTCAATCTGTGCTTGTCCCTCTTTTGCTTCGCATTCAGTGTACTGTTGCTGAACTAAAGCTTTTGCTTGTTGGGAAACAACGACATCATTGAGCGCTTCTAGCATTGAAACTTCACCGATCTGTACCTCTAGTACTTTTCGCGTTTGGTCGTTGATGATGTTTCGGATTCCTAATGTCGTTGATCCTAACATAGCTCCGTTGTTAAAGAGCAATGCAAAAATGACAAATACCCAAATTACGTCTGGTAGTGCTGGAAAAATACCGCGCTCGATCGCGTCTTTAACCCAGCCGACAGCAAAAAAGACAAAAGCACCCACAACAATTGTGGCAGCAAAAACGTTAATGCCGTTGTACAGACCATTCGCCCCATTAAAGATATCCGTCCATCGAGCATCCCAAGCTCCCTGAACTTTCTCAATTTGGCTGATGCTATCTTCAATGATGGTTTTTGCCCCTGTCACTTGAGCTAAGGTGAACATAACTACCTCTTCGTCGAATTGTCCTGAGTGCCATAAAGACCAGGAATGTAGAGATCAGTACGAGTTTCGCCGCCAATCTCTAGCTGTCTGGCAACACGGGCGCGACGATTTGACTCATCGATGCCTTCGCTGGTATTCGCGGAGAGTTCTGCGATCGCGCTATCAAGCTGCTGAATTTGCAACAATGCCGTGTGATTATCGGCGGTCAGTTGAGCTTGATTCGTCACAATTCCTGCTAGTGCTGAATTGATTTCAGAATTATTCTTCATAACATCTTGGGTAACTGTCAGCGATTTCGCCTGTTGAGCCAGCTTCTGGGTTTCTTGGTATCCTTTCTGACTGGTCTCGACAATCTTTGAAGTTCGATCGGCTTCTTGTTGAATGGTCTTCTTTCCAGTTTCTCCAAGCATCAGAGCAGACATCGATCTCGCTAGTTCCTGATCGTAGAGGTTTGCTAAATCTCGCTGGCGCACAACTGGATTTGTGGTCAGAACGCCTGGATTAATTTCTGTTTGCGTTGTCCGAACTTTGTATGGGTCAGGCGCGTTGGAGCCAGTCGTTGACTCTAATTCGTTCCATGCACCGCCCATTGCAACCTTCATCATCGTGTCAAAAATTGGATCAAGCTCACTGAATTGCTGCTGAATTCGAGCTAAGGGATTGAGATAGTTATTCAACACCCATTGCTGTACTTCATCCCCAACGCCTCCCGGCATGAATGATGCGGTAGCAACACCAGCAACCATTAATGGGATGACTGTACCTGTTCCGATGACGAATCGTTTAAGTATTCGCGATTTTTTCATTTTCAGTTCCTCTGCGATTACATCAATGACATTGATTTGTGTCCGTTGTTGATATAGGTCAGATTTTCAGTTGTTGCAGCGTTAGAAAGCGTTGTGTTTTCTACCTGCGGTGTTTCCTCTGCTGCGATTCTTTCGGAAACTGGTGCGATCGTATCCATCGATCGACCTGCTCGAACTGCCTCGGCATAGAGTTTAGAAAAAGCCGCGTACCCGTGAAACTTGTTGTCATGTTGAGCCAATACCCGATGTCGTGCCCGTTGCTCCTTTTGATTGTTTGCGACGGCTGCCAGTAACTCTGGTGAGGGATGGTGACTACATTCAGTCAATCGAGCATCAGCATCGACAAGCCAATGAGAGCAGAGCCGCGTCGGATCAGTTCGGAAAGACTCATCAGTGTTCCGCATTAATACGCTGGGATCATAGCCGAAAAACCGTTGGTATGAAGCAAGCGAGTTCGGCTGAATTGCACCAACCAGGCGAGTATTGAGGTTTTGAAGAATTTGAGAACCAGCGACCGAGTTCGCGATCGTATCTGGGTCTTGTCCACTAATGACCGGGCGAATGCCCGACTTCGCACCGTTGGCGCAGACTTGCCCAATAATCTGAGCAATTCCGCTGTATTTGAATAGAATCGGGCTTTCGTCGATCGCGAGGATACTATCTGTCACCTCCAATGCTTTTCTAAATGCCATTGATTGAGCCGATAATGCTAAAACTGCGGCTTCAATGTTGTCACCCACGTTTCTTAGAGCAAATACAATGAATTTGGCATCGGTGCGAATCGTGCTGGGTTGCGAAATGGCTTTACCAACCCGACTGGTGAGCCAACCTTTTAGCTCTAGAAGAATTGTTGCGATCGCTTCGGAGATCATCTCAGATTCGATTTCTAGATCCAGATGCGTTACCAATTGAATGAAGTCAACGAGGGTTGGCATCTTAAACCAAGCTTCGCTGCCAAATCCCGCTTCAAAAGCGGCATCATACCGTGCTTGAATGTGTAAATCGCTGAAGAACGCTGCGATCGCCTGCCATAAGACAGTATGAACTCGTTTCCCCAGTTGCCCTTCTGTTTCTGTCCCCATCACCATGATGCTGAGAGCTTTAACGAGAAACTCCTTGTAATCATCGAGTCTCTCAGTCTGCTGCTTTTCGGGAAGATGTCGGACATCGGGAATTTGAAACAAATTGTTTGCTTCTGACCCAATATCAAAGTAAGCACCTTGATCACCGAAGAATTTCACCAGGTCTGTGTAAGTGGTTGTTCCATCAGCTTTTGGATAGTCCAGCGAAATAACGTGCATTCCGTTAGCAATCCCACAAGTGAAGATGTCAGACATCACAACAGATTTACCACTGCGGGTTTCTCCCATGATGAAAATGCCGCGATGCTTGGTGATGAAGTCGATTAAAAGCGGCGCATTGCCCTCGCGAGTAATAAATTCTATTCCTCGTGAATCGACAGGTCGAGTGCAGGCAAGGGGCATTAATCCGGGTGCTTCATTAGTGAGATAGAGTTGTTTGCGATCGGCACCTAACAACCAATCATCGACGATCGGCAATGACCTTAACCACAAAGACCAGGCAACCTCAGTTTCTCGAATGAAGTCACCTTGCGGAAAAGCATTCGTTAGCTTTTGGCAAGTTTCAGACAGTGTATGTGGATCATTGCGATAAATGAGTGCGATGACTGAAACCCAAACTGGCATCGCACCTTCAAGAATTTTCTCCTGAGCTTCCACCCCCTTTTTCATCCGCATTTGTGAGAGAACATCAACGTTTTTGAGTTCGGCGGCTCGGTGAGTCGCAGTGTAATTCTGCTTTGTGAGCCGTTGCAGAGTGATCCGAGTCATGACGCGATCAGCAGCCGCCAATTCACAAACAAACTCGCAATCAGGAAATTGGGAAAACACTTTCCAAAGATAGTAAAGCTGATGTTCCGGTGAAGCAAATCCAGGTGGTTTTGTCTCCAGCGCGATCGCTCCCACGTATCTGCCTTTAACCCATGCCCACTCACGATCCGCC
The DNA here is from genome assembly GCF_050565645.1 of Leptolyngbya sp. AN10. Lineage (NCBI taxonomy): Bacteria > Bacillati > Cyanobacteriota > Cyanophyceae > Leptolyngbyales > Leptolyngbyaceae > Leptolyngbya > Leptolyngbya sp. AN10. The sequence goes on from NZ_JBNXVP010000033.1 coordinate 73,662, forward strand.
TTTGGATGGCTCGGTCTACCGTTCTCCCCACGAATTAGCACACTGAGGGCGTGATACGGCTCTCGGATCTCTTCGCTTAGGTTCACGGTTCCCTCAGCTTCTCGTAGAATCAGGCATTGAGGTAAAGGAACTGATGGTCGAGTATTAAACTCACCCCACACATAGTTCCAGAGTTCGGTAGCAGTCAATGGAATTCCATTAAGCCCCATGCGGGTGTTCACTTGCTGCTCCCAATATAAATAACCATCGGTAAAGGCTTGAGTCAAAAGCTCCAAATAATGCGTTTTTTCCTTCGACTCCTTCATGCCTTTGAGCGTTTCGTATTGATTGACAAGCCACGCTAAGAGCTTCTCAGTACGATCTTTACTGGTTCCTCGTCCTGGCTCGATCGTGTAAGTTGCAAACAGATAGATTTGCTTCGGTTGTCGTTCACCTCGCAGGGTTAATTCTCGTGTTGATCGCTGCTGCGCCAAGAGTAGGAACTGAGTTTCTAGATTGTCGGTTGAGTTGATCAAGTGTTCTAGCTCTTGTTGGCGATCGACATCGTTGGCAAACGATCGTAGATGAATCCGAAGTCGATCGCCCGGTCGCAACCCTTTTGATCCTTCTTCCAATCGAGCAAGAACTGTTTCTGCTTGACCGCTGGCGAGTAGAGTATGAATTCCTGCAACTCGGAAACCAAACACGAAGGAGTACTTGCGCCCTTTCTTGAGCAAATACGCGCCGACATTGCGACCTCGTAGTTCTAGACTACAAATGAATTCGAGATGAGATTCGTTTTCAAAGGGTTTGAAATGATAGTGCTTAGTGCTGACTCGTTTCTTCGTCATGTTCTTGCTCTAAACAACGGGTGTAGTGAACATAGCCCCGATTCCAGTCGGGAGGTGGAACGAACTTATTCGTAAATCTCCAGGTTCTTTCGCCAACGACAAGCCACCAAGTACATAGACCCCAGGCACTGACAAGCAGAAACCATACGAATCCGAGTGAAAGTACAACGTGGACTAGGAAATAGGAGCCGACCAAGATAACCAGAGAAGGGGCGAGTAAAGCGGCTGGAATCGGACCTAAGCTGGGTTGCTTTCCTAAGCTCTGGTTAACGGGACGGAATTGATCGGCGCGATCTCGTTCAGCCATAACTACCTACGTTTTGGGTGCTGTAGCATTTGTGTTATCCCCACCGAAGAACATTGCGCTGAGTCCCTCTACAACCACAACGGCAGCGACAACAATAAATGCGTTTTGCATTAAAGGTTGCCATTGTTCTCCCCGTTGCGCTTGGTAAACGGCGAACAATACAAAGCCAACGGCAGTCACCCAGACCACAATTCTGAGCAATCCGAATAGAAACGTGATGATGCCGCTATCAATGTACGCTCCGAAGATCGTAGTCGCTTGCTCTTCGGCAGAATTAAACAATTGAGCCGATGCAGGCTCAGAGCTAAGGGTAATGCCTGCAAAGAACAAGGCTCCGATGATCGCGCCCAACGTTCTCCAGCCTCCACATCGGCGGAACCAAGGATGAGCAGTAAGGAGCGGAATCCATTCAAAGAATCGGATGACTAAAGCTGCTAGAGCAACCATGAACCAAATGGAAACAGGGAAGTGAGTGATCACCAGCAAAGCAGTTAAACCCAAACAGGCGACGAATGGAATAAATTGGCTTAGTCGATTCTTCCGACTTAAGTGAAGAGATCGAGCCAAGTCAGACTGCAACGAAGGGAATGCCATCGTTTTGACTCCTAATATTCAAGAAACACTAAAGCTTCGTCGCGAAGATCTCAGATAAGACTTCGTGAATGAAAATGAAAATGAATTTGGTGTGCTGCCCTGATCGAATTTGTAAGTCTGCTGAAATTCGAGACAAAAGTATCTTAATCGGATAGTTCAAGCTCTTAGCAAAGTTTACAAGTTGAAATGGTACAAGGCTACTGTGTTCATTTAGAAAGTGTTTACGTAAATAATTTAGAGAGATTACGGATAAACCAGTTTATATTCTTCTTGAAAAGCCCTAGCTTGAATTCGTTTGTTTGAGTGTGAGTTTTAAGCGATCGACAACCAGAAGCGCGAGACAAAATCCTGATACGATGGACTTCCCAAGCTCTCAAACATAAGTTTTTGCTATCAAGCAAATATTGATTTGCTTCGTATACTACTGAATTTAATTTCTATATAGTTAAGTGATTCTCTTCTACGTAGTTGTGATTGATTAAACCGATAACTAAGAGGTTATGTTTCTGAATCAGTAAGTTTCTTAAGCTTGTTTTTATATTCAAATCAGCCGTTCTTTTCAGTATTTCTGCCTCTCAAAAAGGGGGATTTTTGATAATCAATATTTCAATTGCTTTCTAGTTTCTAGAGTTTTGAAGGTAAGTTTCGCAACTACTATCAAAATGATAATTCTAATTTTCCGGTTCGTAATTTTCATGACCGTAGAGTGTTAAAGAAGATTACAGATAATGGTTCATGTTGATTGGCTACAGACGAATTTCGCCTGATGACCAAACGCTAGACCTGCAAACTGACGCTCTCAATCAGGCGGGGTGCGATCGCATTTTCATGGATATCACCACTGAGCCAGGAGCAGAACAGCCTGGACTCGATGAAGCGATCGCTTACGCGCGTCCGGGTGATGTCCTAGTCGTGTGGCGACTGGAGCGAGTTGGTAAACCGCTGAAGCCATTATTCGAGTGGATTATTGAATTACACGATCGCAGTATCAGCTTTAGAAGCTTGGAAGAGAATTTAGACACAGAGCGCTACGATCGTTCAGAAATGCTGCGAGTACTGAGGGCATTAGTTGAGACTGAACAGCAGGTTCTGACCGAAAAAACGCGAATTGGTTTGAAGAGGGCGAAAGCTAGAGGCAGAAAGGGAGGGCGTAAGCGATCTCTGACCCCGCAACAGATTAGAATTGGTAAAACACTGGCAGCCGACCCAACACAAACAGTCAAAGATATTTGTCGATCGCTTAAAATCTCTGAATCAACCTACTACCGCTACATCTACCCGAAACAGCAAGAGTAATGCAGTTAGCCATTGGGAAACTTCTGAGTAGATTAGTTCTTGCTTAATTGGAGAACAGTTTTGAGCAATTTTGCAGCTTCGTTCTGTTTCGTCAGATGCGCCTGAAATCCAGCCTTGATCGCAGCACTTTGATCTTCCTCACGAGCATAGACGGTCACCGTGATCGGTGGAATTTGTCCACCTTGTTCAGCCGGAAGTTGTCGCACTCGTTGGATGAACTCAACCCCCATCCATGAGCGGCATTCCCAAGTCACTAATGATCAAATCTGGTAGCAGTTGAGTCGAGATCGAAATCTTTAGTGCAGAAGAGAATCAAGGTACGACTGCAACTGTCAAGCTGCCAAATCTTCCACAAGCAAGAACAATGATGCTCTAGCCTACTTCTTAAGGTAGATTTTCCTCCTGATAGGATGATTGCTACTGTAGAATCTGCATGATCGCATCTCTGGTCGTGCAGAGTTCTCTGCTAACTTTTAGGAGCGTTTGGTTTGAATAAAACCAGCACGGATAAGATTCGATCGGCAACTCAGTTTCTCGTCTGGTTTCGGCGCTACCTGCCCGATAACCTGCAAGCTAAAGTCCGCCCTTACTTGGATGAGCCGTACCAACTCGCGCTGAAAGTGCTTGATGTTTGCCATTCTGGTCAGCGTTTGCGGGTAGAAGACATCGCTCAAAGGGCAGAGGTAAAGCGGGAAACCGCTCGACAGGTGTTAAGAGCGTTGAAAGAGGGCGGGATGCCGCTTGCGGTGACTCCGGTTCAAGGATGGCAATTACTCGAAGCGGAGCTTTCTCCCTCGACGATAGAAACGGCTAACTCAATCGGTTGTGGTACTGTCCAAAAAGTGTTATTGCCTTCTTCTAACCTCTAACCGCGCCGCCAGAAGAATTTTTTCGTGATGAATCGCCTTATGCCAACTCTCCTACTTGTTGAAGATCACGCTCTCGATCGAGAACTCTATCGACGCTATCTCACGTCCGATTCCAGCGAAGCTTACTCCTTTGTCGAAGCGGATTGCGTCGCAGTAGCGTTAGAGTTGTGCCGAACCCAAACGATCGATGCCGTTCTGCTCGATTATGTGCTGCCGGATGGTAATGGATTATTCTTCCTGCGATCGCTACAGGCTCAGAGTCGAGGGAAAACACCAGCCGTCGTAATGATCTCCGGGCGCGGCGATGAAACGGTAGCGGTTCAAGCGATCAAATTGGGCGCTGAAGACTACCTGGTAAAACAGCGTCTGACACCGGAACTGTTGCAACTAACTCTGCGAAGCGCGATCGAGAATACGCGATTGCGGCTTCAGTTACGACAGAGCGAAGAACGGTATCGAGCGATCGTGGAAGACCAGACGGAACTGATCTGTCGATTCACGCCCGAAGGCACTCTCACCTTTGTTAATCAAGCCTACAGTCGCTACTTTGGCTCAACGCCCGATCAATTAATGGGGCAAAATTTTCTCACTCTCGTTCCAGAACGCGATCGTCCTGCCGTACAGGAGCAGCTTGATGAACTGAGTGCAGTGACACCAGAGAATGCGATCATCACACATGAACATCCGGTTCTGAAACCGGAGGGTGAGATCGGGTGGCAGCAGTGGACGAATCGTGCCATCTTTGATGACGATGGGCAGCTTGTGGGATTGCAAGCAGTGGGGCGAGACATTACCGATCGCAAATTAGCTGAAATTGCCCTCCAAGAACGAGAACAACGCTACCGCGCTATCTTTAATACCACTTATCAATTTACGGGATTGCTCACGCCGGATGGAACTTTGATTGAAGCGAATCAAACAGCGCTTGATTTTGGTGGATTGACGTATGAGGACGTATTGAATCGCCCCTTCTGGGAAGCAAAGTGGTGGACGATTTCTACGGAAACACAAGCTCAACTGCGAGAGGCGATCGCACGTGCGGCTCAAGGTGAATTTGTGCGCTATGAGGTCGAAGTCTTGGGGGCAGGCGATTCGACCACAGTGATCGATTTCTCGCTCAAGCCTGTGTGCGATGAATCTGGGCAAGTGGTGTTGATTATTCCTGAAGGTCGGGACATTAGCGATCGTGTGCGGAGTGAAGTTGAACGGATTCAGCATGAAGTCGAGCGCCGACAGGCTCAACAACGCCTGCGGGAATCTGAGGAGCGATTGCAACTCGGAATTCAAGTTGCAGGGGTGGCATTGGCGAAATTTGACTACAAAACGAATAGCGTTGAACTCTCACCTGAAGCGGCAACGTTATACGGACTTCTCCCGGATGAACTCGTCGTGACTCGCCATCGTATCCATGCTACCTTTCACCCAGACGATCGTGCTGAACTCGCGCAGATTATCCAGCAGGTTATTTCTCCAACAGGTTCCGGCTGGTTTGCCCGTGAGCATCGCGTAGTGTGGGAAAACGGCGAAGTGCGCTGGCTCCAAGTTCGCAAACAAGTCTTCTTTGATCGATCTGGTGAAACTCCACGTCCAGACTATGCAATTTTGGCAGCGATCGACGTTACCGAACGCAAACACGCTGAACAACGCTTACAGGAATCTAGCGAACGGCTACAGTTGGGAATGCAAGTAGCAGGCTTTGCGTTAGCTAAGTTTGATTATCGCTCGAACACCGTAGATCTGTCCCCAGAAGCGGCAGCACTCTATGGCATCGATTCAGAAGGTCTAATTGTCACTCGCGATCGCGTCCATGCCACGTTTCATTCCGAAGAGCGCGAGGAACTCTTTGCCATCATTTCTCAAGTGCTTGATCCCGCAGGAGAAGGCTGGTTTGCGCGTGAACATCGCGTGGTGTGGCAAAACGGCGAAGTGCGCTGGCTGAGTGTACGGAAGCAGGTTTTCTTTGATCGATCTAGTAATTCTCCGCGTCCGAGTTACGCAATTTTAGCAGCCGTAGATGTTACGGATCGCAAACTGGCGGAAGCGGAACGCGAACGATTGCTGGCTCAGACAGAAGCAGCACGGGCAGAAGCGGAAGCGGCGAACCGGAGTAAGGATGAGTTTGTGGCAGTCGTCGCCCATGAACTGCGATCGCCGCTCAATTCGATCTCTGGTTGGGCAAAAATTCTGCAAACCCGCCGATTTGATGAAGTCACATTGGAAAAGGCGCTCGATACGATCGTTCGCAATACAGAAGCGCAGGTGCAACTCGTTGAGGATTTGCTCAGCAATTCTCATTATGACTTTTGACTATCCAAAGCCATGAGAACGCGGTAGGGTAAAAGAGTCAAAAGCCCCTTCAGTGAGTCGAAAACGTTGACCCCGACCCGCAAGTTTGACGGCATCATTG